>NZ_DASPMG010000404.1:0-48771 GCF_035627195.1 Azospirillum sp.
CCGCTGGAGGGGGAGCTGACGCCGCTGGGCGCCATCCGCGCCGCCAACGGGCCGCGCACCATCCCGGCCTGGACCGGCGGCCTGACGGTGCCGCCCAAGGACTACGTGCCCGGCCAGCCGCACCCCGACCCCTTCGTCGACGACACGCGCTGGTTCACCGTGCAGGCGCAGGAACTGGACCGCTTCGCCATCCGTCTGTCCGGCGGGCTGAAGGCGCTGCTGCGCAAGTACCCCGGTTCGTTCGAGGTGCCGGTCTACCTGACGCGCCGCACCGCCGCCCTGCCGCAGCGCGTCTACGACGAGACCATCGCCAACAGCGGCCGCGCCGCGCTGGCCGAGAACGGGCTGGGGGTGCGCGACGCCCGCGTCGGCATCCCCTTCCCCATCCCGAAGAACGGCGCGCAGGCGATGTGGAACCACGTGCTGCGCTGGCGCGGCGACACGCTGACCCGCTTCGACGGCATCGCCGTGCCGGACGAGCACGGCAACGCCACCGTCACCATGTACCGGGAGGAGACGCTGTCGCCCTATGCCGCCGGCATGGGCGACGCCATCGGCCGCTACTACCGCCGGGTCGGGGTGAAGCCGCGCGAGGTGGCGGGCGGCACGCTGCTGCTGCACCTGTCGCTGGACCCGCTTCGCCGTCCCTTCGCCGGCTGGTACCGCCCGCCGGGGGAGCCGCGCGTGCTGCGGGCACCCGACTACGCCTACGACACGCTGGACCCGGCGACGAGCGGCATCCGCACCGCCGATATGCGCGACATGTTCAGCGGCATGATGGACCGGTTCGACTTCAACCTGGCCGGCCGGCGCGAGATGTACGTGCCCTACAACGCCTACCGGCTGAACGGCGCGGGACTCGTGCTGCCCGACCTGTTGTGGGCGTCGCACCCCAACCCGGCCTTCCTGCGTTACGAGCTGCACCGCGTGTGGGTGGTGGAGGCGACGCTGAAGCGCGGCCTGCGCCACGGCCTGCCGCGCCGGGTCTACTACATCGACGAGGATTCCTGGCAGATCGTCATGGCCGACCATTACAACGACGCGGGCGAACTGGTGCGCTACGCCGAGGCGCACGGCATCCAGATGTCCCACGTGCCGGCGTTCCTGCCGACCATGGAGTTCACCTTCGACATTCCCGGCGGGCGCTATATGGCCAGCGGCATCGACAACACCGAGAAGCCGCCGCAGTTCGACCGCCCGATGAAGGTGGAGGAGTTCTCCGCCGAATACCTGCTGGAGCGCGTGACGAAGCGTTGAGCCTGAAGCCTACGAGTCGTCCGAGAAGCCCAGGCGCAACGCCTGCCCCGGCGCGCGGCGCCAGCGGCCGACGCCCTGCGGCGGAAAATGGGCCGCCGGGTTGTCGAAGCCGCACAGCCCCATCAGGTCGACCGACACGCCGGCCTGGATCAGCGCGGCTTGCGCGAAGGATTCGTACAGCCGGCCCAGCACGTCCTGGGGGACGCCCGCATCCTCCAACGCGCTGGCCGCCTGAAGCAGCTTCTCCGCGATCATGATGGCCGTCCACACCATGCCGCCAAACGCGGCAGCTTCGTTTAGACGCTAATCTAACCCCGAAGGAGCCAGGGGCGCAAGCGCGGCGGAGGATGTCATACCCCTTTGCCCTCGCCCTTGTCGTCGTCGCGCAGGGGTACGCCGTAGATTTCCAGCCGGTGGCCGACGATGCGGTAGCCGAGTTCGCGGGCGATCCGCTCCTTCATGGCCTCCAGCTCGGGGTTGGTGAACTCGATCACCCGGCCGGTGCTGGTGTCGATCAGGTGGTCGTGGTGGATGCCGCGCTTTTCCTCGTACCGGGCGCGCCCGTCGCCGAAGTCCACCTTCTCAACCACGTCCGCGTCCTCCAAGAGGCGCATGGTGCGGTAGACGGTGGCGATGGAGATCCGCGGGTCGATTCGCACGGCGCGCCGGTGCACCTCCTCCACGTCGAGGTGATCCTCGGCCTCCGACAGGACCTTGGAAATGACGCGGCGCTGGCCGGTCATCTTCAGTCCCTTTTCCTGACACAGCGTCTCAAGCCGCGATGCCATGCCCGTCACACTCCCTTTGTCTTTATCATGGCCGATCATAGTGCAAACCGGGCGCATCCCTGTCCAGCGATCACGCGGCCGAATGCCGCATCTATATCCATGAGCGACGTTGACGCGCCACGATTTCCGTAGCCGACTGTTGCGGAACCGCGCAACGACGCGGCGCACGTCAGGGAGTGAGCCATCATGACACGCACCATTACCGCCTGTGCCACCGCCGCAGCGGCCGCCGTCCTCCTGCTGGGCATCGGCGCCGCTTCGGCGCAGACGCCCGCGACCGCCAAGGCCGCCATGAAGGACGCGCAGGGCAAGGCGCTGGGCACCGTCACCCTGCAGCAGCACCCGCACGGCGTGGTGATTCGCGGCGAGTTGGACAACGTCGCCCCCGGCTGGCACGCCGTCCACATCCACGCCGTCGGCAAGTGCGAGCCCGACTTCGCCGCCGCCGGCGGCCACTTCAACCCGACCAACGCCAAGCACGGCATGGGCGCGACCGAGATGCACGCCGGCGACCTGCCGAACTTCTTCGTGGACGAGCGCGGCCACGCGCGGTTCGAGATGATGACCCACCGGGTGTCCCTGACCGACGGCCCGAGCAACGTGTTCGACGCCGACGGCGCGTCCCTGATCGTGCACGCCGGCGTCGACGACTACGCCACCGACCCCGCCGGCAACTCCGGCAACCGCATCGCCTGCGGCGTGATCGCGAAGTGATCGCTCCCTCCCCCTCCCCCTGCTCCGCAGGGGGAGGGCCGGGGTGGGGGCACGGCCCTACCGCGCGAAGATCTGGCTCATGTCCTGGAAGCTCTTAAACTCCAGCGCATTGCCGCTGGGGTCGAGGAAGAACATGGTCGCCTGCTCGCCGACCTGACCCTTGAAGCGGATCTGCGGCTCGATCAGGAACTTGAGCCCCGCCGCCTTCAGCGAATCGGCAAGCCGGTGCCAATCGTCCCAGCCGAGGATGACGCCGAAGTGGCTGGCCGGCACGTCCTCGCCGTCCACCGGGTTGGTGGCATTGGCCCCCGCCTCCTCGGAGACGTGGGCGACGATCTGGTGGCCGTACAGGTTGAAGTCGATCCAGCGGTCGCTTTCCCGCCCGACCGGACAGCCCAGAAGCCCGGCGTAGAACGCCCGCGCCTCCTCCTTGTCGCGGACGGGGAAGGCGAGGTGGAAGGGGGGAATCGGATTCGTGGTCATGGTCGTCGGTCTCTCCCTCCGGGATTTCCGACCATTCTACTGCGAGAATCAGCCGTCTACGAGTCGATCCGTCGCCCGCTCTCCACCTCGAACAGGTGCAGCGCGTCCGGCTCGGCCGCCAGGGCGACCGTGTCGCCCGCCCGGCAGGTCGGCAGGCCGGGCAGGCGGGCCAGCAGCACGGCGCCGCCGGATAGCCGTCCGTGCACCACCGTGTCGGCGCCCAGCGCCTCGACCAGTTCCACGTGTAAGGATAGGGGGCCGTCCGGCGCCGGCCGCAGGTGCTCCGGCCGCACGCCCAGCTTCACCGGGCGGCCGGCGTGGTCCGCATACGGGCGCGGCAGGGCGAGGCGCTCGCCGCCGGGCAGCACCACGCCCGCACCGTCGTCCGCCACGCGGGCGTCCACCACGTTCATCGGCGGGGCGCCGATGAAGCCGGCGACGAACAGGCTGGCCGGGCGCTGGTAGACCTCCAGCGGCGTGCCGACCTGCTCGGCCACGCCGTGGTTCATCACCATGATGCGGTCGGCCAGCGTCATCGCCTCCACCTGGTCATGGGTGACGTAGAGGCTGGTGATGCGCAGGCGGTCCTGCAGGCGCTTGATTTCCACGCGCATCTGCGTGCGCAGCTTGGCGTCCAGGTTGGACAGCGGCTCGTCGAACAGGAAGACGGCCGGCTCGCGCACGATGGCGCGGCCCATGGCGACGCGCTGGCGCTGCCCGCCCGAGAGCTGGCTGGGCCGGCGCTCCAGCAAGGCGCCCAGTTCCAGGATTTCGGCGGCCTTGTCGACGCGCGCGCGGATCTCCGCCTTCGCCAGCCCGCGGATCTTCAGGCCGTAAGCCATGTTGTCGTACACGCTCATATGCGGGTAGAGCGCGTAGTTCTGGAACACCATGGCGATGTCGCGGTCCTTGGGCTCCAGGCCGTTGACCACGCGCCCGCCGATGGCGACCTCGCCCCCGGTGATCGCCTCCAGCCCCGCCACCATGCGCAGCAGCGTGGATTTGCCGCAGCCGGAGGGGCCCAGCATCACCAGGAACTCCCCGTCCGCCACCGCGAGGTCGATCCCCCTGATCGCCTGCACGTTGCCGTAGGACTTGCGCACGCCGCGCAGATCGACCGTCGCCATGGATTACTTCTCGCTGTCCACGAGGCCTTTGACGAACCAGCGCTGCATCGCCACCACCACCGCCACCGGCGGCAGCAGCGCCAGCACCGTGGTCGCCATGATGATGTTCCAGTCGGTAGCGCTCTCGCCGGTGCCGATCATCTGCGTGATGCCGATGACCATGGTCTGCATCTCGCGGCTGGAGGTGACCAGCAGCGGCCACAGGTACTGGTTCCAGCCGTAGATGAACAGGATGACGAAGAGTGCGGCGATGTTGGTGCGCGACAGGGGCAGCAGCACGTCGAAGAAGAAGCGCACCGGCCCGGCCCCGTCGATCTTGGCGGCCTCCACCAGCTCGTCCGGGATGGTCAGGAAGAACTGGCGGAACAGCAGCGTGGCGGTGGCCGACGCGATCAGCGGGATGGTCAGCCCGGCGTAGGTGTCGATCAAGCCTAAGTCCGCCACCACCTTGTAGGTGGGGATGATGCGCACCTCCACCGGCAGCATCAGCGTGACAAAGATTATCCAGAAGAACAGCATGCGGCCCGGGAAGCGGAAGAACGCCACCGCGTAGGCCGACAGGATGGAAATGGCGATCTTCCCCACCGCAATGCTCAGCGCCATGATCAGGCTGTTGACCATCATGATGCGGACCGGCGTGCCGGTGACGCGCTCGCCCCGCCCCTCGCTCCACGCCGCCGCGTAGTTGGCCGCCGCCTCGCCGCCCGGCGTCAGCGGCAGGTTGCCGCGCGCGATGGTCGCCGCGTCCCAGGTGGAGCCGATCAGCGTCATGTAGATGGGAAAGGCGAAGACCAGCACGCCCAGGATCAGCACGAGGTGCGGCACAAGGTCGATGATGCGGCGCCAGGGCTTTTCATGGGCCGTCATGCGTAGTGCACCTTGCGCTCGATGAAGCGGAACTGCAGGGCCGTCAGCGCCACCACCACCAGCATCAGGATCACCGATTGCGCCGAGGAGCCGCCGAGATCGTTGTTGATCACGCCGTCGACGTAGACGCGGTAGATCAGCGTCTCCGTCGCCTTGCCCGGTCCGCCCCTGGTCATGGCGTGGATGACGCCGAACGTCTCGAAGAAGGCGTAGACGACGTTGACCACCAGCAGGAAGAAGGTGGTCGGCGACAGCAGCGGGAAGGTGATGGTCCAGAACCGCCGCCCCGCCCCCGCCCCGTCGATGGCCGCCGCCTCCAAGAGCGAGCGCGGGATCGCCTGCAGCCCGGCCAGGAAGAAGATGAAGTTGTACGACACCTGCTTCCACGCCGCCGCCAGGATGACCATCAGCAGCGCCTGGTTGTCGTTCAGCCGGTAGTCCCAGGCGACGCCCCACGCGTTCAGCGCCCGCCCCAGCACGCCGATGTCCGGGTGGACGATGAACACCCACAGCACCGCCGCCACCGCCGGAGCCAGCGCGTAGGGCCAGATCAGCAGCGTCTTGTAGAGGTTGCGCCCGCGGATGCCGGCGTCGGCGAGAGCGGCGAACAGCAGCGCCAGCGTCATGGACAGCACGGTGACCGCGGCGCTGAAGATCACGGTGACCCACACCGTGTGCCGGTAGTTGGGATCGGCCAGCACCAGCTCGAAGTTCTCGAACCAGACGAACTGCCGGCGCAGGCCGAAGGCATCCTGCAGCAGCATGGACTGTTCCACCGCCTGCGCCGCCGGCCAGTGGAAGAAGACGAGCGTCACCGCCACCTGCGGCGCCAGCAGCAGGTAAGGAAGGATGCGGTTGCCGAACACGACGCGGCGCTGCATGGGGATCCTTTTCTTCCCTCTCCCGCCCCGGGAGAGGGAGGGGCCCGCCCAGAGGGCGGGAGGGTGAGGGTAAGCGCAAGGATCCTTGACTATACCCTCACCCGGCCGCTTCGCGGCCACCCTCTCCCGAGGCGGGAGAGGGTAATTTCTCACCCCCTGTTGGCGCGCTCGAAGGTGCGGAGCACGGCGTTGCCGCGCTGGACGGCGGCGTCGAGGGCCTGCTGGGCCGACTGCTGGCCCTGGAAGGCCTTCTCCATCTCCTCCTGGATGATGTTGCGGATCTCCGGCAGGTTGCCCAGGCGGAACCCGCGGGAGTTCACCGTCACGGCCGAGCGGGTGATCTGCTGGTAGGGCACGTCGGCCCCCGGGTTCTTCTCGTAGAAGCCGGCCGCCTTGGCCTGCTCGAATCCCTGGAAGGTGACGGGGAGATAGCCGGTGTCCATGTGCCACTTGGCGTCCACCGACGGCTGGGCGAGATGCCTGAAGAACTCGGCCACCGCCTTGTACTCATCCGCCGTGCGCTTGGGCGAGGTCATCACCCAGAACGCCGCACCGCCGATCACGCCGTTCTTCGGGGCGCCCGCGGCCTCCGGCCAGTAGGGCAGCATGGCCGCGGCCCAGGCGAACTTCGCCTCGCGCGAGATGCGCAGGCGCAGCCCCGAAGACGCCGTCTGCATGGCGCATTCGCCCGACGGGAACAGGGCGTCCGCCGCCGTGTCGCGGCCGGCGTACTTGAACAGCCCCTCCTTGTGCATGTCGATCAGCGTCTGCAGATGTTTCACGTGCAACGGGCTGTTGATCTTCAGTTCGGCGTTCAGGCCCTTGAAGCCGTTCTCCTGCGTGGCCAGCGGCAGGTCGTGGATGGCCGAGAACTGCTCGAACTGCACCCACGTCGGCCAGGAGGTGGTGTAGGGGCAGGCGATGCCGGCCGCCTTCAGCTTGCGCGCGGCGTCGACCAGCGCCGGCCAAGTC
The DNA here is from genome assembly GCF_035627195.1 of Azospirillum sp. Lineage (GTDB taxonomy): Bacteria > Pseudomonadota > Alphaproteobacteria > Azospirillales > Azospirillaceae > Azospirillum. The sequence continues at coordinate 7,090 of NZ_DASPMG010000404.1, forward strand.
TGCGGCGGGGCGTTCGGGTCCAGGCCGGCCTTCTGGAAGGCGTCCTTGTTGTAGAACATGACGGCGGTGGAGCTGTTGAACGGCAGCGCCATCATCTTGCCGTCGGCGGTGGAGTAGTAGCCGCGCACCGCCGGCAGGTAGGCGCTGGGGTCCAGCGCCGTGCCCGTCTCCTCCAGGAGCTTGTAGACCGGCTTGATGGCCGGGCCGGCGGCCATCATGGTGGCGGTGCCCACCTCGAACATCTGCACGATGTGCGGCGCGTTGCCGGCGCGGAAGGCGGCGATGGCGGCCTGCATCGTCTCGGGGTAGGAGCCCTTGAAGGTCGGGTTGACCTGCACCTTGTCCTGGCTTTTGTTGAAGTCCTGGACCAGCTGCTCCAGCTGGCCGCCCAGCGGCTGCGGCAGGCCGTGCCAGAACTCCACCACCGTCTTCTGCTGGGCGTGCGCCGCGCTCGCGGCGGCCACGAGCGCCACCGCCGTGCCGGCGGCCAGAATGCGCATGCTGCTCATCGGTCCCATCTCCCTGCTTCTTTGTGCCCAGCTCTGTGTTCCAGGTCCGGTGGATCCCCTAGCCGGCTCCGGTTTCGCGGGTGTGTCGCTTGCGTGAAGCTTTGGTAACGAAGCGTCAACGCGAGCGTACGCGCGCCAGCGCCGCCCGCCAACCGGCGTAGAGCCGGTCGCGCACGGCGGCGTCCATGCGCGGTTCGAACCGCCGCTGGCAGCGCCATGCGGCGGATATCGCGTCCAGCCCGCCGTACACGCCCGCCTGCATGCCGGCGAGGTAGGCGGCACCCAGCGCCGTCGTCTCCGTGACGTCGGGGCGCTCCACCGCCACGCCCAGGATGTCGGCCAGGAACTGGCAGACCCAGTCGTTGACCACCATGCCGCCGTCGACGCGCAGCGCCTCCGGCGCGGTGCCGCCGTCGGTGCTCATCGCCTCCATCAGGTCGCGGGTCTGGTAGCCCACCGACTCGAGTGCCGCGCGCACCACGTGCGCCAGCCCGCTGTCGCGCGTCAGGCCCAGGATGGCGCCGCGCGCGTCCGGATCCCAGTGCGGCGCGCCCAGGCCGGTGAAGGCCGGCACCAGATAGACGCCGCCGGTGTCCGGCAGCTCGCGCGCGTGGTACTCGCTGCTGGCGGCGTCGGGAATCAGGCGCAGCCCGTCGCGCAGCCACTGCACCGCCGCGCCGGCCACGAAGATCGACCCTTCGATGGCGTAGGTCGGCTTGCCGCCGAAGCGGTAGGCAACGGTGGTCAGCATGCGGTGCTTCGACGGCACGAAGGTGTCGCCGACGTTGAGCAGCGCGAAGCAGCCGGTGCCATAGGTGGACTTGATCATGCCCGGCTGGAAGCACGCCTGCCCCACCGTGGCCGCCTGCTGGTCGCCGGCCATGCCGGTGACGGGGATGCGGGCACCCAGCACCGCGGCTTCCGCGACGCCGAAGTCGGCGGCGTTGTCCAGGACGTGCGGCAGGACGGAACGCGGCACGCCGAACAGGCGCAGCAGGTCGTCGTCCCAATCCTGTTTGCGGATGTCGAACAGCAGGGTGCGCGAGGCGTTGCTGGCATCGGTGGCGTGCACCCGGCCACCGGTCAGGCGCCACAGCAGGAAGCAGTCCACCGTGCCGAAGGCCAGCTCGCCACGCTCCGCCCGATCCCGCGCGCCGGGCACGGTGTCGAGCAGCCAGCGCAGCTTGGTGGCGGAGAAGTAAGGATCGATCAGCAGGCCGGTGCGCTCGCACACCATCGGCTCCGCCCCGTCGGCGGTCAGGCGGCGGCAGAGATCGGCGGTGCGGCGGTCCTGCCAGACGATGGCGTTGTGCACCGGCTCGCCCGTGCGGCGGTCCCACAGGACGGTGGTCTCGCGCTGGTTGGTGATGCCGATGGCGGCGACGGCGTGCGCGCCCAGCCCGGCCTTCTCCAGCGCGGCGCGCATGACGGCGACGGTGTCGTTCCAGATGTCCTCGGCGTCGTGCTCCACCCAGCCGTCGGCCGGGTAGAACTGGCGCAGTTCCCGCTGCGCCGAGGCGACCGGCCGCGCGTCGCGGTCGAACAGGATGGCGCGGGTAGACGTCGTGCCCTGGTCGATGGCGAGCACGTGCGACGCCGTCTGCATGGCGTTCCCCTCCCTATTTTTGCCTGAGCGTGCGGGAGGGAAATGCACCTGTCAATCGGCGCAGAGGTCAATCGGCGCAGAGGTCAATCGGCGCAGAGGTCAATCGGCGCAAAGGCCGATGACCCGCCCCTGCTGGTCGAGATAGCGGAAGCAGCCGAACTGCGGCCGCGTCTTCTGGCATTGGCCGCTGCCGTCGGCCTGGATGATGCAGCGGCCCTGGCAGTCGGCGGCCGAGGTGCAGGTCTCGCCCGCGTCGGCGTAGTCCTGGAAGCACATCGGCAGGCCGCGCATGCCGCCCTTCCCCCAGCGACCGCCGGCCTGCGCGCAGGCGGCCTCGGTGTCCGGCGCGGACGACGGGGCGGGCGGTGGCGCCGCCGTCAGCGGCGTCTGCGCCCGGCTCTCCATGCATGACGCAAGCAGCAGGGCGGACAGGGCAAAGAGGATGGCTTTGGGCATGGGGATGACCTCCGGCGGCGTTCGCCCTGAGACTATACCGCGCAAACACGTGCCATGGACGGATGCGGTTGGAAGCGCATCCCCGATCGGTTAGACTACCTCCGATACCAGGAGGCCCGCATGGAAGAACGCCTCGGCCGGATCGAGCGCGACGTCAACACGCTGACCAGCGACGTCACGGCCATGAAGGACGATATCGCCGCCCTGAAGAAGGGACAGGCCGATATGATGAACACCCTCACGCAGGTTCTTCAGATGCTGGCGCGCATCGACGGGCGCCTGGACGAGCAGCGCGCGACCATCAACGCGCTCATCCCCACGCGGATCGCCGCGGTCCCGCCCGCCGCAGAATGACCGCCACCGCATGATCGCCCCCGACCGCCGCGCCATCGCCGCGTGGTGCCTCTACGACTGGGCCAACTCGGCCTACAACACGGTCATCACCACCTTCGTCTTCGCCGTCTACTTCACCCGCGCCGTGGCACGGGACGAGGTGCTGGGGACGGCGGCGTGGAGCCGCGCCATGGCCGCCGCCGGGCTGGCCGTCGCCATCCTCAGCCCGGTGCTGGGGGCGGTGGCCGACCACACCGGACGGCGCAAGCCGTGGCTGGCGCTGTTCACAGCACTCACCGTCGCCTTCACCACGGCGCTGTGGTGGGTGAAGCCGGACCCGTCGTCGATGGCGCTGGCCCTGGTCTGCGTGGCGCTGGGCACCATCGCGTTCGAGCTGGCCAACGTCTTCTACAACGCCAGCCTGCCGGCCGTGGCGCCGCCGTCCATGTTCGGGCGGGTGTCGGGCTGGGGCTGGGGCACGGGGTATTTCGGCGGGCTGGCCTGCCTGATCGTGGCGCTGTTCGGCTTCGTGAACAACGAGGCACCCGTCTTCGGCCTGTTCTCCACCACGGACCAGGAGAACGTGCGCGCCACGGCGCTGCTGGTGGCGGCGTGGTTCGGGCTGTTCTCCCTGCCGCTGTTTTTGTGGGTGCCGGACGAGCCGGGACCGGCCAAGCCGCTGGGCCGGGCGGTGCGTGAGGGCTTGGCGACGCTGTGGCGCACCATCGGCCACGCGCGCCAGTACAGGCAGATCGGCCGCTTCCTGATCGCGTCGGCCTTCTACCGCGACGCCATCAACACGATCACCGCCTTCGGCGGCATCTACGCAGCCGGCACCTTCGGCATGAGCTTCGAGGAGATCGTGCTGTTCGCCATCGTGCTGAACGTGGTGGCGGGGCTGGGTGCGGTCGGCTTCGCCTGGATCGACGATTGGTTCGGCGCGCGGCGCACCATCCTGATCAGCGTGGCCGGGCTGATCGTGTCGGGCGTGCCGCTGATCCTGGCCACCGACAAGACGGCGTTCTGGGTGCTGGCGCTGGGGCTGGGGCTGTTCTTCGGGCCGGCGCAGGCGGCCGGGCGGTCGATGATGGCGCGCCTGTCGCCGGAGCACATGCAGGGCGAGATGTTCGGCCTCTATGGCCTGTCCGGCCGGGTGGTGGGCTTCTTCGGCCCGCTGGCGCTGGGCTTCGCCACCGAGGCGTTCGCCAGCCAGCGCGCCGGCATGGCCTCCATCCTCGTGTTCTTCGCCGTGGGGTTCGTGCTGATGCTGGGCGTTCGCGACCCGCTACGCCCTACGCGGTAGTGCGGATCACCTATTCCCACTGGACAATTCCTTGCTGCGGTGCAACATAGGTAGTCTCTACCGTGACGCCGGGTTACCTGCGCAGGATAAGGGCCATGCTCCACATCAAGGACATCGAGGCGTTCGCCTCCATCAACGAGGCGCTGGCCCGCAATTCCAAAAGCGCGTCCAAGAACGCGCCCGCCACGCCGCCGCACACGCGGCGCGCCGCGTCGGGACAGGTGGTGCCCTTCCCCGCCAAGGAGCGCGAGGAGGAGAGCGAGGGCGCCGACACGTTGGGCGGTGCGGGCTACGACTTCGACCTCGTGCCGTCGCGCGCGCCGAACATGGCGACGCTGTTCACCCGGATGTTCTTCGGCCGGCGGTGAATGACGGGAGTGCGTAGGTTGGGTTGAGTTCCAACCGGCGCTGACGGGCCGACCCGCGGCGGGATGAAACCGTTCGAAAGCCCCTCTCCCTTGAGGGGAGAGGGGTTGGGGTGAGGGTGATTACGGCCGAATGGCCGGAGAACAAGACTCTTTGTCCCGCCTACCGGCGGTAATGCCCCCTCATCCCAACCCTTCTCCCTCAAGGGGAGAAGGGCTTTTCAGTTCCCGCCAAGATGTGTGCATCACGTAGCGTCGGAGGCAGGGGAGGGATCCACACGTCAATGGCGGAAGTGGCGCATGCCGGTGAAGACCATGGCGAGGCCCTTCTCGTCGGCGGCGGCGATCACCTCGTTGTCGCGGATCGAGCCGCCGGGCTGGATCACCGCCGTCACGCCGGCCTCGGCCGCCGCCAGCAGGCCGTCGGCGAACGGGAAGAAGGCGTCCGACGCCACCACCGAACCCTTGGTCAGCGGCTCCGCGATGCCGGCGGCCTTCGACGCCTCCGCGGCCTTGATGGCGGCGATGCGGGCCGAGTCGACGCGGCTCATCTGACCGGCGCCGATGCCGGCGGTCGCACCATCCTTGGCGTAGACGATGGCGTTCGACTTCACGTGCTTGGCGACGCGGAAGGCGAACAGCAGGTCCTTCAGCTCCTGCTCGCTGGGGGCGCGCTTGGTGACGACCTTCAGCTCCGCCGCCGCCACGCGGCCCGAGTCGCGGTTCTGCAGCAGGAACCCGCCGGACAGCGCCTTGATCATCATCCCCGGCGCGGCCGGGTCGGGCATGTCCTTGGTCAGCAGCACGCGCAGGTTCTTCTTGGTCGCCAGCACGGCCCGCGCCGCGTCGTCGGCGTCCGGGGCGATGACCACCTCGGCGAACAGCTTGGAGATCTCCTCGGCCGTCGCGGCGTCCAGCGGGCGGTTCAGCGCGATGATGCCGCCGAAGGCGCTGACCGGATCGCAGCGTAGCGCCAGCGCGTAGGCGTCCAGCAGGCTCTCTCCCTCGGCGACGCCGCAGGGGTTGGCGTGCTTGATGATGGCGACGGCCGGGCGCTCGAACTCGGCGACCAGCTCGAAGGCGGCGTCGGTGTCGTTCAGGTTGTTGTACGACAGCTCCTTGCCCTGAAGCTGGATGGCGGTGGCCACACCCGGGCGCTTCTCGCCGGTGACGTAGAAGGCGGCCTGCTGGTGCGGGTTCTCGCCGTAGCGCAGGGTCTGGCTGAGCTGGCCCGAGAGGCTGTAGCGGGGCGGGAAGGTCTCGCCCAGCTGCCCGGCGAACCAGGCGGAGATGGCGGCGTCGTAGGCCGCGGTGCGGGCGTAGGCGCGCTGCGCCAGCGTGCGGCGCAGGCCCAGCGTGGTGGCGCCGTCGTTGCGCTCCAGCTCGCCCAGCAGCTCCTCATAATCCTCGGGATCGGTGACCACGGCGACGAAGTCGTGGTTCTTGGCGGCGGCGCGGATCATGCCGGGGCCGCCGATGTCGATGTTCTCGACGCAGTCCTCGAAGCCCGCACCCTTCGCCACCGTCGCCTCGAACGGGTAGAGGTTGACGACCACGAGGTCGATGGGCGGGATGTCGTGCTTGGCCATGGCGTCGGCGTGCACGTCGCGGCGGGCCAGGATGCCGCCGTGGATGCGCGGGTGCAGCGTCTTGACGCGGCCGTCCATGATCTCCGGGAAGCCGGTGTGGTCGGAGACCTCCTTGACCGGCACGCCGGCCTCGGCGAGGCGCTGGGCCGAGCCGCCGGTGGACAGGATCTCCACTCCACGCGCCGCCAGCGCCTGTCCAAGCGCCACGAGCCCCGTCTTGTCGGACACGGAGATGAGGGCGCGGGTGATGCGGACGGTGTCGGGGGTCATGTGGCCAAGCTCCATCTGTGCCCCCTCTCCAAAAGAGGGGTAATGTTTCTCGAAAACCCGGATTGCGCGGGGATTTACGCCCCCTTGCCCATGCGGCGCAAGGGCCATGTGCGCGTGGCTGCTCTCACGTTACCGCGGCGGGCGCGTCCCGCGGCCCCACCGCCGGAACCGCACCATCGCCCACACGAGCCCGCCAGCCAGCAGGCCGGCCGCCCCCAGCGCGGCAAGCCCAAGGGCGGCGCCGAACGCCTGCGGCATCTCGGCGATCAGGTGACCATCCTGGTCGTAGCGTTCAGGCGGAAACAGGACGACCAGGACGGCCCCGGCCAGCCCGGCGCACAGCAGGATGGCGCAGGCGGCCCAGTAGAGCCGCCTCATCCGCTCTTGCGTTCGCGGCGCAGGGCCCATTTGACGGTGGCGCCGTTGGCGTCGGCATGGCCGGTCACCACGATCTGCATGGTGCGGCGCGGCTCGTCGCCGTTGCCGACATAGATGCTCTCGGCCAGTTCCAGCAACCCGCCGGCCGCGTGCAGGCGCCAACCGGCGCCGCTGGGCAGGCGCAGCAGCACCTGCTGGCCGTTGTGGATCACCGAGGCCTGAACCTGCGGGTGCAGGTGGAAGCGCACGACGAAGGGCTGCGCCGCCGGGTTGGCGCCCAACACCGGCTCCAGCGTGTCCTCGCCGCGCAGGTCCTCGCCGTTCTCGGCCAGGTAGACGCGGCGGCGGTGCAGGTAGCCGAAACCGCGGGCGTAGCCGTTGTGCGTCGCCACCACCAGGACCGCACCCTCGACCTCCTGCCGCTCGCAGCCGACGTGGCCGGGGCGGCGGCCGAGGCCGCCGTCCTCCAGCACCTCGGCCGAGTTGGTCTCAGCCAGGACGACGGTGGAGTGGGCGGCGGTGGCGGCCAGCGCGGCGCGCCACGGGCCGCTGCCCGACGCGTGGCTGCCGCAGTTGACGATCAGCCGCTCCTTGCCGACCGACACCTCCAAGGCCAGCGTGCCGGCGTGGGCGCGCGCGTCCAGGCCGGACGGCGGCGGCGATCCGGTGTCCATCAGCACCAGCGTGCGGCCGGCGATCAGCCGCTCGAAGCCGGTGTGCGGCGCGCTCTTCAGCGGCCGGCCGCGGGCGTCGGCCTGGGCCAGCACGGTGTCGACGAAGGCCGCCTCCTCCTCGTGCCCGCCGTTGAACAGCGCCAGCCCGCCGTCGCCGTGGCGGAAGAAGCGCAGGGCCGGGGTCATGCGGTCGATGGCGTGCTGCAGCGCCTCCGGCGTCTCGGCACGGGCGGCGCGCAGCACGGCGCGGATGTCGATCAGGTGGCGCAGCACCTGCATCTGCACCGACGGGCTGCGCTCCACATGGCCGCCGTCGGGCAGGATCTGGCGGGGCAGCTCGCGTTCCAGGAGGCGCAGGGCGTCGCCCACCACCCGCTCGCTGCCGGGCAGGCACAGGCCGCCGTAGAGCAGGCCCTTGATGGCGGCCAGCAGCGCCGCCCCTTCCAGCGTGCCGGGGGTGACGCGGGCCAGATGGCGCGTCTGCCGGGCCAGGCTGTCGAACACGCGGGCGCGGAACTCGTCGTCGGCGCTGGCGCAGAAGAAGTCGTGCAGGCCGATCCAGGTGGAGACGCGGGCGCCCAGCACGTCCGGCGCCCAGGTCTGCGCGTTCCAGGTGCCGTTGCGCTCCAGCCAGGACAGGACCAGGGCGCGCGCGCGCCGCCGGGCGTTGTCGCCGCCGGCCGTGCGCAGGTCGCGCATCCATTCGAAGCCGTGCAGCGCGTCCATCCAGGCGGCCGATGCGCCGACGGGGTGCCAGGGCGCCTCGCCGTTCGGATCGCCGTTCACCGCGGTTCCGGCGAAGCGGTAGACGCCGGCCATCAGCGCCGCCCCGGCCTCCGCGTTGCCCGGCCAGGGATCGGGCGGCACCACGGACAGCGCGGTCGGCGCGCGGCCGCCCAGCGTCAGGGAATAGATGGGGTTGCCGAAGGCGATCTGGGCGACGCCATCGCGGAAGCGCCCGAAGGTGTCGCGCACGCCGGACATGGGCCTACCTCGCCCCGCGGCGGGCAAGGCCGGCCGGGCAACGGAAAGCGGTGAGGGCGCGGGCGATCAGGGACATACCCGTTCGTAACAATTCGGCGCGCCCACCGCAAGCGAGCGGTAAACCTTTAGGGCAGGCGTCGCAGTCTTGCCACAAAGAAGCCGTCGATGCCGCCCCGGTCGGCCAGCATGCCGGGCAGGGAGCGCACCTCGCCCCGCTCGTTGATCAGCTCGGCCAACCCGTCCAGCTCGTCCGGGGTGACGGGCACACGCTCCACCCGATCATCCCTGGTGATCAGCCGGTCGATCTGCGCCTCGCCCTCCTCCGGCTGGATGGAGCAGGTGCAGTAGACCAGCGTGCCGCCCGGCTTCAGCAGGTCCACCGCGTGCGCCAGCAGGCGCCCCTGCGCGCGCGCCAGCTTGGCCACGTCGTCGGGCTGCTTCAGGCGCTGCACGTCGGGGTGGCGGCGGATGGCGCCGGTGGCGGTGCAGGGCGCGTCCAGCAGGATGGCGTCGGCCGGCGCGCCGGCGTCCCAGGTGGCGACGTCGGCGGCCAGCAGTTCCGCCGTCAAGTGCAGGCGGGCGAGATTCTCCTTCACCCGCTCCAGCCGCCGGGCCGAACGGTCGACCGCCACCACGTCGGCACCCATGGCGCAGAGCTGCGCCGTCTTGCCGCCCGGCGCGGCGCACAGGTCGTAGACGCGCTTGCCCCTGACGTCGCCCATCAGCTTGGCGGGCAGCGAGGCGGCGAGGTCCTGCACCCACCACGCACCCTCGGCAAAGCCCGGCAGTTCGGTGATGGCGCCGCCGGCGGGGCGGCGCAGCGTGCCGGTGGGCAGCGGCGTCGCCTCCAAGGGTGCCGCCCAGGCGGCCGGGTTCTCCTTGACGGTGACGTCCAGCGGCGCCTCGGTCAGGTGCGCCTCGACGATGCCGCGGGCGCGGGCGGTACCGTAGGCCTGCCGCCACGCCAGCCACAGCCAGTCCGGCGCGTTGAGGCGGCCGGCGTCCTGCGCCTTGGCCAGTTCCGCCCCCTCGCGCGACAGGCGGCGCAGCACGGCGTTGATCAGCCCCTTGTAGGGGGCCGCCCCGCGTGCCGCCGCCAGCTCGACCGAGGTGTCGACCGCCGCGTGCGCCGGGGTGCCAAGGAAGACCAGCTGCGCGGTGCCCAGGCGCAGCACGTCGTGCACCACGGCCTTGGGCAGGCCGGGCTTGGCGAGGCTGCCCTCGATCAGCGCGTCGATCTGCCCCAGCCGGCGCAGCACGGTGGAGACCAGCAGGCGCACGAAGCCGCGGTCGCGCGGCTCCAGCGCGCCCAGGTCGGGGTGCGCGTCGAACGCGTCGTCGAGCGGGACGGACTTGCGGAGCACCTCGCGCACGAGGTCGAGCGCCACCGCGCGGGCGGCCAGGGAAGCGTCGGTCATGCGGGGGATGTAGCGCGGCGGGCCGGCGGTGTCGATGGGGAAGCGGCGCGACGCCCCTTCTGTTCGCACACCCCCGTTGAACCGCGCCGCCCGGCCCGGTAGTGTCGCCGCGCACGCCCGGGGGCCGGGCGCCTGGGGGTGCGGGGATGGTCTTCAGTTCGCTGCCGTTTCTCTATTTCTACCTGCCGCTGGTGCTGGCCGGGTACTTCCTGCTGCCGCGGGTGCTGCGCAACGGCTTCCTCTTCGCCGCCAGCATCCTGTTCTACGCCTGGGGCGAGACCTGGTACGTGCTGGTCATGCTGGGCTCCATCGCCTTCAACTGGGCGGCGGGGCTGTTCATCCAGGGGGCGTCTGGATCGGCGCGGCGCTGGCTGCTGGGCGGGGCGGTGGTGGCGAACCTCGGCGCGCTCTTGTGGTTCAAGTACGCCAACTTCCTGACCGACAACCTGAACGCGGCCTTGGGCGGCAGCATCCTGCACCTGGACCCCATCCACCTGCCCATCGGCATCTCCTTCTTCACCTTCCAGGCCATCTCCTACGTGGTCGACATCGCGCGCGGCGACGTGCAGGCGCAGCGGGGCTTCGTCGCCTACGGCATGTACAAGTCGCTGTTCCCGCAGCTGATCGCCGGCCCCATCGTGCGCTACCGCGACGTGGCGGGCGAAGTCGGGCGGCGCGCCACGCGGCTGGACGACATCGCGTCGGGCATCGGGCGCTTCGTGGTGGGGCTGGGCAAGAAGGTGCTGATCGCCAACGTCGTCGCCGGGCCGGCCGACGCGGTGTTCGCCCTGCCGGCGGACCAGCTCACCCCCGGCCTCGCGTGGTACGGGGCGGTGTGCTACGCGCTGCAGATCTACTTCGACTTCTCCGCCTATTCCGACATGGCGATCGGCATCGGGCGGATCCTGGGCTTCCACTTCCTGGAAAACTTCAACTTCCCCTACGCGGCGACCAGCCTTCAGGACTTCTGGCGGCGCTGGCACATCTCGCTGTCGTCATGGTTCCGCGACTACCTCTACATCCCGCTGGGCGGCAGCCGCGGCGGGCCGGTGCGCACGGCGTTCAACCTGTTCGTGGTGTTCCTGCTGTGCGGCTTCTGGCACGGCGCGGCCTGGACCTTCATCGTCTGGGGCCTGTGGCACGGCTTCTTCCTGGCGGCCGAGCGCTGGGGACTGGGTGCGCTGGTGGCGGCGCTGCCGCGGGTGGCGCAGCACGCCTACGCGCTGGCGCTGGTGCTGGCCGGCTGGGTGTTCTTCCGGGCCGACAGCCTGGGGCACGCGCTGGATTACCTGCGCGCCATGGCCGGGCTGGGCAGCGCGCCGGCCGGCCTCGCGTGGCCGATCGACACGGTGAGCCCGGAGGTGCTGGCGGTGATCGCCGTCGGCTCGCTCGCCTCCCTGCGCGTGGCCGAGCGCGCCTACGCCTGGATCGAGCGTGCGACGGCGGAACGTCCGCTGCTGCTGTCGCCCTGGCTGGCGCTGCGGCTGGCGGGGCTGGGCGCCATCATGCTGGCCAGCACGGCGTCGCTCACCGCCGGCAGCTTCAACCCCTTCATCTACTTCCGGTTCTGACCCATGGCCGCGCCCCTGCCCCGTCCCCCTATGACACGCAAGGTCTTCGCCGCCGCGCTCGCCGCCGTCTTCCTGGGCGGGCTGTGGCTGCCCATGGCGCGCCAGCATGCCATCGTGCCGGACGTGGTGCTGGACAATGGCCGCCTGCGCCCCTTCGCCGACATCGACAAGCGCTTCGAGGAACAGTTCGCCTGGCGCCAGCGCCTGCGCGACGCCTACAACCAGGTGCGCTGGACGGCCTTCGGCGCGCTGGTGCCGTCGGTCCTGCAGGGCAAGGACGGCTGGTTCTTCTACCGCTCGGAGAAGGCCAAGGACGGGCCGGGCATCGACGACGCCATGGGCCAGCTGCGCGTCGACGCCGCGACGCTGGAGCGCTGGCGGACCATCCTGCGCGCCCGCGCGGCGGAGATGGAGCGGCGCGGCATCCGCTACGTCGCGGCCGTCGCCCCCAACAAGCAGACGGTCTACCCCGACCTTCTGCCCGACGGGGTGCCGGCGCACCGCGCCGGCCCGACGCGGCTGGAGCAGGCGCTGGCGCACCTCGACCCCGGTCTGCCGATCGACCTGACGCCGGCCCTGCGCGCGGCGCGTACGGAGTCGCAGATCTACTTCAAGACGGACACCCACTGGTCGCCCACCGGCGCCTTCGTCGGCTACCGCGTGCTGGCCGAGCGTCTGGCCGCCCTGCTGCCCGGCGTGGGACCCATCGAGCGTGCCCGGCTGAAGGAGGTGCGCGGCCCCTACTACGGCGACATGTCCGCCATCGCCTCCGTCCCGCTGATCGAGAACGCGGCCCCGCGCCTGTTCGGGACGGAGGAGTTCCCGGCGCGCTGCGCCACCGGGGCGGCGCTGCTGACGGTGCAGGCCAGCGCCTGTCCGCCGATGCAGATCGGCCAGCTCTACCGCACCCGCCGCGACGACGGGCGCCTGCCCAAGGCGGTGGTGTTCCACGATTCCTTCATGGACGCGATGGTGCCGTTCCTGGCCCAGCACTTCCGCGAAGCCGTCTTCGACCGCGGCGCCGTCAACCCGGCCGTCATCCTGCAGGAGAAGCCGGATGTGGTGATCGAGATGCGCGTGGAACGCTACCTCGACCACTTCTTCATCGAGGTGCCCTGGCCGGCACCGCAGAGCTGACGCGGTGAACGTTGGGTTTTCGGCTTCGGCCTCAACCCAACCTACGGGGACGTGCCCCCTGTAGGTTGGGTTGAGCGCAGCGAAAACCCAACGCCGGAACGCTTACCCGTCCGCCCGCATCCGCGCCACGATGCCGGCCAGCACCGCCTCCGCCTTGTCGTTGTCGACTTGGCAGGTGCCGGCGGCGTGGTGGCCGCCGCCGCCGTGTTCCAGCATGAGCGCGCCGATGTTGGTCTTGGAGGAGCGGTTCAGGATCGACTTGCCGCAGGCCAGCACCGTGTTCTGCTGCTTCAGCCCCCACAGAACGTGGATGGACACGTTCGTCTCCGGGAACAGCGCGTAGATCATGAAGCGGTTGCCGGCGAAGATCGTCTCCTCGTTGCGCAGGTCCAGCACCACGACGTTGCCGTGCACGGTGGCGCAGCGCTTCAGCTGGTCCACGAACGGCTCGCGGTGCTGCATGTAGAGGTCGACGCGTTCCTTCACGTCGGGGAGCGCCAGGATCTGGTCGATAGTGTGCTGCCGGCAGTAGTCGATCAGCTCCATCATCAGCTGGTAGTTCGACACGCGGAAGTCGCGGAAGCGGCCCAGCCCCGTGCGCGCGTCCATCAGGAAGTTCAGCAGCGTCCAGCCGGTCGGTTCCAGGATGTCGTCGCGGCCGTACTGGGCGCTGTCCGCCTGGTCGACGGCGCGCATCATCTCGTCCGACACGCGCGGGAAGCGCGCCGCGCCGCCGAAGTGGTCGTAGACCACGCGCGCCGCGGACGGTGCGTCGGGATGGATGATGTGGTTGGGCTTCTTGCCGACGCGGATCGTTTCCGACAAATGGTGGTCGAAGACGAGGTGCGCACCTTCCACGTAGGGCAGGTTGGTGGTGATGTCGCGGCCGGTGATCTCCACCTTGCCGTCCTGCATGTCCTTCGGGTGGACGAACTTGATGTCGTCCACGAGGTCCAGTTCCTTCAGCAGCACGGCGCAGACCAGCCCGTCGAAATCGGACCGGGTGACCAGACGGTACTTCGCGTTCTCGCTCATTCGACCCCCAATACGCCCCTTCCGGCGGGAGACGCGAGCGTAGTCGCAACCGTCCGCTGCTGCAACCGCCGGGAGGGGCGACGGTTGGACGCGGAGCCCCTCAGTTCCAGGGACCGCGCGGCGGGGCGCCCCACGGGCTGGCCGGCGGCTGGTGGTAGCCGCCGCCATAGCCGCCGTAACCGGCCATTTGCTGGAGTGCCGCCACGCGGTTCTCCACGTTCGGGTGCGTGGAGAACAGGTTGTCCATGCCGCCGCCGTGCAGGGGGTTGACGATGAACAGGTGCGCGGTGGCCGGGTGCGCCTCGGCCTGCGGGTCGCGGTAGTGGGCAACGCCCTGGTGGATGCGCTCCAAGGCGCTGGCCAGCCACAGCGGCTGGCCGCAGATCTCGGCGCCGATGCGGTCGGCCTCGTACTCGCGGGTGCGGCTGATGGCCATCTGCACGACCATGGCCGCCATCGGCGCCACGATCGCCACCAGCAGCGCGCCCACCCAGCCCAGCGGGCTGCCGCCCCGCCCTTCCTCGTTGGAGCCGTGCGAACCGCCGAAGAACATGCCGAAGTTGGCAAGCATGGAGATGGCGCCGGCCACCGTGGCGGTGATCGTCATGATCAGCGTGTCGCGGTTCTTCACATGCGCCAACTCGTGCGCCATGACGCCGGCGACCTCCTCGGCACTCAGCATGTTCAAGAGGCCGGTGGTGGCGGCGACCGCCGCGTTCTCCGGGTTGCGGCCGGTGGCGAAGGCGTTGGGCTGGTCGGATTGGATGACGTAGACGCGCGGCATGGGCAGGCCGGCGCGTTGCGCCAGCTGCTGGACGATGCCGTAGTAGTCGGGCGCGGTGTAAGCGTCCACCTCCTGGGCGCCGTACATGGACAGCACCATGTTGCCGGAGTTCCAGTAGGCGAAGACGTTCATGCCCAGCGCCATCAGGAAGGCGATCATCATGCCGCCCTGCCCACCCAGCAGGTAGCCCATGCCGGCGAACAGCGCGGTGAGCCCGGCAAGCAGGATGGAGGTCTTCAGATAGCTGGTCATAGCCCGTGTTCATCCGAGTGGGGTGCCCCGACGGGGCTTCCCGCCGGGCATCGGTGGTGATATGGGCTTGCCCGCGCGCGCCGTTCAAGAGGACACGGCGCCGCTTGCGCTGGCGTGAGGACGCACCCATGAGCGAGACGAAGATCCTTCCCGAGACGGAAGACCGCAAGACCGGCAAGGCCGAGCCCCAGCCCGGCCTGAAGGGGCCGGAGCAGATGCCCGGCGAGATCGGCGGCCCGCAGGGTCCCGAGCCGACGCGCTTCGGCGACTGGGAGAACAAGGGCCGCTGCACCGACTTTTGATAGGACCATAGGCCCTGCACACATACGCATGCAGGACCTTTTACCTATTTCTTACTTGATGCGTTCCCGTTGCAGGGATAGGATCCCAAGCGTGAACCGGGCTGTTGCCCGCCGCGTGGAGGGACCCGCGTGCGCCCCATCCTGCCTGCCAAGGCCCTGCTTGCCGCTGTCGTGATGATCGCCTCCGCGCCGGCCCTGGCCGAGCGCCCCGTGCTGCCCGGCCCGATCCCGGCGGACGTGCTGGAGGTGGTGGACGGCGACACGCTGGCGGTGCGCGCCACCGTCTGGCTGGGCCATTCGGTGGAGACACGCGTGCGTCTGGAGGGCATCGACACGCCGGAGCGGCGCGCCCAGTGCCCGCAGGAAAAGCAGCTGGCCGAGGCCGCGCACGAGCGTCTGCGCGCCCTGGTCGCCGACGGCCGGGTGACCCTGCTGGACGTGCAGAACGACAAATACGGCGGCCGCGTGCGCGCCCGCGTGCTCACCGCCGCCGGCGCCGACGTGGCCGAGGCGCTGCTCACCGCCGGCCTCGCCCGCCGCTACCACGGCGAACGCCGCCAGTCCTGGTGCGACGTGGCGGCGTTGCGATAGGTCAGCCGCACCGCTCCAGCTCCACCTTGTCGTGTGAGCACACCACGCGCACCGCGCCCGCGTGCTGGCGGACGAGGTCGCGCAGGCGGTCCTGGTTGGCGAGGCGGGCGGCGCGGTCCACCTCCATCATCCGCTGGTAGGCGCGCAGACCCGGCGGGCAGTGCGGGCGGGCCGGGTCCATCTCGCCGTGGAAGAAGTAGGCGTCACCGGCCAGCAGCAGCCAGCCCCCGGCGTCCTGCACCGCCACCCCGCAGTGGCCCCAGGTGTGGCCGACCAGCGGCACCAGCAGGATCTCCGGCGGCAGCCCTTCCAGGTCGCGCACCGCGGCGAAGCCGAACCACGGCTCCCCGCCCGGTTCGTAGGTATGCCAGCGCACCCCCTCGTCCCACTGCCGGGGGCGATAGCGGTTGCGGGCGATGAAGCCTGTGCGCTCGTCGCGCGCGGCCTGCAATTCGCGGGCATAGAGGTGCACCGTGGCGTTGGGGAAATCCTCGATGCCGCCGGCGTGGTCGAAGTCCAGGTGGGTGACGACGATGTGCCGCACGTCCTCGGCCTTGAAGCCCAGGCGTTCGACGGCCCGGCGCGCCGTGTCCTCCTCGCGCAGCTGGATGTTGTTCAGCGCCCGGAAGAACGGGCTGAGGCGCGGGCGCGGCCGGTGGACATCGCGCAGGCCGAATCCGGTGTCGACCAGGACCAACCCCCGCGCCGTCTCGATCAGCAGGCAGTGGCACACGAGGTGCGCCGTCAGGCCATGGCTGTAGCCATCGAACAGCCGGCCGCCGACCGGACACATGGTGCCGCAATTGATGTGATGGATACGCATCGCACGCCCCCGTATGCTTTCGGCCACAACAGTTGCTGAGCGGCGATCGCACGGAAAAGCGGCAACCCTCGCCGGTCATACGCCCTCGGTAAAAGGGGCTGCGCGCCTAAGGGGTTGCCCATTGTTAACGGCACTACTCCGATCTCTCGGGTTATCTTCCGCGGCACCTTCGCTCACATTGGTGGTTACGAGCCTGACATCTCCATTGCGAGCGGGGCTGAGCGATGAGGAAAGCGTCCTTATCCGTCTGTATGGCGTGTCTCGCCGGGCTGGCCGCCGTGCCGGCCGGGGCGGCCAACACCAGCACCACCTTCACCGTTTCCGCCACCGTGGTGGCGACGTGCAGCGTGTCGGCGTCCAACCTCGCCTTCGGAAGCTACACGGGCACCGGCAACACCGACCAGACCACCACCGTCACCGTCACCTGCGGCAACGGCACCAGCTATTCCGTGGCGCTGAACGACGGCGCCAACGCGTCGGGCAGCACGCGGCGCATGGCGAACGGGTCCAACTACCTCGCCTACGAGCTCTATTCGGACTCCGGCCGGACCACCGTGTGGAACGCCGCGGCGCCGGTCGCCGGCACCGGCAACGGTGCCGCCCAGACGCTGACCGTCTACGGCCGCATCCCCACGGGACAGAGCGTGCCGGCCGGCGCCTACACCGACACCGTCCAAGTCACCGTGACCTATTGAGGGAGGCGGGCATGCGTCGGCGAATGACGGCTTTTGCGCTCCTGGTCGCCTTCTTCAACGCAGCACCCGCGCTGGCCGGGTCGATGGAACTCTACCCCGTGCGCATCGACCTGGCGGCCGAGCGTCCATCGGCCACCATGAAGGTGCGCAACACCGGGGCCGAGCGCATGACGGTGGAGGTGCGCACCGCCGCCTGGGCACAGGACGGCGGCGCCGATGCCTACCAGCCGACGCGCGCCGTGCTGGCCTCGCCGCCGGTGTTCGAACTGCCGCCGGGCGCCGAGCAGGTGGTGCGCGTCGGCCTCGTTGAACACACGGCGGGCGGGCGCACGGCCGGCGGCGTCGAGGGCGCCTACCGGATCTTCCTCCAGGAACTGCCGGAGCCGGCGGCCCACCGCGGCGAGGCGGTGCGCACGCTGCTGCGCGTCGGCGTGCCGGTGTTCGTCAACACGGCCGGCGGCGCCGCCCCGGCGCTGGGCTGGGCGGCGCGGCGCGAGGGCGGTGCCCTGGTGCTGGAGGCGCGCAACACCGGCACCGCGCACGCGCGCATCCATGCCCTGTCCGTCGCTTCCGCCGGGGCGCCGCCGCGCCCGCTGGAGGGGCTGGGCGGCTACGTCCTGCCGGGCGCCACCCGCCGTTTCGTGGTGCAGGCCAACCGCGTTCCGGGATCCACCCGGACCATCGACATCGAGGCGCAGACCAGCCATGGACCCAGCCGGGAGACGGTGCCCATCCGCTGAGCGCGCCCGAAGACGGCGCGCCGGACGGTGCAGCGCGATCCCCCTTCTGAGCGGGGTGGCCGCGCTGGCCTTCCTGGCATCCGCACACCCGGCCGCGGCGGAAGAGCAACTCCTTGCCGTGGTCCTCAACGGCTACGACACCGGCGCCGTCCTCCTCGTCGAGGAGGACGGCGGCCGGATTCTGGCACCCCTGCACGAACTGGGCGACCTGCGCCTGGACACCGCCCGGCTGGCCCGTGCGGAGCGGCAGGGCAAGGCCTATGCGGTGCTGAGCGGTGCGTCGGGCGTGACGGCGCGCATCGACCGGCCGGGGCAGCGCCTGCTGCTGGACGTCACCGACGACGGGCTGGAGCGCCGCCGGGTGGCGGCCACCGGCGGTGCGCCGGTGCTGAGCCGGCAGGTGTTCTCCGCCTTCCTCGACTACGACGTGGTGGCCGAGGCTTACCGCGGCACGCGCACGCTGGGTGGCTTGTTCGACGCCGGGGTGTCCGGCGATTGGGGTGTGCTGTCGACGTCGGCACTCTACCGCTCCGGCCGGGCGCCGGTGCGGCTGGAGAGCGCCTTCGTGCACGACGATCCGGACGGGCCGACACGGTGGGTCGTTGGCGACGCCATCGCCCGGCCCCCGTCGTGGGGCCGCCCGGCGCGCTTCGGCGGCGTGCAGGTCGGTCGCGACTACAGCCTGCAGCCCAACGCCGTGCGCTTCGCCGGCCCGCTGCTGCAGGGCCGGGCCGAGCTGCCGTCGACGGTGGAGGTCTATGTCGACAACGTGCTGCGCTACCGCACGCGGGTGGAGCCCGGCCCCTTCGCGCTGGACGGCGTGCCGCTGATCACCGGGGCGGGCGAGGCGCAGGTCATCGTACGCGACGCGCTGGGACGGCAGACGGCGGTGTCCGCCCCCTTCCTGGTCTCGCCCCGCGTGCTGCCGGACGGGGCCAGCGACTTCGCCTTCCAGGCCGGCCTGCTGCGCCGGGACTACGCGCGTCGCAGCTTTTCCTATGGCGAACCCTTCGCGGCCGGTCACTGGCGCTACGGCACCGGCGGCGGCACCACGGTGGAACTGGCGGGCGAGGCGGCGCGCGGCTGGCGCACCGCCGGGGCCAGCGTCGCCGCCGCCGTGGCACCCCTGGGCGAGGTGGAGCTGTCGGGTGCCGGCAGCTGGGGCAAGGGGGCGACCGGCTGGCTGGCGGCGGGCAGCTACCGCTACGTCCGCGGGCGCTTCAGCGCCAGCGTGGGGTTCGAGCGCAGCAGCCGGAACTTCGCCCAGCTGGGCCGCAGCACCGCGAATCCCATCGTGCAGCGCATCGCCGCCACCGCATCGCTGGGCTTGGGTGACGGGTGGGGCAGCGTCGCCGCCTCCCTGGCGTCCGTGCGCTTCGCGGCGGGGGACCGATCGAGCGTCGCCTCCCTCACCTATGGCGTGCCGCTGTTCGACGGCGCCTTCCTCAGCACCACGGCGTTGCGCGACCTGCAGGGGCGCGACACCACGCTGGCGCTGTTCCTCACCGTGCCGCTGGGCCCCGACACGCTGGCCGGGGCGGAGGTGCGGCGCACCCGGCAGGGCGTCACCACCGTGGCGTCGGCGCAGCACCGCCCGGCCGACGGATACGGCCTGGGCGCCCACGCCAGCGTGGAGGCCGGCGCCGACCGCCGGATGCGCGCCGGGCTGACCTGGGACGGGACGCGCGGCGGCGCCACGCTGGACGCCGAGCGCACGCCGGGCGGCAGCGCCGCGCGTTTGGGTGCCGCCGGCAGCCTCGTGGCGGTGGAAGACGGGCTGTATGCCGCCCGCAAGAGCCGCGCCGGCCGCGCCATCGTGCGCATCCCCGGCCGCGAGGGGCTGACGGTGTACGCGCACAACCGCCCGGCGGGCACGCTGGATGCCGATGGGACGGCGCTGGTCGCCGACCTGCTGCCCTACCAGGAGAACCGCATCTCCATCAACGTGGACGAGCTGCCGCTGACCGCCGCCGTGCAGGGCGACCACGTGATGGCGGTGCCGGCCTACCGCGGCACGGCGCTGGTGGAATTCGCCGTGCGCGACGGCGGCGGCGCCTTCGTCACCGTCCGCCTGCCCGACGGGCGGCCGTTGCCGGCCGGCGTGCGTCTGGCGGCTCGCCAGCCGGACGGCGCGCTGATCGCCGGGGAAGAGGGCCGTGTCTTCGTGCCCGGCGCGCGAACCGGGACCATTCTGGCGGTGGAATGGGACGGGCTGCGCTGCACGGTGACGCTGGGCCGCATCGACCCGAACCAGGCGATGCCCGACCCGATGCCGGATGTGGGGGAACACGCATGCACGCCCTAAGGATGCTGACGCTGTTGCTATTGGCCGCCCTCTCCCCCGTCCCGGCGGCGGCCGACTGCCTGCTGTGCGTCTGCACGGCCAACACCGGCAACCTGAACTTCGGCAACTACAACCCGCTGTCCGCGGCGCCGCTGGACGACGTGGCGACCGTGCGCGTCCGCTGTTCGCTGGCCGGCACCGGCGTGCTGCCCGTCCTGGTCAGCTACGACATCGGCCTGTCGGCCGGCAGTTCCGGCAGCACCAATCCGCGCGAGATGCGCCTGGACGGCGAGCGGCTGCTCTACAACCTCTACAGCGACGCCGCCCGCACCCAGGTGTGGGGCGAGGCCGGCAGCAGTTCCCAGGTGACGGTATCCTACGGCACGGCGCTGCTGGGCACCTGGGTGCAGAGCGACGTCTACGGCCGGATCTTCGCCCGCCAGTACCCGGCCCCCGGCCGCTATACCGACAGCATCGTCGTCACCGTGTCCTATTGAGGAGGGGGCATGCGCGTCCCGTTGGCGCTCCTGCTGATCACCCTGGCGGCGCCGTCGCCGGTGCCGGCTGCGGAGGTGGACGCCGGCCTGACGGTGAGCGCCTTCGTGCTGGGCGGCTGCGCCGTCGCGGCGCGGATCGAGGCCGCCGCCGTCCCCGCCGTCCGCCTGTCGCTGGACTGCCTGCGCACCACGTCCGGCTGCGCCGTGGGCTTCGGCCCGCTGGACGCCGAGCCGCTGCCGGCGGCGGCGCTCGACCGCTGCCGACTCGACGCGCGCATGGCGCCGCCGGTGGCCGGCCGCACCCCGGCGCTGTTCCAGGTGGATTTCTGATGCCGGGGAACGCCGGTGCCGTGCGCCGCGTTCCTCCGCCACACGTCGGATGAGGAGGGAGAGCGCATGCGCAACGTCTGGCAGGGCGGACTGATCGCCGCCGCGGTGGTTCTGGGTTCCCTGGCCGCCACGGCGCTGGCCGAGGAGAAGGACAAAAGCGCCCCCGGAAAAAGCGATCTGGGCGAGAAGCCGGCGATCCAGGGCGAATCCTGGCTGGGCAGCACCGGCGCCCAGGACCCCACCATGGGCGAGCGCCGCACCGACAAGCAGTTGAACGCCATCGAGACCGCCAAGGAAGGACGCTCCGGCACCATCCCGGACGCATCCAAAGGCGAAACGGGCCTGAAGGGCGAACCGCTCAGCGGCAGGAGCGATGGAGAGAAGAAGGAGTAACTTCCCCCTACGAAGGGCGAGTGAGGGAGAGAATACACCCCGAAACGAAACCAGGGGCCCGAAGGCCCCTGGTCCGTAGCTTACACGCCTGACCGGCAGGATCAGCTGCGGTTCATGCGGTTCTCGACCAGCTCGGTGACGACCGTCGGGTCGGCGAGCGTCGAGGTGTCGCCCAGCGCTTCATGCTCGTTCGCGGCGATCTTGCGCAGGATGCGGCGCATGATCTTGCCCGAACGGGTCTTCGGCAGGCCCGGCGCCCACTGGATGAGGTCCGGCGAGGCGATCGGGCCGATCTCCTTGCGGACCCAGTTCACCAGTTCCTTGCGCAGCTCTTCCGACGGGTTTTCGCCGGCGTTGAGCGTGACGTAGGCGTAGATGCCCTGGCCCTTGAGGTCGTGCGGGTAGCCCACCACGGCGGCCTCGGCCACCTTCGGGTGCGCCACCAGCGCGCTCTCCACCTCGGCCGTGCCCATGCGGTGGCCGGACACGTTGATCACGTCGTCGACGCGGCCGGTGATCCAGTAGTAACCGTCGGCATCGCGCCGGCAGCCGTCACCGGTGAAGTAGTAGCCGGCGAAGGTCGAGAAGTAGGTCTGCACGAAGCGCTCGTGGTCGCCGAACACCGTGCGCATCTGGCCCGGCCAGGATTCGGCGATGCAGAGGTTGCCCTCGGTCTCGCCTTCCAGGATCTGGCCTTCGTTGTCGACGACGATCGGCTTCACGCCGAAGAACGGCTTGGTCGCCGAACCCGGCTTCTGGCCGATGGCGCCGATCAGCGGAGTGATCAGGATGCCGCCGGTCTCCGTCTGCCACCAGGTGTCGACGATCGGGCAGCGGCCGTCGCCCACCACGTTGTAGTACCACAGCCACGCCTCGGGGTTGATCGGCTCGCCGACCGAACCCAGGACGCGCAGGCTGGCGCGCGAGGTCTTCTTCACCGGGCCCTCGCCCTCGCGCATCAGCGAACGGATAGCGGTCGGCGCGGTGTAGAAGATGTTGACCTTGTGCTTGTCGATCACCTGCCAGAAGCGCGAGACGTCCGGGTAGGTCGGCACGCCTTCGAACATCAGCGTGGTGGCGCCGTTGGCGAGCGGGCCGTAGACGATGTAGCTGTGGCCGGTGACCCAGCCCACGTCGGCCGTGCACCAGTAGACGTCGCCGTCATGGTAGTCGAAGACGTACTGGTGCGTCATCGACGCGTAGACCAGATAGCCGCCGGTGGTGTGCAGCACGCCCTTCGGCTTGCCGGTCGAACCCGAGGTGTAGAGGATGAACAGCGGATCCTCGGCGCTCATCTCCTCCGGCGGGCAGTCGGCGGAAACCGAAGCCATCTCCTCGTGGTACCAGAGGTCGCGACCGGCGGTCCAGGCAACGTCGCCGCCGGTGTGCTTGACCACCAGAACGTTCTTGACCATCGGCGCGGCGGCCACGGCCTTGTCGGCGTTGGCCTTCAGCGGAACCTTCTTGCCGCCGCGCAGGCCCTCGTCCGAGGTGATGAGGAAGTGGCTGTCGCAGTCGACGATGCGGTCCTTCAGGCTGTCCGGCGAGAAGCCGCCGAACACGATGGAGTGGACGGCGCCGACGCGCGCGCAGGCCAGCATGGCGTAGGCGGCCTCGGGGATCATCGGCAGGTAGATGGTGACGCGGTCGCCCTTCTTGACGCCGTTCTTCTTCAGGACGTTGGCGAGGCGGCAGACCTGCTCGTGCAGTTCCTTGTAGGTGATGTGCTTCGAGACGCCGGGGTCGTCGCCTTCGAAGATGATGGCGGTCTGGTCGCCGCGCTTGGCCAGATGGCGATCGATGCAGTTGGCGGAGACGTTCAGGGTGCCGTCGTAGAACCACTTGATGTGGACGTCGCCGGTGTAGCTGACGTCCTTGACCTTGGTGTACGGCTTGATCCAGTCAACGCGCTTGCCGTGTTCGGCCCAGAAGCCCTCGGGGTCCTTGATCGACTGCTCGTACATGCGAGCGTAAGCGGCCTCGTCCACCCAGGCGGCCTTGGCAACCTCGGGCTTCACGGGAAAGTAGGTGTTGTCCGTCATTTTTTTGCGATTCCCCCGCTAACTTCTGGTTCGTGCCCTAGAGAGGCGTTGTGGGGCGGCCGGGCGCCACCCCGTTTGGCGGGCATTATCCACACAAGGCGGCAACTCGACAAGTCACACAGGCACCCGGAACCCCCACCCAAACGGCTGAGAGCGTTCGATTTGCTGCGTTGCAGCGACAGGATCTTGCGCGCCGCATGCGGACGGGCCGCGTGTGCGGCGGAATGCCGCATCATCTGACAATGCGGCCGGCCAGCACGTGCTTAACCCCGCCTTAACCGCGTGGACACTAGGGTTGCCACACGTAAGAATTCCAGCGCACCACGGGGGAACCATGTCCAGCACGACCAATGCGGACGGCAAGTCAGGCGGCGGCGCGTCGGGTGGCGGGGACGTGGTCGGGCGGCTCAGCCAGATGAGCAACCGCACCAACCTGATGGTGATCGACGCCACCTTCCGCGCCCTGCCCAAGGACGCCGCCGGTTGCGATGCCGGCTATCTCGAAGCGGCGGCCGAGGTGCGCGCGCTGGCGCGCCGCATGCGTCAGGCGGCGCTGGATTTCCAGGCCACCATCATGGAGCCGGAAGCGGCGGAGTGACGAAGGGGCCGGCGCCGGGCCGCGTTGCCGCCGGCCCGGCGCCACGATCCTTGGGACGTTCTATGCCTCGATCCCGGCCAGCTCGCACACGCGGGCCCACTCGGCGTCGGTCACCGGGCACACCGACAGGCGCGACTGCCGGACCAGCGCCATGTTCTCCAGCAGCGGATCGGCCTTCATCTGCTTCAGCGTGACCGGCGTCTTCACCGGCACCACCGGCGCCACGTCGACCATGCCGAAGCGACCGCCGGCGTCGGAGGGGTCGGGGTAATATTCCTTCACCACCTCCACCACGCCGACCACTTCCAGCCCTTCGTTGGAGTGATAGAAGAAGGCGCGGTCGCCCGCCTTCATGGCCTTCAGGTTGTTCGACGCCTGATGGTTGCGCACCCCGTCCCAGTGGGTGCGGCCGTCGGCGACCATGCGGTCCCACGAGTACTTGACGGGTTCCGACTTGACGAGCCAGCGGGCCATGCCGGGACCCCCTCAGTCCTTCGGGAACACCCGGCGCCACGGCCGGATCTCGACGGACTCGAACAGGCCGGCCTTGGCGTAGGGATCGGCGGCGGCGAAGGCCTCGGCGTCGGCGCGGTCGGCGCATTCGACCAGCAGCAGGCTGCCGATCATGCCGGTGCCCTCGTCGTTCAGCAGCGGGCCGCCGGCGACGATGCGGTCCTTGAAGCCCTCCAGGTGCTCCAGGTGCGCGGCGCGGTTGGCCGCCCGCACGTCGGCCGAGCCGGGCTTGTCCTTGCAGTGGAACATGAAGATCACGGTGTCCCCTCCTTCTTGTCGGCTCATGGGCCTATGGGCGCGACGACCCTAGCGCAAACGCCACCGCACCGGAAGCTCACCGTCTCCGGTGCACAGGGCCCCGGTACACGCTCAGGAACGGGACGCGGGCCAAAGGCACGGCGTTCTGCGGGGGCGTCGGTTCAGGCCGTGCGGCGTTTGGCCTCCGCCTGGCCCGCGGGTTCGCCGCCCTGGCCGAACAGGCGCAGGCGGACGGCGACGGCGGGCAGCAGCGCCAGCAGGGACGACGGGCGGCGCTCAGGGGCGGACATAACGGCACTCCTCGATCGGGTAAGGATGCCGCCAACATATCCGCATGCGGATGCTTCGGCAAGCCTATGGCTTCGCCGCCTCGGCGGCGAAGGTGGCGGCGGGCACGGCTATGTTGGCCTTGGGCGAGGCGCCGACGTTGACGCCGATGACCTCCCACCGTCCGTCGCGCTTGGCCAGGATCGGGCCGCCGCTGGTGCCGCGCGTGGCGGAGCAGTCGTGGAGCATCATCGGCGCGCCGTTCGGGAAGTTCCCCCAGCCCAGCACCTTGCAGGCGGTGTCGGCCAGCAGCTGGTGCGAGCGGTCCTGGTTGAAGCCGCCCAGGGCCAGCGGCGTGCCGGCCGGCGCCGGCTTGACGGCCAGCGGCAGCACCGGCTCCGTCACCTTCGGCTGTGAGGCCAGCGTCAGCAGCGCCCAGTCGACGTGCGCGTTGTCGCCGTGCAGATGGCCGACGTTCTTGCGCCCGTCGAAGGCGGGATCGTGGGTGTAGCGCTCAACCGTCGCGTGGGTGCGGTATTCGCCGTGGTGGTAGCCGAACAGCACGTGCAGCGACGACGTCGGCAGCATGGCCCGCGTGCGCGGGTTGAACAGACAGTGCGCCGCCGTCAGCACCAGCCGCGGCCCGACCAGCACGCCGGTGCAGCGGGCACCCAGGTTGGTCTGCACCTTGCCGACCGAACGCCAGGGGTCCTGCCCGACGTCGACGGGTGCCCGGCGGTCCACCGTGCCCAGCCCCGGCAGCTCCGCCGGGTTCTCCCACGCCGCGCGCGCCGGAACGGCGGCGGTCAGGAGAAGAAGGGTGAGTGCCAGCGCGCGCATCACCGCCCCTCCTCGCGGAACGGGCGGGCCAGCAGCGCCTGGATGGTGTCGTCCAGGCCGGCCCCTTCGTTGAGGATGGCGTTCACCGCCGTGCAGATCGGCATCTCCACGCCGACGCGCGCGGCCAGGGCCACCACGGCGCGCGCGGTGTAGACGCCCTCCGCCACCGAGCGGCGCTCGCCCAGCACGTCGGCCAGCGTGCGCCCCTCGCCCAGCGCCGCGCCCAGCGACATGTTGCGCGACTGCAGGCTGGAGCAGGTGAGCGTCAGGTCGCCCAGCCCCGACAGGCCCATCAGCGTCTCCGCCCGGCCGCCCAGGCGCAGGGCGAGGCGCGTGATCTCGGCCAAGCCTCGGGTGATCAGCGCAGCGCGCGCGTTGTCGCCCAGACGGCGCCCCACCACCACGCCGCAGGCGATGGCCAGCACGTTCTTCACCGCCCCGCCGACCTGCGCGCCGACCAGATCGTCGCTCCAGTACGGGCGGAAGGTGCGGCTGCCCAGCGCATCGACCAGCCGGGCGCCCAGCGCCGTGTCGGCGCAGGCCAGCGTCACCGCCGTGGGCAGGCCGCGCGCCACCTCCGCCGCGAAGGTCGGGCCGGACAGCACGGCAACCGGCGTGCCGGCCGGCAGCGCCGCCGCCACGGCATCACTCATCAGGTCCTGGGTTTCGATCTCGATGCCCTTGGCGCAGATCACCGCCGGCGCGCCGGGCTTCAGGTGCGGGGCGAGGCGGGTGCAGACGCCGCGCAGATGCTGCGCCGGAGCGACCAGCAGCACCGCGTCGCAGTCGCCCAGCGCCGCCAAGTCGCTGCTGGCCTCCAGCTCCGGCGGCAGCGGCACGCCCGGCAGGTAATCGCGGTTCTCGCGGGTGGTCGTAATGGCCTCGACCACCGCCGGCTCGCGCGCCCACAGCACCGCCCGGCGCCCGGCGCGCAACGCCGCCAGCGCCACCGCGGTGCCCCAGGCGCCGCCGCCGACGATGCCGATGCGTTGGAAGGTGCCGCTCA
Organism: Azospirillum sp.; assembly: GCF_035627195.1. Taxonomy (GTDB): domain Bacteria; phylum Pseudomonadota; class Alphaproteobacteria; order Azospirillales; family Azospirillaceae; genus Azospirillum. Next base: position 33,933 of record NZ_DASPMG010000404.1, read on the forward strand.
TGAATCCCGCTCCGCCTTGGTTACGGGCAAATGGATAGGCCAGCGCGCGGCGAGCCGCAAGTGCGCGGGGCCGATCCCCTTTTGCCGCCGGAACCTTTGCCGGCTGGCGGCCGTTTCCTGGTCCGTCTCCCATCAAGTGGAGGGGCGGCCGTGCGAAATAATGCCGCTCCGCCAAGCCGGAGGATGCAGTATGAATATTTTCTACATCATCGGCGTCATCGTGGTCGTCCTGGCAATCCTGTCCTTCCTCGGACTGCGCTGACCTTCCAGCAACCGCTTACGCCTTTACCCCCGACCCCACGTCCGGCCGGCCGATGGCGGGCTTGGCGGTGGGGTCGAGCGGCCAGCGCGGGCGCGGCGCGAAGTCCAGCCCGTCGCTTTGGCCCAGCCGGAACCGTTCCAGCCCCGCCCAGGCGATCATCGCCGCGTTGTCCGTGCACAGCCGCAAGGGCGGCGCCACGAACCGCATCCCCTCCTTCGCCGCCAGCGCGTCCAGCCGGGCGCGCAGCACCTTGTTCGCCGCCACGCCGCCGGCCACCACCAGCGTGGATCCTTCCGGGTGCGCCTCCTTGAAGGCGCGGATGGCCCGCTTGACGCGGTCGGCCATCACGGCAGCCACGGTGTTCTGGAACGCCGCGGCGAGGTCCGCCTGATCGGCCTCCGAGAGCGGCTTGGGCAAGTCCTCCACCAGCCGGCGCACCGCCGCCTTCAGCCCCGAGAAGGAAAAATCGCAGCCCGGCCGGCCGACCATCGGTCGCGGCAACTCGAACCGATCCGGGTTGGTGGCCGCGGCGGCCGCCTTTTCCACCTGCGGGCCGCCGGGGTAGCCGAGGCCGATCAGCTTGGCCGTCTTGTCGAACGCCTCGCCCACCGCGTCGTCGATGGTGGTGCCCAGGCGCCGGTACTTCCCCACACCTTCCACCACCAGCAACTGGCAGTGCCCGCCCGACACCAGCAGAAGCAGGTAAGGAAAGGCCACGTCGTCGGTCAGCCGGGCGGTCAGCGCGTGCCCTTCCAGGTGGTTGACGGCGACGAAGGGCAGGTTGCGCGCGGCGGCGATCGCCTTGGCGGTCATGACGCCGACGATGACGCCGCCGATCAGTCCGGGGCCGCCGGTCGCCGCCACCGCGTCCAGGTCGGCGAAGCCAATGCCGGCGTCCTCCATGGCGCGGCGGATCAGCCCGTCCAGATGCTCCAGGTGGGCGCGCGCCGCCACCTCCGGCACGACGCCGCCGTAGGGCGTGTGGTCGGCGATCTGGGAAAGCACGACGTCGGCGCGGATCTCGCGCGCGTCGGTGACCACGGCGGCGGCCGTCTCGTCGCAGCTGGTTTCGATTCCAAGGATGATCATGGCCGCCAAACTAGCCCGTCGCGTCGCGCCGGTATAGACTCTTGGGCCGCAAGGGAGATGCGATGAACAGGGATGTCCCCGACCGCGACGGCTCGATCCTCTACTACGACGGCGACTACCCGTCGCTGGAGATCGGCGAGGCGCGCGCGGAGGACGTGGCGCGGCTGGCGCGCATCGGCATCCTGGGCGACGTCGCCTTTTATAAGGAGCAGGCGGCGCAGACCGGCGGCCCGGTGCTGGAGATCGGCTGCGGCACCGGCCGGCTGACGATCCCGCTGGCCCGCATGGGGCTGAAAGTGACGGCGGTCGACGCCTCCCCCGCCATGCTGGAGCAGCTGCGCGCCAAGCTGGCCGCCGAGCCGGCGGAGATCCGCGACCGGGTCGAGGTGGCGCAGGCGGACGCGGCGGCGCTGTCCCTGGCGCGGCGGGACTTCGCGCTGGCGGTGCTGCCCTTCAACGTGCTGATGCTGATCGCCGATTTCGAGGCGGAGCGTCGGACGCTGGCCGGCGTGGCGGCGCATCTGGCGCCCGGCGGCCGGCTGGCGCTGGACGTGATGAACCCACTGACGCTGGCGCTGGAGGCCGACAACCGGCCGGTCCCGTCGGAGGCGCGCCGCAACCCGCTGACCGGCAATCCCTACGTCAAGAACTCGCGCAACACCCGCCTGGACGAGCAGCAGCGCCAGCGCGTCTACGGCTGGTACGACGAGTTGCTGCCGGATGGGGAGCAGACGATCTGCGACTTCTCCTTCCACTGGCGGCTGATCTTCCGCTGGGAGCTGGAACTGATGCTGGCTGAGGCCGGCTTCACCCCCACCCGCGTCGCCGGCGACTTCGAGGACGCCGGCTGGGGCGTCGACAGCGCCCGCATCGTGGTGACGGCGCAACGAACGGTGCAGCGGCGCTGACACCCGCCCCCTTCCCCGGGCGAAACGGGGGCGGGCACCGTCGCGCGATCAAAGGGACCGTCATCTGCCCGTTACTTGCAGTGGGCCGAGTTTTCGCCGCTGCCACCCGGCCCTTCACAGGTGACCTTCTTCTCGTTGGTCAGGTTGCCCTGGCCGCTGTCGGTCTTCGTCTGGCTGTTCTCGCTGTTGCCGACGTTTTCTTCGCAGGTCACCTCGCCGCGGTCGCGGTCGAACTCACCCGCGCACTCCTCCTCCGACGGCGACACGGCAAGGGTTGTGCCCGGGCTGAAGGACAGAATCGCCAGGGCGCCCAGCATTGTGATGAGCGATGCACGCAACATGATTGCGACTCCTTAGAAATTTGTTTCTCCACCTCCGCATACGACAGCAACATCTGGCGACAGCAAATTACCGATTGCTGCGAAGCCGCGTGATGTCAGAGGTTTTTCGGGATCTCGGCGGCCCGTGAAGGGATTCGCCAAGCAGACTCCAGTGAAACACCGGAACCAGGAACTTCCCAGATCTCGATCGTCCGTACGCCAACTGACACTTCTCCAGGTATCGACGGCACAGCCTTGCCGGACTTTTCGTCTATCTCTTGCGGAGAGGAAAGGGAAAGGGCGTCCATATATTCTCCATGCCGTCCACACACCGCAACCAATGAGACGCGCAGTACAGCACCATGCGCCCCTATGAGCGGTCGCCCGACCGCTCACACAAGGCCGGCGACGAACCGCTCGATCAGCGCGGCGGTCAGCGGCGGGCATTCCAGCATGGGGTAGTGGCCGGCCTCCTGGCACACCGCCACCTCCAGGTTCGGGTACAGGGCGCCGAAGCGCTCGCGCACCGAGGCTTCCTGGTAGAGCGGCAGGTCGTGCGCCCCCAACAGCGCCAGGATCGGCGTGGCGAGCCCCGCCGCCGCGGCCGAAAAGTCCGTACCGGTGAACATGTCGAGATAGCCGCGCTGCGCGGCCGGTGTCGCCGCGCGCCGGGCGATGCCCAGCTTGAACTCCACCCAGCCGGCCGTGTAGCGGTCGCCGGTGCGCAGGCGGATGGCGGCGCGCAGCGCCTCGTCATCATCCAGCACCGCCGCCATGCGCGCCTTCGCCGCCGCGTCGGCCGGGAAGCCGGAGGCCGGAACCGGACAGACGGCGACCAGGGACTTCACCCGCTCCGGCGCCGTCAGCGCAAGGTACTGGCCGATCATGCCGGACATGGAATGGCCGACCACGTGGAAGCGCCGGAAACCCAGCGCATCGGCCAGGGCCAGCGCGTCGGCGGCGGCCTCCGTCACCGTGTGCGCGCCCTCCATGCCCTTGGACCGGCCATAGCCGCGCAGATCGGCGAAGACCCAGGTGAAGCGCCCACCGTCCAGGTAAGGACGCATCAGGTCCCAGTTGGCACCATCGCCCAGCCATTCGTGCAGCACGATCACCGGCTCCGCCCCGCCGCCCTGCACCGCATGCCCCAGAACCATGGTCCGCTCCTTGTTCCGCCGTGCGCAAAGGTGCACGACGCCTGACTTTGGTCAAGGCGCGGACGGTTGGGGGTTGCAAACTGGGGCGAAGAGCATAGAAACGGCCCATGACGACACCGCTTCGCATCGGCACGCGCGGCAGCCCGTTGGCGCTGGCGCAGGCCCACGAAACCCGCGACCGCCTCGCCGCGGCGCACCCGCATCTGGCGACCCCCGGCGCCATCGAGATCGTGGTCCTGAAGACCACGGGCGACCGCATCCTCGACCGCACGCTGGCCGAGGCCGGCGGCAAGGGCCTGTTCACCAAGGAGCTGGAGGAGGCGCTGCTGGACGGCCGCGCCGACCTTGCCGTCCACTCCATGAAGGACGTGCCCACCTGGCTGCCGGACGGGCTGGAGATCTCCACCCTGCTGCCGCGCGAGGACGTGCGCGACGCCTTCTTCTCGCGCTCCGGCCACGGGGTGGACGACCTGCCCGCCGGGTCCGTGGTCGGCACCGCCGGCCTGCGCCGGCAGGCGCAGATCCTGGAGCGCCGGCCGGACCTGACGGTGGTGCCGCTGCGCGGCAACGTGCAGACGCGCCTTGCCAAGCTGGACGCCGGCGAGGTGGACGCCACGCTGCTGGCGCTGGCCGGCCTTCGTCGCCTGGGCCTGACCGAGCGCATCACCGCGGTGCTGGAGCCCGACGTGATGCTGCCCGCCGTGGCGCAGGGCGCCATCGGCATCGAGATCCGCTCTGGCGACGACCGTACCCGCGCGCTGCTGGCGCCGCTGAACTGCGCCGAGACGGCGGTGCGCGTGACGGCGGAGCGGGCATTGCTGGCCGCGCTCGACGGTTCCTGCCGCACGCCGATCGCGGCGATGGCGCGCCTGAACGGGAATGCGCTGACGCTGGACGCCAAGGTGCTGTCGCCGGACGGCCGGCAGGTGTTCACGGCACGCCGCGCCGGGACCGCCGCAGAGGCCGCGGCGATGGGCGCCGACGCCGGGGCGGAGGTCAAGGCGCAGCTGCCGCCGGGCTTCTTCCTGCCGTGACGGGCGGGGCGTCCCTGCGCCTGCTCATCACGCGGCCGGCGGAGGACGCCGAGCCGCTGGCCCGGCGCCTCGCCGCGCTGGGCCACGCCCCGGCCGTCGAGCCGATGCTGGACATGGTCTGGCTCGACGGGCCGGAGCCTGAGCTTGACGACGTACAGGCGCTGCTGTTCACCAGCGCAAACGGCGTACGGGCTTTCACCAGACGTACAGGGCGTACTGACCGTCCGGCATACGCCGTCGGCGACGCCACCGCGCGCGCCGCGCGCGAGGCCGGTTTCGCATCCGTGGAAAGTGCGTCCGGCGACGTGTACGCCTTGGCGGCGCTGGTGGGCGAACGCTGCGCCCCGCAGGGGGGCCTGCTGCTTCATGTCGCAGGTACGACGGTCGCCGGCGACCTGGGCGGAATGCTGGCGGAGAAAGGCTTTTCCGTGCGGCGGGAGGCCATGTACGAGGCCCGTCCCTCCACCGTTCTGGGGAGCGATACGGCACGCCGGCTCGCCGAAGGTCAGATCGACGCGGTGCTGATTTTTTCTCCCCGTACGGCCCGTTCGTTTGTTAGGTTGGTACGCGAAGCCGGGCTGCTCGACCGCCTGCGTACGGTCGACGCGCTCTGCCTCAGCCCCGCGGTCGCGGACGCCGTCCGTACGTCCGACATGGGTCCGGTGCCCTGGCGACACGTACGAGTGGCCGATCGGCCGGAGCAGGACAGCCTGCTCGCCCTGCTGCCCTGAACGGCACGCACCGGGGCTCCCCACCGCCGCCACGGCGAGCCCCCGCCGACGGCGCCGGAACGATAAAAGGCGACCAAGAAGGCACACCCGCATGACCCCTCGTCCAGGCTCCGACACTCCCGAGGCGGACCCGAACGGCCAGAACCCGTCCGACCACTCGCCCAGCGGCACCGCCACCGAACGCATCATCGAACGCTTCGGCGGCATCCGCCCCATGGCCCACAAGCTCGACATGCCGGTGACCACCGTGCAGGGCTGGAAGAAGCGCGGGGCCATCCCGCTGTCGCGCCACGCCGACCTGCGCGCCGCCGCCGTCAAGCACGGCATCACCCTGGACGAGGCCGACCTGGAAGCCGCCACCCCGGCCGAAGACCGCCACGGCACCGCCCCGGCCCCCGATCACAAGCCGGACGACAAGCCGGAAGACAAGCTGGCCCAGGACAAAGTGATCGACAGCACGGTGCCCGACAGCAAGGTCGCCGACGCCGCCGAGACCACGGCCGCCCCGTCGGAGCCGGCGCCGGTCATCACCCCGCCCGCCACGCCCGAGATCCCCGCCACCGCGGAAGCCGAGGAGCGCGAGCGCGCCCGCACCTACAGCCTGCCGCCGCGCCCGGTGGAGAAGACGTCCGGCGGCGCCGGCTTCGCCACCGCCGTGTCGCTGCTGGCCCTGCTGGTGGGCGCCGCCGCGCTGACCCAGCCCTGGTGGGGTCCCACCGTGATGGGCGGAAACACCCCGACGGCTTCCGCCCCGGCCAACGACGGCGCGTTGCGCGCGCAGATCCAGCAGATCACCGACCGCGTGGCCAAGCTGGAGCAGCGCCCGGCGGCATCCAACGGCACCGCCGCCAACGGCGCGTCCTCGGCCGACCTGCAGGCACTGGCCGGCAAGGTGACGGCGCTGGAGCAGCGCGTTGCCAGCGCGCCCGCCCCTGTGGCCAACAATACCGACGCGGTGAAGGCCCTGACCGACCGCCTCGCGGCGCTGGAGCAGAAGGCCGCCGGCGGCGAGCAGGCTGCCCAGCAGGCGCAGCAGCTGGCCCAGCGCATCGCCGGACTGGAGCAGAAGGTGGGCGCCAACGCCGCCGCCGCGCAGGAGGTGAGCACGCTGAAGCAGGAGGTCGCCGGCCTCGCCAAGCAGGCGGAGGGCCGGCGCGACGCCGCCGCCAACGCACAGGCGCTGGTGCTGGCCGCCGGGCAGCTGCGCGGCGCGCTGGCCGGCAGCCAGCCCTTCCAGGGCGAGCTGCAGGCGGTGCAGACGCTGGCCGGCGGTGACGCGCAGGTCAAGGCCTCGCTGGATGCCGTTGCGCCCTATGCGCCCAAGGGCATTCCCACCCAGGCGCAACTGGCCGAACGCTTCGACCCGCTGGCCAACGACATCGTCAAGGCGGCGCAGAAGGGCGAGGCGTCCGACTGGATCGACCAGGTGACCGGCACCCTGTCCACGCTGGTGACCGTGCGCCGCCAGGGCGGCGGCATCGTCGGCGACACGCCGCAGGCCACCGTGGCCCGCGCCGAGGCGGCGATGCAGCAGGGCAACCTCGCCGTCGCGGTGGAGGAGCTGTCGAAGCTGCAGGGTCCGGCCGCGCAAGCCGCCGGCGGCTGGCTGGCCGACGCCAGGGCGCGCCTTGCCGCCAACCAGGCCTCGCAGCAGCTGACCGGCCGCGCCATCGCGGCGCTCACCGCAGCGGGCGGCGCCAAGCCGGAGGGCAGCCAATGATCCGCGCCCTATGGTTCATGGCGAAGGTCGCGGTCGTCATCGCGATCGTGCTGTGGTTCGCCGACAACCCCGGCAACGTCAGCTTCGAGTGGCTGGGCTATGCCGTCAACACCTCCATCGCCATGTTCGTGCTGGGGCTGCTGGTGGTGCTGGGCGTCGTCGTGGTGCTCTACAAGGTCTGGCGCGGCATTCGCAACGCGCCGGGGTCTTTCCGCCGCTACAGCCGCTCGCGCCGGCGTGAGCGCGGCTACAAGGCGCTGACCCAGGGCATGGTGGCGGTCGCCGCGGGCGATGCCGCCACGGCGAAGAAGATGGCGCAGAAGGCCGACGGCCTGCTGAACGAACCGCCGCTGACCATGCTGCTGTCCGCCCAGGCGGCCCAGCTGATGGGTGACGACAAGGCGGCCCGCCACTACTTCCACGCCATGCTGGAACGGCCGGAGACCGCCTTCCTCGGCCTGCGCGGCCTGCTGACGCAGGCGCTGAAGCAGGGCGACCGGGTGGAGGCGCTGGCGCTCGCCCGCCGTGCCCAGCAGCTGCAGCCCAACACGCCGTGGCTGCTTGCCACCCTCTATGACCTTGAGGCCCGCGCCGGCGAGTGGGCGGCGGCGGAGGGCACGCTGCAGGCGGCCGTGCAGGCCGGCGCCGTGCCGCAGGAGGAAGGGCGCCGCCACCGCGCGGCCTTGCTGATGGAGCGCAGCTTCGAGGCGGAGCGGCGCGGCCGCGCCGACTCGGCGCTCTACCACGCCCAGGCGGCGTACGAACTGGCGCCGGCCTACGTGCCGGCGTCGGTGCGGGTGGCGCGGCTGCAGCTGCGCGGCGGCCATCCCAAGAAGGCCTCCAAGGTGGTCGAGCGCGCGTGGCGCCAGCAGCCGCACCCGGAGCTGGCCGAGGTCTACCGCGAGATCCTCGACAATTACGAGCCGCTGGCCCGTGTGAAGCTGTTCGAGAAGCTGCACGCCCACACGCCCAACAGCGTTGAGAGCCATGTGGCCCTGGCCCGCGCCGCGCTGGACGCGCAACTGTGGGGCGAGGCGCGCAACCACCTGACCAAGGCGCAGGAGCTGCAGCCGTCCCGCCGCGTCTACCAGCTGCTGGCGGACCTGGAGCGTGCCGAGCACGGCAACGAGGAAGCGGCGCGCGCGTGGCTGATCCAGGCGGCGTCGGCCCCGGCCGACCCGGCCTGGACCTGCACCAGCTGCGGCGCCGTCACCCCGTCGTGGGCGGGGCTCTGCGGCAACTGCGGCGCCTTCGACAGCTTCGACTGGAAGCAGCCGTCGCTGGCCCTGCACCTGGCTGGCCCGGAGCACGCCGCCTCCAACGCCAACCTGCCGACGCTCGCCCAGGCGACGCGCTGACCCGGATCCCCTCCCCCGCCTTCGGGCGAGGGAGGGGACGGCCGGCCCACCCCGCGGTGCGGTAAAGGATTTCGCAACACTACCCCCCGTACACAAAGGGACCGGCGCATCGGTGCGCACGGGGGAAACCGCATGACCGCTTCGCCATGACCGCTCCGCCGCCGGATCCCGTGGGCCTGCTGCTGGCCGAAGCGACACCCACCCGCTCGGACGGTGACCTGACGCGCCGTGCCGCCATGCTGGACGCCATGATCGCCGCCGCCGGCCGCTTTATCGGCCACGGCGACTGGCTGAGCGGCATGGAGGAGCTGCTGCGCCGCCTGGGCACCGCCATGGGCGTGGTCCGCGCCAGCCTGCACCAGGTGCACGCGCTGGAAAGCGGCGGCTTCGCGCAGGCCTGCCTGCACGAATGGACCGCCCCCGGCGTGCCGCGACTCGGCGACGATCCGGCTCGGCTGGTCGCCGTGCTGGGTTCCACCGCCGACCACACGCTGACCGAATGGGTGCACGAGCTGATGCACGGCCGGCCCGTGCACGGTGCCGCCGCCGGTCTGGGCGAACCCTGCGGCGTGCGCTCCACCCTGGTCGTGCCGGTGATGATCGACGGGCGCTGGTGGGGCCATATCGCCTTCGACGATGCCGCCCCTGCCCGCGCCTGGAGTGCGTTGGAGGTCGAGGTGCTGGCCTCGGCCGCCGCCATGCTGGCCGGCACCATCCAGCGCACGCAGATCGACACCGAGTTGCACCGCTCCGAGGCGCGGCGCCGGGCGATCGTGGAGAGTGCCCTCGACTGCATCCTCACCGTCGACGCCTCGGGCCTGCTGGTGGAGTTCAACCCGGCCGCCGAGCGCACCTTCGGCTACAGCCGGGCCGAGGTGCTGGGGCGGCGCATGGAGGATCTCGTCATCCCGCCGGACGGGCGCGAGGCGCATCGCCAAGGCTTCGCCCGCTATCTGGCCGGCGAGGGTGGCGGCATGGTCGGCCGGCGCGTCGAAGTGACGGCCATGCGCGCCGACGGCGGCGAGTTCCCGGCCGAACTGTCGGTGACGCCCACGCGCGTCTACGACGAGCTGTTCTTCACCGCCTACCTGCGCGACATCACCGACCGCAAGGTGGCGGAGGCCGCCCTGATCGACGCCAAGGCGAAGGCAGAGGCGGCATCGCAGGCCAAAACCACCTTCCTGGCCACCATGAGCCATGAGCTGCGCACGCCGCTCAACGCCATCATCGGCTTTTCCGAACTGATCATGGGCGAGGCGCTGGGCCCGCTGGGCGACGCCAAGTACCAGGAGTTCGCGGCCGACATCTTCGAAGGCGCCAACCACCTGCTGGGCATCATCAACGACGTGCTGGACATGTCGCGCATCGAGGCGGGCGAGCACCGCCTGTCGTGCGAGACCATCGACCTGGGCGCGGTCGTCCGCTCGTGCCTAACCATGATGCGCGACCGCGCGGTGAAGGCGGAGGTGACGCTGGTGGACGACACCGGCATCCTGCCCATCGGCCTGTGGGGCGACCGCCGGGCCGTCATGAAGATCCTGCTGAACCTGCTCTCCAACGCCGTGAAGTTCACGCCACCCGGCGGCAGTGCCCGCGTCAGCGCCGCAGCGGAGCCGGACGGCACCGTGGTGGTCGCCGTCGCCGACACCGGCGTCGGCATGGCGGCGGACGCGCTCAGCGCCGTGTTCGAGCCGTTCCGCCAAGGCGACGGCGGTCTGAAGCGCCGGCACGAGGGCGCGGGGCTGGGCCTGACGGTCACCAAGGCGCTGGTCGAGCTGCACGGCGGCAGCATCGCCCTGTCCAGCAGCCCTGGCCAGGGTACCACGGCGACGCTGCGCTTCCCGCCATCGCGGTGAGCGCGCGTTAGGCTCCGCTGCCCCGCGTGGCCATCTCCCGCGTCTTCCGAAGCGCGTCGTCGAGCTGCGATTCGAAGCCCTGGAACCACGCCTGGCTTTTCAGCTCCTCCGCGGTGCTGATGTTGCCCTTCGTCCAGCCGCGCTCCTCGCTGCCCTTCATGGTGTTCATGGCCGCCTTGATGAGCTTCGCCAGGGGGTTCTCGGTGTCCAGGTCCTCCGGCGGGTTGCCGTCGCGCTCCGACAGCCACTCGTAGGAGATCTGGGCCGACGCCCGGCTCACACCCCAGGTGATCGAGGTCTTCTCCTCGTCGCTGACGCCGTCCAGGAAGGCGACGCCGGCCTTCATGCGCTGGGCGTCGTTCCCCAGGAAGCGGTCGGTGAACGTCCCCTCCTGGCTGATCGGCCCGTTGTAGAGCCCCATCGCCAAGCCCTGCTGCTGCGACATGATGGATTGGGCCATGTCCTGCTCCTGCTTGGTGAACAGGCCCTCGGCGTTGCTGCTGACGGCATAGAGCGAGCGGCGGTCGAGGTCGCCCATCAGGCTGTACCAGTCCTTACCCTCGTGACTGTTGTAGTCGAACGGCTTTCCGCTCTTCTCCATGGCCGCGTATACGGCGTCCATACGGGCGCGGGCGTCCTTGGCGACCTGATCGAAGCTCTTCCCCGCCGAGCTGGACACCGCGCCGGGATTCGACACCGCGGTCGCCAGGGCCGAGGCGGGCGCGCCATCGCGCGTCGGAAAGTACCGCGCGTAGGGGCTTGCCGCCGCCGGCGCGGCGGAGCCCGTCGCGACGATCGTCTGCGCCTGGACGGAGAGGCTGACGACGACCGCCGCCGACCCGGCGCCACCCGTGCCGGGCGCTTCGGCCTTCGCCTTCGATGGTGAGGGGCCGGCTGCCGGCGCACTCACCGGACCGGCACCGACGGCGGGAGCGGGAGCATTCGTCACCGAAATCGTCATTTCCGCATCCCTCCGATCGTCAGGGTAAACGTGCCGTTGCAGCCCAGGGGGACAGGCGCAAGGGGCGATTGCCATCACACGCCCGGCGGCTTAACTTTTTGCTAATTTGTCGAGACCACGTGTACCGTACCGGCCGCCCCCCTGACGAGGCCCGAGAAGAAGATGCGAATGCCGATCGTGCGCCACATCGCCACCCTGGCTCTGGCCCTTCTCACCGGCGCGCCGGCCTCGGCCAACGACTCCTACGCCACGCTCGGGGCCGGCGGCTTGCGGCTGGAGGCGACAGACGCCGTCGCCATGGAGCAGGAGGACCTGTTCCTCAGCCGCGAGGAGGTGCGCGTCGCCTACGTCTTCCGCACGCTGGCGCCGCGCGACGTGGAAGCGGTGGTGGCCTTCCCGTTCCCCGACATCGACACGGCCATGGCCGCCAACGTGCCGCTGCTGGTGCCCGGCCGGAAGGGGGAGAACTTCCTGGACTTCGAGGTCAGCGTTGACGGCCGCCGCGTCACCCCGGCGCTGGAGATCCGCGCCGTGCTGCCCGGCCCGCCGGAAAAGGACGTCACCGCCCTGCTGGCGAAGCACGGGATTCCGCTGGCGGTGTTCACGCCGGATTTCTTCGCCGGCCTGGACAGATTGCCCGCCGCAGCACTGGCCGATTTGAAGGCGGCCGGCGCGGCGGACGTGGACGAGTACGAGGACGCGAAGGGCCGCCACGTGTCGGTCATCCCGCTGTGGCACGTGCGCAGCGCCTATCACTGGCGCCAGACCTTCCCCGCCGGCCGCACGGTGACGGTCGAACACCGCTACAAGCCGTTCGTCGGCTATTTCTGGTTGCCACAGAAGCCGGACGCGGAGACGGCGGCCACCTTCTGCATCGACCCGCCGACGGCCGCCGGGCTGGCGCGGCGCATTGCCGCCATGTCGATTCCCGGCTTCCAGGGCCACGCCCAGGCCGCCGACCTGTCCTATGTCCTCAAGACCGCCCGCAACTGGGCGGGGCCGATCCGCCGCTTCCGCCTGACCATCGACAAGGGACAGCCGGACACCATCGTGTCGCTCTGTATGGACGGGCTGCGCAAGATCGCGCCGACGCGCTTCACCGCGGAATTCACCGATTTCGTCCCCACCCGTGACCTGCGCGTGCTGTTCGCCCCCGCCGTGCCGCCCGATCAGAATTGATGGGAAGAGCTCAAAAGTATTACCATTAATAGGCGATGACACTCCGATCGCTGAAAAGATAACACGCTCGGCTTACTCGCTCCTTCGGCAGGCACCACGAAATCCGCGCGAGTAACACAAGCAGATAGCGCGCACCTTCTGCTTGCATGATCGGTGGTATTATCCCCACCAACGGTGTTGAATTCATCCCCGGGACGGGCGAGTTTCAGCCCGCACGCATTTGCCACCCTGTGTTGTCCTCCCCGCACGCGGCCCGATCAATTGGGCCGGACGGGGCGGCTTTGCCCCACGGCGTGGCAACCGGAACCCGAGGGAGGGTTGAATTGGTTGAAGTCATCATTGCCGCTGCCGAACTCGACGATCTTGCGCTCCTGCTGGAGCGGCGGCGCCCCGATATCGACGTCATCACCGTTCCCGCCGACATTGACGCCCACGCCGTGCTGACGGACGTCCTGGCGCAGCGCCCGGCGGCCATCCACCTGCTGGCGCACGGCACGCCGGGCGCAGTCCTGTTGGGTGCGCGGCCGCTCGACGCCGCGTCCCTGCTGGACCGCGCCTGGCCCGACGCCGCCGGCACCGAAATCCTGATCCACGCCTGCCGCGTCGCCGAGGGCGAGGCCGGCCGGCTGTTCCTCGACCGCCTCGCCGCCGCAACCGGTGCGCGCGTGGCGGCCTCCACGCAGCCCATGGGTGCGGCCGAACTGGGCGGCACCTGGGCGTTCGACGCCGCCACGGCGCCGATCGCCACCCCGCCGGCCTTTGCCGGCGCCGCCTTCTCCGGGCCCGGGGCGTGGCCGCACCTGCTGGGGCCCAACGACCGCTACGTCGTCACCGGCCAGGACGTCGACCTGACGGGCACCGACCTCAGCAACTACGGCGGGGTGCAGAGCACCTTCGACGGCTCCTCGACCATCCGCATCACGCTGGATCAGGCGCGGGCCCTGAACTTCGTCGGCTCGACGCCGCAGCCGAACGACACCGACCGCGTGGAGATCCAGCCCCTCAGCGCCGAGACCACGGTCAACGTCGACCTCAGCGGCCTGTCGGTGGAGCATGTCGACGTGGTGCACCTCGTCGCCTCCAAGAACGCCGACTACATCGTCGGCAGCCGCGGCCACGACTACATCGAGGCCGGCGAGGGTGACGACACGGTGCGCGGCGGCGACGGCTCTGACGTCATCGTCGGCTATCTCGGCAACGACGTGTTCCTCTATTCCGGCCATGAAACGGGCCTGGATTTCCTGGCGAACTTCGGCCGGCGCGGCACCGACACCATCCGCATCGACGGTGCCGAGCTTCAGGGTCCGGTGACGCTGGGCGACGGGACCACCGTTGGCCGCGGCCAGATCCAGGCCGAGTACCGGGCGGGCGGCGAGGATACCCGCCTGTACATCGGCCTGGACGACGCGGCCGGCGCCGACATGGTCATCGACCTGAACGAGTGGATCGACATCTCGCTGTTGCAGGTGCACGGCAGCGACATCGACCTCAGCGGCAGCGTCGGGCACACCGCCCGCGCCCATCTCGCCATCGCTCCGGCGAACGCCGCACAGGCGGAAGGGTCGAACGGGACGACCGCCTACACCTTCACGGTGACGCGCAGCGGCCTGACGCTGAACGCCGCCTCCGCCTCCTGGTCGGTGTCCGGCAGCGGCACCAACGCGGCGAACGCGGCCGACTTCGGCGGCGCGCTGCCCGGCGGCACGGTCAGCTTCGCCGCCGGCGAAACCAGCGCCACCATCACCGTCATGGTGTCCGGCGACGCCACGCGCGAGCCGGACGAGGGCTTCACCGTCACGCTGGACAACCCGGCCGACGGCACGGCCATCGACGTGGCGAGCGCGCAAGCCGTCATCCGTGACGATGACGCCCCGCCCGCCAGTGGCGGCGACACCGGCACGGGCGGCAGCACGGGCGGGGGCAGCACCGGTGGCGGAAGCACTGGTGGGGGGGACACCGGCGGTGGAACCGGCGGCGGCACCACGACGCCCCCGCCGGGCAACGCCGCGATCAGCGGCGGGGCCGGTGACGACGTGCTGACCGGCAGCGACGCGAACGACGTGCTGTACGGCGACGCTGGCAACGACAACGTGACCGCCGGGCTGGGCGACGACGTGCTGTACGGCAACCAGGGGACCGACCTGCTGTACGGCAACCTGGGCATGGACACGCTGTTCGGCGGGCAGGACGCCGACACGGTGTTCGGCGGCCAGGACGCCGACGTGATCTACGGCAACATGGCCAACGACGCGCTGTACGGCAAC
>NZ_DASPMG010000405.1:0-4268 GCF_035627195.1 Azospirillum sp.
GAGCGCCACGAGCAATCAGCGTCTGCGCTGTGCGCGGCTTGCCTACGATGTGGTGAGCCGCGCCCTTCCCCTTCTGCAATATCCGTTATTTGCCCCCAAGCGGCCCTGTCACGGTCTCTGGGACGGGCGTCCTGAAGAACGCCGGTTGTGGTTCTGCCTTAGCGATCGATGCGCACGATTTTGCGGCGGAGGATCTCCTCCACGGATGGAAGCGGCCTCTGCGCCGGTTCCGGACGTGCGGCCACGGACGGGCTGCCTTGCGGATGGGCGACGACGAGGCGCCCGGCCATGCCGGCTTCCTCGTGTGGGAGACAGAAGTAGTCGTAGACGCCAGCCACGGTGAGGCGCAGCTCGAAGGTCTGGTCCGGCAGCAAATAGTCGGAGTGCCACGGCGCCGCTCCCTCGGGGATGCGCTGCGGGTGATCACCGTTCGCCGGGTGGTAGGCGGTGCTGGTGTGCGCGTTGCCGGGATCCACGTTGATCCAGCGGATTGTCTGGCCGGGCTCGACCAGCACGCCGACCGGGTCGAACCACACCGTCGATCCGTCGGCGTTGCCGCGCATGCGGATCTCCACGACCCCTGCGGCCTGTGCCGGTGCCGACAGGCCGAGCAGCGCCAGGCCGGCGGCCCAGCCGCCGGCCCGGAGCACGGTGCGTCGCGCCATCATGCTACTTCGCCACGCGCGCCTCGTCGGCCTCGGCGACGTGCCAGAGGACGACGTGGTAGTGCGGCTTCTCCACGCCCGGATGGCCGGCGTTGAAGTGCATGTCGACGTGGTCGACCTTGGCGCCGGCGGCCTTCAGGTTGTCCAGCTTCTTCCGATCCTGGATGTCCTCGACCGGAACCATGTAGATGGTGCTGACCAGCCGCCCATCGCGGTCGTAAGCCAGGAAGGGGCCGGCCGGCAGCGTCTTCGGATCGACATAGAGCGTGCCCATGCCCGGCAGGAAGTCGGGCAGCTTCACCAGGTCGCTGACCTTCTTGTAGGCGCCGCCGGGCGGGGCCTTGTCCAGGTTCTGCGCCTGCCCGGGATTGGCGGCCATGGCGAAGGCTCCGGCGACCAGGATGGTGCGGATCAGCATGCGTGTCCTCCCTTGATGATGGTCCAACATAGGAGCGGGTCGGACCGATGTGCGTCACTCACCGCCGGACGGCGGTGCCGGCAGGCCCAGGCGGCCGAGGACCCGGGCGACAATGCGCGCGCAGCGCTCGCCGGCGAACGGGAACGCGCCAGCCAGATTGGGCGCGAGCTGCCGCCGCAGGCTGTGGCCGAGCAGGCGGCGGGCGCGGTGCAGGCGCGTCTTGACGGTGTCGGGCGGGATGCCGAGGCTGCACGCCGTCTCCTCGACGCTCATCTGCTCGATCTCACGCAGCACGAAGATGATGCGGAACGGGTCCGGCAGCGCATCAATGGCACGCTCCAGCAAGCGCCGCGTCTCGGCGCGGGCGGCGTCCTCTTCGGGTGTCGCGACGGGTTGCTGGGCCCCTGGAAAGGGAATGACCTCAGCGCCCGCCGTCCGGCCATCGGCGCCGCCCTCATCGAACTCGGTCATGGGCTTCCTCTGGCGCAGCCGCCGCAGCGCCTCGTTGAGGACGATGCGGCCCAGCCAGGTCGCAAGGCTGGCGTCCTCGCGGAACTGGCCGATGCGCGTGAAGGCCAGAATGTAGGCGTCCTGCACCGCATCCTCCGCCTCGGCCGGATCGCGCAACACGCTGCGCGCCATGCGGAAGAGCCGCTGGTTGTGCCGCTGCATCAGGATGCGGAAGGCGTTGGCGTCGCCGCGCCGGATCCGTCCGGCCAGTTCGGGGTCGCTGTAGGCCGCCTGCCGCACGATGGCGTTTGTCTGGTCCATGCATCGCTCCCTGTCTGGTGGCTTTGATGCACGAGGTGGCGATCAGGTTCCCGCGCAGACGACTTACTCATTTCGGAGCAGGAGTCGAAGCGGCAGGCCTGCGGCTCCGCACCACGGTGGGGGCAGCGAATTGGCGGCTTCTCTTCGCCGCGAACCGGACGGCGCCAACAGGTGCCCGACACGGTGCCGGGCATGCCAAGCCTGAGCGCCGTCCACGAGAGGGCTCTCTGGGACTGACACCGATCCGCGCACCCGGTCAGCAGGTTGACGCTCTTTACCAGTTTGCCAACAGCAACAACCCCGTGTTCTTCCTAGGGGTTTTCAAAACGGCAGCAGCCAAAATCCAGTAATAAATCTTACAAAGCCACTAATTAAGTTACGCAATGAGATTCACTCTCAAATAGTCTATTAATAAAAGCTCAATCCTCTTATTGAAATAATGCCTCCCACAACAGATCCAACGAAGAAGCAACCGGTAGAGGTCGACATGCGCATCTCCGCAATCACCCGAATGTCCTACGCCGCAACAATCGCGCTATCTGTGGTGTCGGGGGGATGCCTTGTGCTCGCGAACCGAGCAGCGGATGCGGAGCGGCAGGCGACGCTGGAGCAGGCGGAATACAAGCAATTGGCCTTCGACCTCGCCAACGCCTCTGACCACCTGACCAACGAGGCGCGCCGCTACACCGTGTTCGGCGATAAGCGCCACTTCGACGCCTATTGGCGCGAGGTGAAGGAGACCAAGACGCGTGATCGTGTCGTGCAGCGGCTTACGGAACTCGGCGCCCCGCAGAATGAACTCAACCTGATCGAGGAGGCAAAGCGGAAGTCGGACACGTTGATCGGCCTGGAGGATGCCTCGATGAAGGCGGTCGCCGAGGGCGACCTGCGCAAGGCGCAGGAGCTCATGTTCGGGGCCGGCTACGACCGCGGCAAGGCGGAAATCGTGGCGCCGGTCTCCCGCTTCCAGGAGATGCTGAGCGAACGGACCAAGGGCGCCGTCGAGCACGCACGCAGCCGGGCACGGTTGCTGAGCCTTGTCGCCCAGTTCTCCATCGCCCTGACGGCGCTCAGTTTCCTGGCCATCCTTTACGGTGTCTTCAGCCGCCGTGCCGTCGCGCCGCTGGTGCGCATGAGCGGTGTCGTGGGCGAACTTGCCAACCAGAACTACGGCATCGAGGTGCCGGAGCGTCAGCGCGAGGACGAAATCGGCGACATCGCGCGGGCGGTCCAGGTGTTGAAGGAGAACGGCATCGCGCGGCAGCGGCTCGAGGCCGACCAGGCGGCGCACCGGGACGCCAAGGAGCGGCATAGCGCCAAGGTCGAAACGTTGGTTCACGACTTTGAAGGCACGGTGATGCGCGGCCTGCGCACGGTGGCCTCGGCCGCCACCGAGTTGGACTCCACAGCACAAAGCATGGCCTCTCTGGCCGACCAGGCGAACCATCAGGCAACCGCTTCGTCGGCGGCGGCCGAGCAGACCTCGGCCAACGTGCAGACCGTTGCGTCCGCCACCGAGGAGATGGCGGCGTCCATCCAGGAGATCAGCCGGCAGGTTGCCACCTCGAATGAAATCGCTTCGAAGGCGGCGCGGCAGGCCCACGACACCACCGGCTCGGTGCGCCACCTCGCCGACGCCGCAAGCCGGATCGGCGAGGTCGTCAAGTTGATCCAGGACATCGCCAGCCAGACCAACCTGCTGGCGCTGAACGCCACCATCGAAGCGGCGCGCGCGGGCGAGGCGGGCAAAGGCTTCGCGGTCGTGGCGAGCGAGGTGAAGGCGCTTGCCAACCAGACCGGCAAGGCCACCGAGGAGATCGCGGCGCAGATCGCCGCCGTGCAGACCGCCACCCAGAACACGGTTGGAGCAATCGAGGAGGTCGGGCAGACGATCACGACGATCAACGAGATCGCCTCGGCCATTGCTGCCGCCATCGAGGAGCAGAACGCCACCACCGGCGAGATTTCCCGCAATGTCCAGCAGGCCGCCCGCGGCACCGAGGTCGTCAGTGGGAACATCGTCGAGGTGAGGCAGGCCGCAACACAAACGGGCGCCGCCGCCAGCCAGGTCCTCGGCGCCTCCCGGGAACTGTCGCAGCAGTCTGAAGCTCTGCGCCGAGACGTCGAGGCCTTCCTCGCCAACATTCGGGCGGCGTGAGACGGACTGCGCCTGAAGGCTTTGTCCGCATCACCCTCTTGTGTGATTTAGCATGGACTTGGCCGGGCCTGGGTAAAGCAGACGCAGATAGGGGCCGAGCCGGCACCGATTCGACAGCAGCCGCTAGGGAGTTCCCGCACGCGATGGAACTCTCCCTGTCACTCCCTGCCTTCCCATCACGCTTCAGCATCGATCAGTCGAAGGCACTGCCGCGCAGTTGCCGCAGCACGTCGCTCCGGCGCAGACTGGCCGCCAG
>NZ_DASPMG010000406.1:0-18250 GCF_035627195.1 Azospirillum sp.
CAGCGAGCCGGGGAAACGGGTGACGCGGTAGATGCCCGCGGGCTCGTGCGGCGACAGCGGCTCGCCCGCCCTGGTGGACAGCCGCGCGGCGATCAGCACGAAGGCCACGGGCATCAGCGCCACCGCCAGCGGGTGCGCCCAGCCGGCGGGGGTGAAGACGAAGCCCGTGGCGTCCACGTCGCGGTAGGCCACCACGAACAGCGTCAGCGCCGCCAGCGACAGGACGGAGTGCAGCGCCATGAAGCCCGGCCGCCCCAGCCGCGCCACCAGCGCCGGCCGCACGCCCGGCCAGGACGGCACGGCGTGGCTGACGAACAGCAGGAGAGCGGCGGCAAGATACAGGGAGGTCGGCATGGCTGGGGATCTTCCGGTGCTGACGCGATCCTACACCCCGCAACGTGGGGTCCCGTCTTGACGAGCGTCAAGCGTGGCCGTGGGACGGTTTTTGAGACACGGATGAAAGATAAAGTTCATCTCTTCATCTGTGTCTATCTGTGTCAAAAAATAACGGCTCCGCCGCGGGCGCCCGCGAATGAAAATAAAATTTAGACACAGATGAACACAGATAGGCACAGATGGAATGGATAGAGGATCGTTTACCCATGCCCATCCGCATTTTCAAAAAGCCCTCACCCCGCCATCGGCACCGTCACGAAGAAGCCCGATCCCTTCCCCGCGCGCGACCGCAGGGCCATCGGGTGGTCGAGCAGGGCCGCCGTGCGCTGGGCGATGGCGATGCCGAAGCCGCGGCGGCGGTCGGAACGGCCGGTCGCCAGCTCCTCCACGATCGACGACAGGTCGGGTTCGGCAAGGCCGGTGCCGGTGTCCCACACCTCGATGCGCAGCCGGTTCCCGCGCCGGCGCGCGCCCAGCAGGATACCCCCCTTCTGCGTGAAGCGCACGGCGTTGGCCAGCAGCGGGCGCAGCAGCTTCTCCAGCAGGTCCGGGTCGCTGCGCACGTCCACGCCGGCCGGATGGACCTTCAGGCGCAGGCCCTTGGCGTCGGCCTTCGGGTCGAACTCCCTCAACAGCCGTTCCAGCACGTCGTCCACGGGGAAGGCGCGCGGCGCGGGCGTCACCAGCCCGGCTTCCAGCGCCAGCACGTCCAGCAGCGCGCGGATCATCGCCTCGCAGGCCTGCGAGGCCTCGCCCATCTTCTCGCACAGCTCGCGCGAGGAGGCGTCGGGCATCCGCCCCATCAGCAGGTGGTGAAACAGCTGCATGGCCTGGAACGGCTGGCGCAGGTCGTGGCTGGCCGTTGCGATCAGGCGGTTCATGTTGGCGCGTCGCTGCTCTGCACTGACGTCAGTATTATAACTTTCGTTCGATGCGTCTTTGCTATTCTTATCCACGGCAACCCGGCTCCGGTGGAGAACTGAGGCGGGACTATTCTGTGACATTCCCTGCCGAGTCAAATGTGACATTTGTCACGAGCGTCGAGACAAATGCGCAAGCACCGCATCATACGGCCTCCGACCCCTTGCGGGACCCGCTGGCATGCGCCCGGCGCACCGGTCTATAAAGGAGCCATGACGAATCGTCGCACGCCCCCCCGCGCCCTCGCCATCGCCGGCCTGCCGGTTCCGCTGGAGCTGCGGGAGAGTGCCCGCGCGCGCCGCATGACGTTGCGCGTGGACGCCGGGCGCGGCCTGATCCAGGTGGTGGTCCCCGTCGGCCTGCCGGACCGCGAGATCCAGCGCTTCGTCACCCGCCACGACGGCTGGGTGCGGGAGCGACTCGCGGCCCTGCCGCCGCAGCTGCCGTTCGCCGACGGCGCCGTGGTGCCGGTGCTGGGCGTCGACCACGTGGTGCGCCACACGCCGGACCTGCGCGGCGGCACCCGCTGCCAGGATGGCGTCCTCCTGGTGGGCGGCCAGCCGGAGCACGTGGCGCGCCGCGTGCGCGATTTCCTGGCCGCTGAGGCCAAGCGCGAACTGGCGGCCCGCGCGCGGGACAAGGCCGCGCGGCTGGGCGCCCGCGTCGCCGCGGTGACGGTGCGCGACACGCGCTCGCGCTGGGGCAGCTGTTCCTCCACCGGCCGGCTGTCCTTCTCCTGGCGGCTGATCCTGACGCCCGACGCGGTGCTCGACTACGTCGTCGCGCACGAGGTGGCGCATTTGAAGGAGATGAACCACTCCCCCCGCTTCTGGGCGCTGTGCGCCGGCCTGACCGCAGACGTGAAGGCCCCCCGCGCATGGCTGCGCGCCAACGGCGCGCGCCTGCTGCGGTACGGGTGATGACCCGTTCCGATTCCCTGGTCGTCCGCGTCCTGCTGACCGCGCTCGTCGCCTTCGGGCCGCTGTCGACCGACCTCTACCTGCCGTCGCTGCCGGCACTGGTCGGCGTCTTCGACACCGACATCGCCACCGTGCAGCTCACCCTGTCGGTGTTCCTGGTCGGCTTCGCCGTGTCGCAGCTGGTCTACGGGCCGGTGTCCGACCGCTTCGGCCGGCGGCCGGCGCTGCTCGGCGGCATCGCCATCTATCTGGTGGCCAGCGTCGCCTGCGTGTTCGCCGACAGCGTCGGCCAGCTGATCGTCGCGCGCTTCTTCCAGGCGCTGGGGGCGTGCTGCGGGCCGGTGGTGGCGCGCGCCGTGGTGCGCGACGTGTTCGAACGCGACCGCGCGGCCACCGTGCTGGCCTACATGTCCATGGCGATGACTCTGGCCCCGGCGGTCGGCCCGGTGCTGGGCGGCATGCTGACGCAGGCCTTCGGCTGGCGCGCCAACTTCGTCACGCTGGCGGTCATCGCCGTGGCGGTGCTGGCGGCGACGGCGACGCTGCTGCGCGAAACCAACGTGCACCGCGACGCCGAGGCGCTGCGGCCTTCGCGCCTGCTCACCAACTACCTGCGCCTGTTCCGCGACCGCGGCTTCGGCGGCCATGCGCTCACCGCGGCCTGCACCTACAGCGGCATCTTCGCCTTCATCTCCGGTTCCTCCTTCGTGCTGATCGAGCGCGTCGGCCTGTCGCCGGCCGCCTACGGCCTCAGCTTCGCGGTGGTGGTGCTGGGCTACACGGCGGGCAGCTTCCTGGCAGGGCGGCTGACGCTGCGGGTGGGCGGGCACCGCATGGTGCGCCTGGGCACCGCCGTGTCGTCCGTGGGCGGCCTCGTCGGAGCCGCTCTGGCGTGGAGCGGCATCGTCTCCGTGCCGGCCATCGTGCTGCCGCTGTTCGTCTTCAACCTGGGCGCCGGGCTGACGCTGCCCAACGCCATGGCCGGCGCCGTCGGCCCGTATCCCACCATGGCCGGGCTGGCCTCGGCGCTGCTGGGCTTCGCTCAGATGGGGCTGGCCGCCGTGGTCGGCATCCTGGTCGGCCACCTGCACGACGGCACCTCGCGCCCGATGATGGGCGCCGTCGCCCTGGTGGCGCTGGGGGCGGCCGCGTTCCACCGGCTGCTGGTCACTCCTCCTCCCGCGCTCCCTCCGGGAACAGGCGGCGCTCCAGCCAGGTGAAGCCGATCGAGACCAGGAGGCTCAGCCCCAGGCCCAGCCCCGCCACCCAATAGAGCCCGGCGCCGCAGGCGATGCCCAGCGCGCCGGCCATCCAGATCACCGCCGCGGTGGTGACGCCGCGCACGTTGACGCCCTTCTGGAACATGACGCCCGCGCTGATGAAGCCGATGGCCTGCGCCAACCCCTGGATGACGCGGGTCGGGTCGACGTCGCCGCCGTGCCCGGTCTTCGCCACGTCGGCGTACATCTGAAGCGCCACCAGAGTCGTGGCCGCGGCGCTCAGCGCCACCAGCGTCTGCGTGCGCAAGCCCGCCGCCTTGCCGCGCGCCTCCCGGTCGAAGCCCAGCACGGCGCCGCACAGCACCGCCAGCAGCATCCGCACGGCGATCTCCCCGGCCCCCAGCTCCGTGCCTAACCCCATGAAATTCCTCCTTTTTGTCACGGGCCATGTGCGCTCGTGCGGCGCTGCTCAATTTTTTCGCCTTGGTGCGAATTTTTCTCTTTTCAGCGCCGCCCGTTCGATCTATGTAACGCGAACTCGCAAGCGCACGTGCCGCTGGCCCGCCCTCGCTGTCTCTGGCGACTGTGGTTATGCAACGACGTAACGCGTGATTTCCGACCGTCCCTTAAGCAAGGCGGCGATTTGGAGGTTACGATGGTTCATGTTGTTGTCGGTGGGCCCACGCTGCCCACCCGGCTCCGAACACTCCCCGTCCCGACCAGTCCGGATACACGGACCACGTCCAGTATGGGCGGCCTGAACGCCTGACCGGCTGTTTTCGGTCTGCTTCGCGCGTTCGGCCGCTCCGTACCCGACCCCACACACAGACTCTGTGCGTCCATAATCATCCGTCCGGGAGACTGGGATGACCGATAAGATTGCGCGCTTCTTCGAGGAGCGACGTCCGCAAACCCCGTGCCTCGTCCTCGACCTCGACGTCGTGGAGCGCAACTACCACGACCTGGCCGAGGCGCTGCCCGACGCCCGCATCTTCTACGCCGTGAAGGCCAACCCGGCGCCGGACGTCCTGGCGCTGCTGACCCGTCTCGGCTCCGCCTTCGACACCGCGTCGGTGCCGGAGATCCAGATGGTGCTGGCGGCCGGCTGCACGCCGGACCGCATCTCCTACGGCAACACCATCAAGAAGGAAGCGGACATCCGCCGCGCCTACGAGCTGGGCGTGCGCCTGTTCGCCTTCGACAGCGAGGCGGAGCTGGAGAAGATCGCCCGCGCCGCCCCCGGCGCGCGCGTGTTCTGCCGCATCCTGACGTCGGGCGAGGGCGCCGAGTGGCCGCTGTCGCGCAAGTTCGGCTGCGACCTGACCATGGCGCGCGAGCTGCTGCTGAAGGCCCGCGACATGGACGTGGAGCCGTGGGGCGTGTCGTTCCACGTCGGCTCGCAGCAGAAGGACCTGATGCAGTGGGACCTCGCCATCCATCAGGTGGCGATGCTGTTCCGCGAGCTTGAGGTGCTGGGCGTCGACCTGGGCATGATCAACCTGGGCGGCGGCTTTCCGACCCGCTACCGCTCCGACGTGCCGGAGACGACCGCCTACGGCCAGGCGATTTTCGACAGCCTGCGTCGCCACTTCGGCAACCACCTGCCCGAGGCGATCGTCGAGCCCGGCCGCGGCATGGTCGGCAACGCCGGCATCATCGAGAGCGAGGTGGTGCTGGTCAGCCGCAAGTCGGCCACCGACACCAAGCGCTGGGTCTACCTGGACATCGGCAAGTTCGGTGGCCTCGCCGAGACGATGGACGAGGCGATCCAGTACCCCATCGAGGTGCTGGGCGACCGCACGGACGATGCCGAGGAGGTGATCCTCGCCGGCCCGACCTGCGACAGCGCCGACGTGATGTACGAGCGCGCCGAGTACAAGCTGCCGCTGGACCTGAAGCCCGGCGACCGCGTGCGCATCCATGCCACCGGCGCCTACACCACGACCTACGCCGCGGTGGCCTTCAACGGCTTCGCGCCGCTGGAGCAGTACTGCATCTGACGACCCGGTCCCTCCCGGACACGAAGAAGGCCGCTTTCCGCAAGGAAAGCGGCCTTCTTCATTGGTGCGCTCAGTCGTTGGGTTTTCGCTGCGCTCAACCCAACCTACCCGGACGTCTCACGTAGGTTGGGTTGAGCGCAGCGAAAACCCAACGTCAACCCCGTTGCCCACGCATGAAAAAGGCCGCGTCCCCTGGGGGATGCGGCCTTATTCGGGCAATCGCGCCGGCGTCATGCGCGCCAGAACGGCTTGGAGACTTCGCCCTCGACGTCCAGGCGGGAGATGCCGATGTCGCGCAGCATGCGCTCGTCGAGCTGGGCGAGTTCGTGGCGGGTGACCATCCGCTGGTGCCAGACGGACAGGGTGTCGAAGAGGTGCTCGATGGTGTGCGAAAGCGCAAAACCGAAGGAGCCCCGGCCCGTGTGGGCCGAATGCAGAGCCGTAGCCATGGTGGTGTCCTGTTCTTTGTGCCGGGGGGCCGCCGTGCCTGTTGTCGGCATCGGGCCGCCGCGCCCCGTTTTTCGATAGAAAGATAATTACGCCTATGGCGAACGGCTGACCACCGCCGAAAGAACATGTCCGCCGTGAGGAATCCCGATGGCTGCCGCGGGCTTGTCACAGGGGAGGGGCGGGGTGGGGGCAATACGGCGCGAACCCTCTACCCCAACACCCCCGCGATCCGCGCCATCGCCTCCTCCACGCGGTCCAGGCGCGAGGCGAAGCACAGGCGCAGGTAGCCCTCGCCGCCCTCGCCGAAGGCCGTGCCGGGGGCGAGGCCGACGGCCGCCTCGTCGATGATGCGCTGGGCCAGCGCCATGCTGTCGCGCTCGCCGTCCACGCGGAAGAAGGCGTAGAAGGCGGCCGGCGGGCAGGTGCTGTGCACGTTGGGCAGCCGCTCCAGCGCCGCGCACACCGCGTCGCGCGCCTGCCGGCAGCGGTCCACCATCTCCACCAGGAAGGGTTCGCCGTGCTCCAGCGCGGCGATGCCGGCGTGCTGCACGAAGGCCGGCGTGCCGGAGGTGGAGTACTGCACCAGGTTCTCCAGCACCGGCCCCAGCGCCGGCGGCGCCACGATCCAGCCCAGCCGCCAGCCCGTCATCGCCCAGTTCTTGGAGAAGCTGTTGACGATGATCAGCTTGTCGTCCGGCTCCGCCACCTCCACGAAGGATGGCGCCGCCGGCCGGTCGTAGACGAGGCGGGCGTAGACCTCGTCGGAGATCACCCACAGCCCCCGCGAGCGCGCGAACTCCATCACGCGGCGCATGTCATCCAGTTCCATCATCCACCCCGTCGGGTTGCCGGGGGAGTTGACGAAGATGGCCCGCGTGCGCGGCCCGCAGGCGTCGAACAGCGCGTCCAGGTCGAGGTCCCAGCCGTGGTTGCCCAACCGCATGGGCACGGCGCGCGGCACGCCGCCCATCACCTTTACCGACGCCGTGACGTTCGGCCAGATCGGGCTGACCACCGCCACCTCGTCGCCTGGGTCGATCAGCGTCTGCATGACCTTCATGATGGCTGTCATGCCGGAGGAGGTGACGGTGATGCGCTCCACCCCCACCGGCACGCCGTGCACCCGGCCCAGATAGTCCGACAGCGCCTCGCGCAGGCGGGGCAGGCCGCGCTGGTGGGTGTAGAAGACCTCGCCGTCGCGGATGGCGCGGATGCCGGCCTCGGCGATCACGTCGGGCGTCGGCACGTCGCCTTCGCCGAACCACAGCGGGATCAGCCCCGCGCGGTCGCGGCCGTATTCGGCGATCAGCGCGATGGGGCTGTGCGGCAGGGCGGCGATGCCCGCGCGGATGTCGTATTCCATGGCCACCCCCTGGATGCCTCGCTTCTTCATAGATGGGCAGTGGCTTGCCTGTCCGCCAAGGAGGGCCTACCTCTTCGATCCCGCTACCACCGCCGGGACGCGCATCCATCATGATCGACACCATCGCCTTTGATGGCGACGACACGCTCTGGCACAACGAATCGCTGTTCTCGATGACGCAGGACCGCTTCCGCGCGCTGCTGGCGCACGCGGTGGACCCGGCCGACCTCGACCGCCGCCTGCTGGATACGGAGCGCGCGAACCTGCGGTTCTACGGCTACGGCATCAAGGGCTTCGTGCTGTCCATGATCGAGACGGCCATCGACATCACCGACGCCCAGGTCGACCCGCGCGCGCTGCGCAGCCTCGTGGAATTCGGCAAGTCCATGCTGGAGCACCCGGTGGAACTGCTGGACGGCGTGGCCGAGGTGGTGGAGCGGCTGTCCTCCCGCCACCGCCTGCTGCTGATCACCAAGGGCGACCTGTTCGACCAGGAGAGCAAGGTGGCCCGCTCCGGCCTTGCCGAGCGCTTCGCCGCGGTGGAGATCGTCAGCGAGAAGGACCCCGACACCTACCGCCGCATTCTGGAGCGGCACGGGGTGGAGCCGTCGCGGTTCGTGATGGTCGGCAACTCGGTGCGTTCCGACGTGCTGCCGGTGCTGGCCATCGGCGGCCACGCCGTGCACGTCCCCTATCACCTGACCTGGGCCCACGAACACGCCGACCCGCCCGAGGACGGCTACCGCCGCATCGAGTCCGTGCGGGAATTGGAAGGCGTGCTGGCGGGGATGTGAGGGGAAGTGGAAAACCACCCCCAGCCCGACCCCTCCTCCGTTCGGGCCGCCGGAATCCGGAGCCTGGCCAAAGGAGGGACCCGTCCGGACCGGACGGAAGAGGGGCTGGGCTGGGGGCGGTTTCTCAACCCGGCAGGGACCACTCTGCCACGGGCAGGGCCGCGGCGGCGTGTGACTTGACCGTGATCGCCTTGCGGCCGATCTCCACCACCAGGACCGCCAGCAGGATCAGCGACACCGCCAATGCCGCCCGCGCCATGTCGCGCAGCCACAGCCGGCGCTTGCGGACCTGCTCCAGCCCGCGGGCCGCAACCCGTTGCCGAGCCGCCCATTGCCGCTGGGCGAGACGGTGGTCGAGCCAATCGCTCGAACCCATGGTGCCCGTCGAACTCATGGTGCCTCCGCCTCCCTTCGGAACGCCGTGGCGGTAAATCGCATTCGCATATCTTTTGTATAAAATTTTAGGAGAATGCGCAAGAGCGGACTCGCTCCCCAGGTGCGTCACCGCGTCACGCCGTCAGGCGCTCTCCGTCTCAAGCTTGTTCGGCCACCCGCTTCACCGCCAACGCCACCATGCGCGCGTCCGACAGCGCGTCGTGCGCCTGCAGTTCGGGCACGCCGGGGAAGTGCCGGTGCAGCGCCCCGCTCGACACCGCCACGCCGCCCGCCGCGGCGCGAAGCCACGGCGCCACGTTGACGAACAGCGCGTCGGGGAAGGGCAGGGGCACGCCGTGCAGGCGGCCGTTCTCCACCAGCACGTCGTGGTCGACGCCGTTGGCCAGCGCTAGCGCCGCCCCGTCGAGGAAGACGGCGAATCGCTCCACCGCCGTGGCGAAGTCGACGCCATCGGCGTCGACGGCGGCCTGGGTGATGCCGGTCAGGTCGGTGAAATACCCGCTCAGCCGCGGGTTGATGCGCGGCTTCACCAGCAGCGAGAACGCCGCCGACTCGGCGAACCCGTCGCGCGGGTGCACGCGCACGGCGCCGATCTGCACCAACTCCCGGTGCTCGCCCGGTCCGCTCCAGCGGCGCGCGTGCGAGCCCTCCCAGGCCGTGTACTCCAGGTCGTAGACGACGATGGCGTCCAGGGTGCGGATCAGCCCTCGCTCGACGCCCACCGCACCCTCGGCTCACGGCTGAAGCCCTTCGCTTCGATCTCCGCGAGGTATTCGGCCCACAGCCGCTCCTGGTCCTGGCCCAACTCGTACAGGTAGTTCCAGGTGTAGATGCCGCTGTCGTGCAGGTCGTCGAAGACGATCTTCAGCGCATAGCGCCCGACCGTCTCCAGCCGCATGATGCCGACGTGCAGCTTGCCCCACTGGGTGATCTTCTGCCCCGGCCCATGCCCCTGCACCTCGGCCGAGGGGCTGAGCACGCGCAGGTATTCGGCCGGGTAGGAGAAGGTCTTGCCGTCGTCGAAGTCGATCTCCAGGCGCTTTTCCTCTTTCTTGAGGCGCACCTCGGTGGGCCAGTGCTTCGTGCCCCGCTCGTCCTGCTCCATCTTGGCCTCGATCGTGGACATCAGCCCGCCTTGCCGGCGTGCTCGTCGATGCGGCGCGCCTCGTCGATCAGCATGATGGGGATGCCGTCACGGATTGGATAGGCCAGCCCGGCGCGGTCGCTGATCAGCTCGTTCGCCTGCGCGTCGAAACGCAGCGGCCCCTTGGTCAGCGGGCAGACGAGGATCTCCAGCAGCTTGGGATCGACCCGCGCCTGGTTCTTGCCCTCGGTCGACGTTTCTTCGGGGCCCTGTGCGCTCATGTTCCTGGCCTGCCTTCTGGCGTTCTGTTCGATGATCAGTGGCGGTGCAGCGTGCGGTCGCCTTCCCGGCCGTCGAGAATGGCCATCTCGATCAGCGCGATCAAGAGTTTCGCGCGTTCGGCGAGGTCCGGCGCCTCCAGCAGCGCCTGTTTCTCGCACGCCTCGAACGGGCAGACCATGGCCAGCGAGGTGACCAGCCGTTCGTCCGGCGTGCACTGTATGTGGTCCCAGTTGGCCTGGATGCCCTGCGCCTTGAAATAGCACTTCAGCCCGGCGGTCAGCCGCTCGCGGTCCAGCGCGCCGGGGGCGCCGGGGGCGTTGGTCTCGTCCGCCTCCAGGTCGGCGGCGAAGCGCTCCCACGCCGGCACCACGCGGCGGTAGCCGCCGTCGGCCGCCGGCAGCTCGCGCAGGACGGAGAAGCGGCACACGCCGGTCAGCGTGATCAGGAACCGGCCGTCGTCGGTTTCGGAAAAGCTGGTGATGCGCCCGGCGCATCCCGTCTCGTACAGCGCCGGCGCCTTGGCGCGCGAGGCCGGGTCGGTCGGCTGGATCATGCCGATCATGCGGTCGCCGGCCAGCGCGTCCTCGACCATGGCCAGGTAGCGCGGCTCGAAGATGTTCAGCGGCA
The DNA here is from genome assembly GCF_035627195.1 of Azospirillum sp. GTDB lineage: Bacteria > Pseudomonadota > Alphaproteobacteria > Azospirillales > Azospirillaceae > Azospirillum. Next base: position 10,454 of record NZ_DASPMG010000406.1, read on the forward strand.
GCCGCCCGCGCGGCAGCAGCAGCACGCCCGACAGCGGGAACACGGGGATCTCGCGCGGCAGGCGTTCGACGGTGGGTTCGAAAGGCGTTCGGCTCATGCGGACGAATATAGGGCCGATGGGGAAAGGGAACAGGACGCGCGCGCAATGTCATACCGGCGGCGCTTGATTGGCTTCCATTGCGCGCCGCCGGTAGAGCCCGGCAGCCCCTTGCGCAGCAAGGGGCGAGAGGGTGATACGGACGGCGCCCTCAGGCGCCGCCCGTATCACGCTCCGGTTCCCCCACCCCTCACGAAAACACCCGCGGACTCGCGTCCGCGGGTGCCGGTATCCTGCGACAGAAGCGGTGTTTAGCTGAACAGCACCGACGACAGGCGGCGGCGGGCGGAGATGGTCAGCGGGTCGGTGGGGCCGAAGGCCTCGAACAGCTTGACCAGCTGCTTGCGCGCGGCGTCCTCGTTCCAGGTGCGGTCGCGGCGCACCAGCTCCAGCAGCTCGTCCACCGCCGCCTCGCGCTTGCCGGCGGCGTACAGCGCCATGGCGAGGTCGAAGCGCGCCTGGTGGTCGTTCTTGTCGTGCGCCACCTTCTCCATCAGCTCGGCGATGGGGCCGACGTTCTGCGTCTGCTCGGCCACCTCGATGGCGCTCTTGGCGGCCAGCAGCTCCTTGTCCTTGGCGATGGACTCGGGCGCCGCGGCGATCATCTCCTTGGCCTGCTCCAGGTCCTTGGCGGCGATCAGGCAGCGCACCAGCCCGGCGTAGGCCGGCGCGTTCTCCGGGTCGGCCTCCAGGATGCGGTTGTAGACCTCGGCGGCCGTGTGCATGTCGCCCTCTTCCAGCGCCTGTTTGGCGTGGGCCAGCAGCTCGTCCAGCATCTCCTGGGCGCCGCCGTTGGCGCCGCCGGCGCCGGCCAGCTTCACAAGGCGGTCGACGAAGGTCTTGATCTGCGAGTCCGGCAGGGCGCCGACGAAGCCGTCCACCGGGCGGCCCTGGAAGAAGGCGTAGACGGCCGGGATCGACTGCACGCGCAGCTGCTGGGCGATCATCGGGTGCTGGTCGGTGTCGATCTTGACCATCTTCACCGCGCCCTTGGCGGCGCGCACGGCCTTTTCCAGCGCCGGGCCCAGCTGCTTGCACGGGCCGCACCACGGCGCCCAGAAATCGACGATGACCGGCACCGACCGCGACGCCTCGATCACGTCGGCCATGAAGGAGCGGTCGGTGCCTTCCTTGATCAGGTCGGCGCCGGCGGCGGACATCGGGGCGTTGCCGTTGTTGGCGGGCGGGGGCGAGAACATGGCGTGCAGTATCCCTTTTCCAGACTGTCCGTTTAAATGAGCGCGGGGTGCGCGCGAAACAAGATTGCCGGCCTCATCCGTGCCGGCCGAAATCCACGATGCGCGGCTCGTGCCCGCAGGCGCGGATGAAGCGCAGCAGGTCGTCCGGCCGGATCGCCGTGGTGCGGTCGTTCAGCAGCGGGTGGTAGTTCAGCGGGTCGTGCTCCAGCATCGCCTGCTGCAGCACCACGTTGACCGTGCGCTCCGTGTCGTTGACCAGGGCGAACGGCGTGACCGACCCCGGCCGCACGCCCAGCCGCGCCCACAGCCGCTCGGCCGAGGCGAACGACAGCCGGGCCGAGCCGATGACCTTGTCGAAGCTGTTCAGCGCGACCGGCGCGTCTTCCAGCGCCACGACCAGCCAGTGCTGGTCCTTCTTGTCCTTCAGGAACAGGTTCTTGCAGTGCCCGCCCGGCAGTTCGCCGCGCAGCGCCTTGCTCTCCTCCACGGTGAACAGCGGCGGGTGGGCGTGCGTGACGGTGCGGATGCCGAGTTCGTCCAGCCGCGCCAGAAGCTGCTCCGGCGAGGTCGGCAGGGGCTCGGAATTGGCGTGTGCGGTGTGGGCCATGCTGGGCTTTTACCGTGGCGTGCGGGTGTGCGTCCAGGGGGTGCGAAAAAACGCAACATTCAGGCTTGCATTGCGACGGCCGCGCTGTATAGTCCGCCGCACGCCGCCGGGACCACCGGCCGCGTGCGGAGCGCGGGCGTAGCTCAGGGGTAGAGCACAACCTTGCCAAGGTTGGGGTCGAGGGTTCGAATCCCTTCGCCCGCTCCATTCTCCCTTACGGGGAACATCGACGCGACACCAAAGGCCGGCCATTGCGCCGGCCTTTCGCGTTTTCCGCGCTACGATCCGCAGGTTGGGCTTCGCCGACGGCTCAACCCAACCCACACCTCATCCTTATCCTTACCTCACCGCCCGCCGCGCCCACCGCCACCACCGCCGCGCCCGCCACCCGGACCACCACCCGGCCCCCCCGGACCGCCGCCCGGTCCGCCCGGCCCTCGGCCGGCGCCAAGCCCCGTCCCGGCACCGACGGCGTGCCCCGGCCGTCCCATCGCCGCGCCCGGGGGTGCCGCACCCGGCCCCGCCGGTGCGCCCTCCGGCCCGGCGGCCGGCCCGGTCCCCGGCGGGCCGCCCTGCGGGCCGCGCGCCTCGCCGATGCCGGGTGCCGGGCGGCTGCGCACGCCCTGCACGCCGCCGCGGGAGTCCACCGCGCTGTCGACCACCACGCGGGCACCATCGACGAACGTCTCCACGGACAGCGCCCGCACCGCCGTGCCGAAGGGGTTCTGCGGGTCGGCCGTGGCCGACTCCAACACCGGCACGCCGCCGCGCTCCACCCGGCCGGCCGCGCGCACCGTGGCGCCGGTCTCCGGAAGGGCGGCCACCGCCGCGCGGCGCAGCGTCCGGCCGGCGACCGTCACCGTCGCGGCGTCCGCCGCCTCCAGCGCGCCGCGCAGCAGCCAGCCGCGCGCCGGGTCCCACGGGTCGATGCGCCCGGCGGCGATGGTGCCGTCCGGCCGGCGTGGGCCGCTCACCGCCACCCAGGCGCCGGGCTTCGGCTCCACCGCCACCAGCGCGCTGTCCAGCGTCACGCGCTGGCCCAGCACCGTCAGCGTGCCGCCGTTCCCGTTGTCGCCCACCGCTTCCACCGGGCCGGCCACGGCGTAGCGAACCTCCACCGAGCGCGCCTCCAGGCCCGTCGGGCCACCCGGCTGCGCGGCGACCGCCACCGTCTGGCCAAGAAGCAAGGCGTCCGCCCCGGCCGGCCGGCCCTCGACCTGCACGGCGACACCGGCCGGCACCTCGACCTCCAGCCCGTTGACCCAGATGCTGCCGAAGGCGGTGACCGTGCCGACGATGCCGGTGCCGCCGATGCCCTTGTCCGTCACGGCAATGCCGGTGCCACCGATTCCCTTGTCGGTGACGGCGATCCCCGTGCCGCCGATCCCCCGGTCGGTCACGGCTGGTCCGGTCACGGCCGCCCCCGTCCCGCCGATTCCCCGGTCCGTGGTCTGCCCCACCGGCCCGCCGCAGGCGGCGGCCAGCAGAAGAAGCGGGGCGAGTATCCGTGCGATGCGCCTCATGCCCCCGTCCCCCCGCTCTCTTCCGGCCGGTCGTACAGATACAGCCCCGTGGTGAAGCGATGCCCGCCGGTGCCCGCCCGCGCGTCGCGCTCCGCCAGTTCGGTGGCCAGCGCGTTGAGGTGGACCAGCAGCTCCATGCCCCGGCGCTCGGCCTCCGCGCGCAGCGCCTCGACGGAGGCCTGCGACAGCCCGTCGTGGAACATCGCGCGCTCCAGGTGGCGCGGCGCGCCGCCGGTCAGGTTGGCCCCGGCGGCGGCCACGTGGTCCGCCAGATTGCGGCCGAAATAATAGGCGGTCTTGTCCAGGTCGCCGCGCGGCAGGTGGGCGGACACCACCAGTTCCAGCAGGCCGTCGGCGCGCTCGCGCACCAGCTTGGCGTGCAGCAGCTCGTCCAGCAGGGCGCGCGGGCGGATGTCCTTGCTGATGCCCTCGACCAGCGCCTCGAACGACCCCTCCCCGGCGCGCGGCAGGGGACGGGGGCCGCCGTCCGCCGCCCGGTACCCGGCCAGCGCCAGCCATGCGCCCAGCACCTGCGCGCCCAGCGACGGCGACACCGGCGCCGCATCGGCCGCCGCCTCGCCGGGGGCGCGCATGCGGCTGACGTCCTTGCGGTGCACGCCGGTCAGAAGGGTGACGCGGCTGTCGGTCATCGGCTTGCCGGGCAGGGCGAAGTCGCGCTCCGCCACCTCGACGTACACGGTCTTCAGCAGGCCGGACAGGGTGGGGAAGGTGATGCCGAAGTGGATCAGCACCCGCACGAGCGGCCCCAGCACCCGCCGCACGGCCGCCAGAACGGCGGACGGCGGGCCGCCCAGGGTAGCCTCCGTGTCCTTCGTCGCCGGGTCCATGCGCGTGCCGCCTCGATTGGCCGTGGGATATCTGCCCACAGAATAACGCACCCGTTGCCGGCGTCCATGCATTTTCCGGTTGACGCGGGAAAATTTCCCACGCAGTCTTGGCGTTACCGAGTGGGAAAAATTCCCACCAACACGATGCGAGAGGAGATCGAGCCATGGCGACGATGAACATGACCCGCCCGACCACCATGGGCGCGCAGACGGCCGGCACGCAGGGAAGCGGGATGCAGGGCGGCCCCGGCGGTGGGCAGGGTGGGATGGGCGGCCCGGCGGGCGGCGGCCAGGGTGGCCCGGGCGGGGGTATGAGCGGCGGTACCAGCGGCGGTCCGGGCGGCGGCCATGGCGGGGAAGGGCACGGCGCGGGCGGCCCGCCGTCGGTGGACGCCGTGTCGACCTGGGTGGACGACGTGCTGAGCGACGGCGGCTTCACCGCCACCGGCACCACCGCGACGCGCATCGATAAGATTGCCGACGCGCTGGACGAGGCGGTGCAGTCCGGCGGCACCGACCTGCCGCAGGCCTACGTCCGCGCGCTGGAGAGCACGATCCGCGACCTGCGCTCGGTCGCCCAGAACGGCGACAAGACGCTGGGCGACGGCAGCGGCGACACGGAACATGCCACCGTCATGGCCAAGGCCGTGGACAAGCTGGAAACCTTCCTGGAGAACGAGGGCGACAGCCTGTCGGCCGAGGCGACGACGCGCCTGCAGAGCGTGCTCGACTCCATGAACACCATCTACAGCGACGGTGCGGTCTCCACGGCCGAGCAGACGACGCTGAAGACGGTGGCCGACGACCTCTGCGACGTGCTGATCGAGGACTTCACCAAGCTGTCCGACGCCGGCCTCGCCGCGCTGAACGAGCAGGCGAGCGACCTGCACACGCTGGCCGATACCGGCTTCCTGGCGCTGGACGACGCGCAGCGCGCGGTCCTGACCCAGGCGCAGACGGCGCTGGACGCCATCGACACCACCAACCCGGACCGCACGGCGGTGCACGACGTCATGGACGACCTGCGCTCCGGCCTGGGTGGCGAGCTTCTCAGCCTCGCCATGCCGCAGCGGACCATCGGCCTCACCGGCCAGTCCACCAGTGCCGACACCGACGCCCTCTGGGCGTGATACCGTTTCCCCTCCCCCGGCAGCGCCGGGGGAGGGGGAGCATCGCTCACTCCGCGCCGAACTTCGGCGTGCGCTTCTCGAAGAAGGCGGCGATGCCCTCGCTGGCCTCGGCGTGGTGCAGGGCTTCGACGAACTGGTCGCTCTCGCGGCCGAGCTGGGCGGCGATCGAGCCGTAGGCGGAATCGATCAGCCGCTTGGCCCGGCCCATCGCCACCCGCGGCCCCTCGGCCAGCCGCGTCGCCCACGCCACCGCATCGGCCAGCGCCTGGCCGGACGGGGCGATGCGGTTGACCACGCCCAGCGTGTGCAGGCGCTGCGCGCCGATGCGCCCGCCCTCGAACATGAACTCGGCCGCCAGCTGCGGCGGGATGGCCCGCGCGAACGAGGCGGAGATGCCGCCGTCCGCCGTCAGGCCGACGCGCAGGTAGGCGGTCAGGAACTCCGCGTCCTCGGCCGCGACGATCAGGTCGGACGCCAGCGCCAGCGCGAAGCCCGCACCCGCCGCCGGCCCCTCGACGGCGGCGATGATCGGCTTGGGGCAGTCGCGCATGGCGCGGATCCAGCCGTGGAAGCGCTCGATCCCGTCGCGGTTCTCGAAGCGGGCCTTGCTGCGGTGGTTGTACAGGCGCGACAGGTGGGCGCCCGAGCTGAAGGCGCCGCCCGCCCCGGCGATCACCACGGCGGCGATCCCGTCGTCCTGGGTGGCAAGGTCGATGGCCTCGCGCCCCTGCGCCATCATGTCGGCGCCCAGCGCGTTGCGGCTGGCCGGATCGTCCATGGTGACGACGAGGACGCGCCCCTGGCGCTCGGTCGTGATGCGGCCGTTCATGCGTTCTGCTCCCCCCAGTTGTGTGTCGGTTGCCGCCGATGATGCCGCGTCGCGCGCCCGCTGGCAAAGGCCGCGTCGTCGCGGACGGGCGTGGCGGGAAAACTCACGCCGCCAGATCCGGCCGGTCGCCCCTCTGGTCGCCGTTCCCTGGCCGCTCCGGCCGGCCCCCCTCCACCCGGCCCCACGCCCGGCTCCACATCCGGCGGCGCACGGCGATCTGCCGGCGGCAGTCGTCGGAGCAATAGAGCGGGGCGGGGCCGCGCCGGGTCTTCCGTTCGAAGGGTCGGCCGCAGCAGGCGCAGTACAGGCGGGTCACGGGTCCTCCTTGCCGGGGGTTTTTCGCGCGCCGCTTGTATCGGGCGCGGGGGCCGTTGCCCAGCCGGCAAAAGGCGCTAACGCCGCGACGCCCGGCATAGTTCCTGGGCCGGAGGTCAGACCCCGGATGGAGTGCGGCTATTCCCTTCAGGCACTGCCGATGGTCTCGGTCAGCGCGTTCAGCAGCACCGGCGGCGTCACCGGCTTGTGCAGCACGCTGATGCCGCTGGCCTCCGCCTCGCGCAGGCGCTCGGGCGCGGTGTCGCCGGTGATGATGATGCTGGGGATCACCTGGTGGTACAACTGGCACAGGTCGCGGATCGCCTCGGTGCCCGTGTGCCCCTCGCGCAGGCGGTAGTCGGCCAGGATGATGCTGGGCGGCTTCGGCCACGCCTGCAACAGCGCCACCGCCTCCGCCGCGGACGTCGCGGCGACCACCTCGTAGCCCCAACCCATCAGCAGCGCGCGCAGGCTGGACAGCACCACCGGCTCGTCGTCGATCAGCACGATGGTGCCGCGGTGCGCGGTCCCGGCGGCGGCGATCGTGGCGGCTGCGGCGGCGCGCGGGCGGGCCGCCGGCACCGCCGGCACGTCCACCCAGAACACCGACCCCTGCCCGGGGATGGAGCGCACGCCCACCGGGTGGCTTAGCAGGCGCGACAGCCGCTTGACGATCGCCAGCCCCAGGCCCAGGCCCTGCGTGCGGTCGCGCTCGGGGTTGCCGATCTGGGTGAACTCCTCGAAGATCTCGCTGGTCATCTCGGGCGCGATGCCGATGCCGGTGTCCCACACCTCGACGCGCAACGTCTCGCCGCGCCGCCGCGCGCCCAGCAGGATGGTTCCCCGGCTGGTGTAGCGCAGCGCGTTGTCGACCAGGTTCTGCACCAGCCGCCCCAGCAGCGCGGGGTCGGAGCGCACCACCACGCTGGACGGCACGACGCGCAGCGTGATCCCCTTGTTCTCCGCCACGGCCGCGTAGTTGGCGCGCATGGTCGCCAGGATGGTGCCGACGGGGAAGACGATGGGCTGCGCCGCCACCACCCCGGCGTCCAGCTTCGACACGTCCAGCAGGCTGTCCAGCAGCATCTTCAGCGCGTCGACCGCCATTTCCATGTCGCGCATCATGGTGCGCGCCGGCCCGTCGGGCAGCTGCGCCGACAGGGCCGAGGTGAAGAACACCAGCGACTGCACGGGCTGGCGCAGGTCGTGGCTGGCGGCGGCCAGGAACTTGGTCTTGGCGAGGTTGGCG
>NZ_DASPMG010000407.1:0-17345 GCF_035627195.1 Azospirillum sp.
GCGTCACAAACTCCAGACGCAGGGACATCTTCGACACCTCCTGGAATGGCATGGCCAAGCCCTCGCTAAGCTTCGTCCACGCCCATATGTGTCAATGATGTCCCCGAACACCTGTAAAGGATGTCTCCGGTCTATACACGCCAGCGAAAACCCAACGTCAGGCCTCCACCACCCCGCTCTTCGCCACGGTGCTGAGGAAGTGGTAGCTGTCCTTCGGGATGCGCTGCAGCGTGTCGTAATCCACGCGCACGACGCCGAAGCGCTTGCTCAGCCCGAAGGCCCATTCGAAGTTGTCGAGCAGGCTCCAGCACAGGTAGCCCTTGACGTTGCAGCCCTCCTGCACCGCCTTGCCCACCGCCGCCACGTGGTCGCGCAGGAACGCCACGCGCTCGGCGTCGTGCACCTTGCCGTCCGGGGTCACCACGTCGTCGTACGCCGCCCCGTTCTCGGCGACGTAGACGGCGATGTTGCCATAGTCGTCCCGGAACATCTTCAGCAGGTCGTAGAGCCCGTCGGGCTGCACCGGCCACGCCATGGCGGTCCAGCGGTCGCAGTGCGCGTCGCCCCACCACACGTCGAAGGGATGCCCCTCCTCGTGCTTCATGGTCATGCGCGAGTAGTAGTTGATGCCCAGCAGGTCGATGGGATAGCGGATCGCCTCCTCGTCGCCGGGCTGCACGATGCCCTTCATCTTCTCGGCCATCAGCGGCGGGATCTGCCCGCGCAGCACGCCGTCCAGCGCCACGCGGTTCCACACCGCGTCCCAGCGCGCCGCCGCGGCCACGTTCTCCGGCCGGTCGTCCTCGGCGCGGCAGGGCTGCAGGTTGATGACGGTTCCCAGCGTCAACCCGGAATGTTCCGCCGCGATGGCGCGCAACGCCGCCCCCTGCGCCAGATTCTGGTGGTGCAGGGCGCGCAGCATGCCCATCTCGCCCAGCTTGTGGCCGGGCGCGTGCTCGCCGGTGCCGTAACCGTGCGTGGCGACCACGTTCGGCTCGTTCAGCATCATCCAGTCCTTGACCCGGTCGGCCAGCCGCGCGCTGACGATGCGGGCGTACTCGGCGAACGGCCCGATCACCTCGCGCCCCTGCCAGCCGCCCTTGTCCTCCAGCGGCTGCGGCAGATCCCAGTGGTACAGACAGGCCATGGGCCGTATGCCAGCGGCCAGCAGGCCGTCGACCAGCTTGTCGTAGAAATCCAGCCCCGCCTCGACCACGGCGCCCGAGCCGGTGGGCAGGATGCGCGGCCACGCGATGGAGAAGCGATAGGCGTTGAAGCCCGCGTCCTTCAACAGCCCGATGTCCTCCTGCCAGCGGTGGTAGTGGTCGCAGGCCACCGCGGCGCTGCTGCCGTCCTGGATCTTGCCGGCGGCGGTGAAGGTATCCCACACGCACGGGCCGCGGCCGTCGGCGTCGATCGCCCCTTCGATCTGGTAGGCGGCGGTGGAGGCGCCCCACAGGAAGTCCTTGGGGAAGGTGTAGGTGGTCATGGCGACGGCCTCCTGACGTTATCGGTTTTCCACCAGCATGCCCCAAGGCCATGCGCCGCGCCAACACCATGGTGTCGCGCCTGGGTTGTCGCGGCTCAATACCCCGGCACGCCGTTCATGCGGATGGCGTCGGCGTACCAGTGATAGCTGGCCTTGGGCGTGCGCTTCATGGTGCTGCGGTCGACCTGCACGAGCCCGAAGTGGCGGGCGTAGCCCTCCGCCCATTCGAAGTTGTCCAGCAGGGTCCAGGGGAACCAGCCCTTGAGGTTCGCCCCCTGGCGGATCGCCTCGGCCCCGGCGCGCAGGTGGTCGCGGATGAAGGCGATGCGCTCGCCGTCTTCCGCCTTCCCCTCCGGGCCGACCCAGTCGTAGAAGTCGGCACCGTTCTCCATGATGTAGACCAGCGGGTTGCGGTAACGGTCGCGCAGTTCCAGCAATTGCTCGGTCAGCCCGTCCGGCTCCACCGGCCAGCCCATGCCCGTCACCTTCACGCCCGGAGGCGGCGGGCCGAAGCCGGTGCCGACCAGCCCGCCTGGGTCCGGCTGCTGGTAGAGGCGGCTGTAGTAGTTGATCCCCAGGTAGTTCACCGCCTGGCGGATCACCGCGAGGTCGCCCGGCTTCACCAGCGGCTCGAAGTCCGCAGCCAGCAGGTCCGGATAGCGGCCAAGGAACAGCGGATCCAGGCAGGCGCGGTTCCACAGCGCGTCCCACATCGCCGCCGCAGGACGATTCGCCTCCAGCCCCCCGGCCGGCCGGATCGGCTGCACGCTCAGCACCGTGCCCAGCCGCCACGCCGGCCGGCCGCCGCCGCGCAACGCCCGTATCGCCATGCCCTGAGCGAGGTTCTGGTGGTGGATCGCGGCCATGCAGTTGGCCCGCCCGGTCAGCCCCGGCGCGTGCGTGCCGACACCATGGCCGAAGATGGCGAAGACGTTGGGCTCGTTGAACATGGCCCAGTGGTTCACCCGGTCGCCCAGCCGGCCGGCGACGACGAGGGCGTAGTCGGTGAACCACTGCGCGCTGTCGCGGTTGGTCCAGCCGCCCTTGTCCTGCAAGGCCTGCGGCAGGTCCCAGTGGAACAGGCAGGCCCACGGCTCGATCCCCCGCGCCAGCAGCGCGTCGACCAGCCGTTCGTAGAAGTCCAGCCCCTTGGCGTTGACCGCCCCCTCACCCGTCGGCATGACGCGCGGCCACGCGATGGAGAAGCGGTAGGCGCGCATGCGCGCCCGCGCCATCAGCTCGACGTCTTCCAGGTAGCGGTTGTAGTGGTCGCAGGCGGCGTCGCCGGTATCGCCGTTCGCCACCTTGCCGGGGGTGCGGCTGAAGGTGTCCCAGATGCTGGGCGCGCGGCCATCGGCCTCCACCGCCCCTTCGATCTGATAGGACGAGGTGGAGACGCCCCAGACGAAACCCTCGGGGAAGCGGTCCACGGGCGCGCCCTGCGCGAAGGCAGCGGCGCGCGGCGTCAACGCGGCGCCGGCCAGCGCCCCCAGAAAACCTCTTCGGCGCATGCTCGCCCTCCCCGATCGTCCCGTTGCGGCCCCGCACACCTAAGGCGGATCGCGGCGGCGTTCAACGGTCCTCGGCGAGCGGTGGCGAGCCGGCGCCCATCACATTGACGCCATCACATTGACGATGGTCAAATTCCCATTGAATTTCCCGATTTCCACGGGCTAAGTCAGGGAAAACACATGCATGAAATGGGAGATCCTATGGCCACTGCGATGAACGGATCCGCGTGCGCGGATGCGGCGGGTCCTGCTTGGTATCCGGCGAGCCTTCCTTTTGTGATCGTCGCCTATCTGTGCCTGTGCGCGGTTCCGTTGCTCAACGACACGGTGCTCTCCTGGGTGGTCCGCGGGACCGGCGCCATCGGGGTGCCCGCCTATGTCGCCGCCTGGAGTGCCGTGGTGTCTCTCGGCGCCATTTCCATCGCCGTGGTTGCCGTTCCCGTGCTGCTGTTCTGGCTGCTGCGCAACGCCCTTCGAGGCGCTTCAGGTCAGCACAGCAAAGGCTGAGACCCGCTCCCAGCCTTTGCCGCCTGAAACCGGCTGATTCACGGGCCGCGATCGCCGTCGGCGTCGCGGCCGACCACGTCGTCCTCCGTCATGCCGAAGGCGCGCTCGGGGTCGCCGTCCATGTCGGACAGCAGGTCATCCTCCTCGCCGATGTCTTCCTCGGCGTCGCTCATGGCGTCGTCATCGGCGAAGGAGTTGTCCTCGCGGCCGGCCCAGTCGTTCTCGCCGGCCATCAGCTCGACGATCTCCTCCTCAGGCTCGGTGCTCTCGATGCGGCGCTGGTGACCGCGGATCAGCGCGTCCTTCAGCGCGTCGGGGGACACCGTCTCCTCGGCGATCTCGCGCAACGCCACGACGGGGTTCTTGTCGTTGTCGCGTTCGATCGACAGCGGTGCGCCGGACGCGATGGCGCGTGCCCGCTGGGCGGCGGCCATGACCAAGTCGAAGCGGTTGGGGATCTTGAGGACGCAGTCCTCGACGGTGACGCGGGCCATGCGGTGACCTCCTTCCTTTCTGTGCGTCCCTGGACCTGTGCACCCGAACCGGGCGCGTCAACCGCCCTCTACCGATCGTAGGAGGCGATCGGGGGAGGCGATCGGGAGAGGAACGGCGCCGCCCCCCTTCTGTTTGGACAGGGGCAACCGACAGGAGGAGGAACGGCATGGGTTCCGACAGGATCCACGGCGACCAGCGCGATGAGCCGCTGGACTTCCGCGACACGCGGCGCGGCAAGTCGGTGGACGAGGAGAAGGGCGGCTTCCAGAACGTGGAAGGCCCCGGCGCCGACCCGTCCGAGCGCGCCATCGGCAGCGCCCCCGGCAGCGAGGAGGCCCGCGCCCTCGACCGCGGGGAGGAGGCGGAGAATCTCGATGTCGGTCCCGGCGTCGACTCCGCCACCACCGGCAGCCCGCAGGCCCCGACGACCGGGGCCGGCAAGGGGACCGGCAACCGCTAGGACTATACCTCCCGCTGCGCCCCGCGGCGGCGCTTGCGGTCGCGGTTGACCTTCTGGATGCGGTCGATGAGGTCGCCCATGGCGGCGGCCTCGTCGACCTCGCCCAGGTGCAGCAGCACCCGGACGTAGGTGTCGATCACGCCCAGCACGGCTTCCTCGTCGGTGATGCCGTGCGCCGGGCGGCCCAGCGCGTCGACGATCAGCGTGCCGCTGTCGGCCAGCGCCTCGGCAACCTCGTTGACGGCCTCGGCGAGGGATCCGTCATCCTCCTCCCAGGCGGTGAAGACCGGGTCGAGGATGTCGGGGAACGCCAGCCGGTCGGCGGAGGCGGGATATCCTGCCATCGTTCACTCCGTTCTGTGCCCTACGCCGCCAGACGCTCCGGAACGGTGTCCGGATACAGCACGGCGTCGGGGTTCCAGGCGATGATCTCCTGGCCGGTGTCGGCCAGGCGCTTCGGCTCTATATGGTCGATCACGGCGGCGCCGGCGGTGCGGGACAGGCGGATGAAGTCGCCGTCCTCGGACACTACCGCCGCTTCCACGCCCCAAGCGCGAGCGAGGCGAGCGTGTTCCTCCAGGTGCTCCAGCGTGCCGTGCACCGGCACCGCGAAGCGCGGGCGGACGAGGTCGTACATGCGCAGCAGGTCGTCCCGCTTGGGATGGCCCGACACGTGGACCGGCGCCTCGTTCGGCGTCACCACCTCCACCCCCATGGCGCGCAGGTGGTCCTGCACGTCGCCGATGGCCTCCTCGTTGCCGGGGATCATGCGGGCGGAGAAGATGGCCGTGTCGCCGCGCTGCAGCCACAGCTCGCGGTGGTTGTTGCGGGCGATGCGGCTCAGCGCCGCGCGGTCCTCGCCCTGGCTGCCGGTGCACAGCAGGACCAGGTTGCGCCGGTCGGTCCACGAGGCCTCCTCCAGCCCCATGAAGTCCGGCAGTCCCTCGAAGTAGCCGCAGGCCTGCGCCGCCTTGGCCATGCGCAGCATGGAGCGGCCGGCCAGCACGACCCGGCGGTCGTTGGCCGCGGCAGCCTCGACCACCGCCTTCATGCGGGCGATGTTGCTGGCGAAGCCGGTGACGGCGATCGCCCCCTTGCGCCCCGCGAAGGCGGCGACCAGACCGGCGCGGGCGTCGGCTTCCGACCCGGTGGAGCCGTCGACGTTGGCGTTGGTGCTGTCGCACATCATCGCCAGCAGCCCCTCGTCGCCCAGGCGCCGGAGTGCCGCGAAGTCGGTGGTGCGGCCGACCAGCGGATCGGGGTCGAACTTCCAGTCACCGGTGTGCAGCACCGTGCCGGCGTCCGTGCGGATGGCCAGTGCCACCGGCTCGGGGATCGAGTGGGTGACGGCGATCGTCTCCACCCGGAAGGGGCCGAGCTTCAGCGTGTCGCCGATGCCGAAGGTGCGCACGCGCACCTGCCGCAGGGAACCGGCCTCCTTCAGCCGCTCCTTGATGATCTCGGTGGCGAAGGGACTGGCGTAGATCGGGCACTTCAGGCGCGGCCACAGGTGGTGGATGGCTCCGATATGGTCCTCGTGCGCGTGGGTGACGACGAGGCCGACCACGTCCTCCATGCGATCCTCGATGAACGAGGGATCGGCCATCAGCGCGTTGATGCCCGGCGCCTCGTCGCCCATGAAGGCGACGCCGGCGTCGACGATCAGCCATTTCCCGTCGTGCCCGTACAGCGCCATGTTCATGCCGATGCGCGAGCAGCCGCCCAGCGGCAGGAACAGGATCTCGTCCTTGCCCGGCGTCGGGCCGGGGATCTTGCGGCGCGGGCCGCCGTGGCTGACGACGGGGAAATGATGCTCTGCGCGCTGCACACGGGTGCCGCCGCGCGGCGCCGAGCGGCGCCGTTTCACATTAACAGTCATGCGTCCTTCGTTCTTCTTGTTCGCTTGCGTGTGAGCCGGCATTCGACGCTGCCGGACGGGCGTGCATCACGGACGGATGCGGGATGGGGGACCTCCCCGGCACGCGCGGCGGCGCCAGGACAAGGAAATCTTGCCGAGGCAGCCGGCGTGCACGCGCCGGAGAGGGGCTCGACAACGCACCGAAAAAGGCGCGCCGAACCAGGAATTTCGGGAGGGTGGTCGAAAATTGCCGACGGATCACCACCGATCGGCAACGGTTGTTTAGGTGGGCATTCCCGCGCCGTCTTCAAGAGGCCTGCGGGATTCTTGCATCGGTGCGGCCGGATCGTCTTCAGATCGGACCGCATTTTTCTGAGGCGTTCATCACGAGGGTTTATATGGACCCCACACGCACCGCATCAAGACAATTCGAACGCATTTTCGGGGGATCAGCCATGTCCCTTCCGGGACGGGCGGATGGGGGCCCAGCGCGTGGGCCCCCACACCCTCACTTCATCGCGGCCTTCTTCGGCGGGGACGCCGGCCAGGACTTGATCAACTGGTCGTAGTCCACCGTCTCCCCCTTCGGCTTCTCGTTCGACAGCTTGCGCTGCGGGGCGACGTTGCCGTCCTTCTCGGCCTTGGCGAACCAGAACTCGGCCGATTCCTTCTTGTTCAGCTTCGGCCCGCACTCGCCCTGCACGCCCGACTTCTCAAGCCGCTCCAGCACGGAGTCCTGCGCCGCCGCTAGCGCGTCCATGGCCGCCTGCGGCGTCTTGGCGCCCGACGACGCGTCGCCGATGTTCTGCCACCACAGCTGCGCCAGCTTCGGGTAGTCCGGGATGTTGTTGCCCGTTGGCGTCCATTGCACCCGTGCGGGCGAGCGGTAGAATTCCACCAGCCCGCCCAGTTTGGGCGCCCGCTCGGTGAAGCTCTTGTCCCAGATGTCGCTCTCGCGCACAAAGGTCAGGCCGACGTGGCTCTTCTTCAGGCTGACGGTCTTGGACACGGTGAACTGCGCGTACAGCCACGCCGCCTTGCGCCGGTCCACCGGCGTGGACTTCAGCAATGTCCACGATCCGGCGTCCTGGTAGCCCAGCTTCATGCCGTCCTTCCAGTACGACCCGTGCGGCGAAGGGGCCATGCGCCACTTGGGCGTGCCGTCGGCGTTCACCACCGGCAGCCCGTCCTTCACCATGTCGGCGGTGAAGGCGGTGTACCAGAAGATCTGCTGCGCCACGTTGCCCTGCGCCGGCACCGGCCCGGATTCCGAGAAGGTCATGCCGGCCGCCTGCGGCGGCGCGTACTTCTTCAGCCACTCCGTGTACTTGGTGATGGCGTAGACCGACGCCGGCCCGTTGGTGTCGCCGCCGCGCTCGACCGAGGAGCCGACCGGGCGGCAGCCCTCCATGCGCACGCCCCACTCGTCCACCGGCAGACCGTTGGGGATGCCGCGGTCGCCGTTGCCGGCCATGGACAGCCACGCGTCGGTGAAGCGCCAGCCCAGCGACGGGTCCTTCTTGCCGTAATCCATGTGGCCGTAGACCTTGACGCCGTCGATCTCCTTCACGTCGTTGGTGAAGAACTCGGCGACGTCCTCGTACGCCGACCAGTTGACCGGCACGCCCAGGTCATAGCCGTATTTGGCCTTGAACCTCTCCTTCAGGTCGGCGCGCTGGAACCAGTCGTAGCGGAACCAGTAGAGGTTGGCGAACTGCTGGTCGGGCAGCTGGTACAGCTTGCCGTCCGGGCCGGTGGTGAAGGACTTGCCGATGAAGTCGTTGACGTCCAGCGTCGGCAGGGTGACGTCCTTGCCCTCCCCGGCCATCCAGTCGCTGAGCGGAATGGCCTGCTTGTAGCGGAAATGGGTGCCGATCAGGTCGCTGTCGTTGATCCAGGCGTCGTAGATGTTCTTGCCCGACTGCATCTGCGTCTGGATCTTCTCCACCACGTCGCCCTCCTGGATGAGGTCGTGGCGCAGCTTGATGCCGGTGATCTCGCTGAAGGCCTTGGCGAGGACGCGGGCCTCGTACTCATGCGTGGTAATGGTTTCGGAGACGACGTTGATCTCCATGCCGGCGAAGGGTTTCGCGGCGTTGATGAACCACTCCATCTCCTTCAGCTGCTCTTCCTTGGACAGCGTGGAGGGCTGGAATTCGCTGTCGATCCAGCGCCGCGCCGCCTCCATGTCGGCGAAGGCCGGTGATGCAGCGATCAGCAGGGCCGCCGCCGAGGCGGTGGCCAGACACAGGTTGCGCATTGTTTCCTCCCCTTCCTTGTATTGATCAGTTTCCTCACACCCAGCGGAACACCGCCGCGGCGTAGACAAGCGCCAGGATGGATGCGTAGTGCAGTTCCGGCCCCACCAGTCCCAGCCAGGCGAGGTGGATGAAGGCGCTGCCCAGCAGCGTGATGAACAGCCGGTCGCCACGCGTGGTGGTGATGCCCAGGATGCCCGGCCGCGCCAGCTCCGGCCGGTTCAGCGCCAGCAGGGTCAGCAGCGCCAGCAACGCGGCGATCACGGCGAAGAAGGTCCCGGTCTGCCACGTCCACGCCATCCAGGCGAAGTCCATGCCGAGGAATTCCATGGCGGCCTCCTCACACCCGGCCCAGGGCGAAGCCCTTGGCGATGTAGTTGCGCACGAACCAGATGACGAGCGCCCCCGGCACAATGGTCAGCACGCCCGCCGCCGCGAGCAGGCCCCAGTCCATGCCGGCGGCCGACACGGTGCGCGTCATGGTGGCGGCGATCGGCTTGGCGTCCACCGACGTCAGCGTGCGCGCCAGCAGCAGTTCGACCCAGCTGAACATGAAGCAGAAGAAGGCGGTGACGCCGATGCCGCTGGCCACCAGCGGCGTGAAGATCTTCACGAAGAAGTGCGGGAAGCTGTAGCCGTCCAGGTACGCCGTCTCGTCGATCTCGCGCGGCACGCCGGACATGAAGCCTTCCAGGATCCACACCGCCAGCGGCACGTTGAACAGGCAGTGCGCCAGCGCCACCGCCAGCGGCGTGTCGAACAGCCCGATGGCCGAATACAGGTTGAAGAACGGCAGCGCGAACACCGCCGGTGGCGCCATGCGGTTGGACAGCAGCCAGAAGAACAGGTGCTTGTCGCCCACGAAGCGGAAGCGCGAGAAGGCGTACGCCGCCGGCAGCGCCAGCGCGATCGACAGCACCGTGTTCAGCGCCACGTATTGCAGCGAGTTGAGATAACCCGAATACCAGGACTCGTCGGTGAAGATGCGGACGTAGTTCTCGAACGTCAACCGGTGCGGCCACAGCGTGACGCCGCCGACGATCTCCATGTTCGTCTTCAGGCTCATGTTGACCAGCCAATAGATCGGCAGCAACAGGAATACGAGGTATAGGCCCAGCACGATCCGCGCGCGCAGCATGGCTCAACTCCTTGCCCTTAATTTCTCTGGGCATCCATGCGGGTCATCACCGTGTAGAAGACCCAGCACACCGCGAGGATGATCAGGTTGTAGACGATGGACAGCGCCGCCGCCTTGCCCAGGTCGAACTGCCCCAGCGCCAGCTTGACGAGGTCGATGGACACGAAGGTGGTCGAATTGCCCGGCCCGCCGCCGGTCACCACGAACGGCTCGGTGTAGATCATGAAGCTGTCCATGAAGCGCAGCAGCACGGCGATCAGCAGCACCCGGTGCATCTTCGGCAGCTGGATGTTGCGGAAGATCGCCCAGCGCGACGCCCCGTCGATCCGCGCCGCCTGATAGAACGCGTCGGGGATCGACCGCAGCCCGGCGTAGCACAGCAACGCCACCAGCGACGTCCAGTGCCACACGTCCATGGCGATGATGGTCACCCACGCCGACAGCGGGTCGGCCGTGTAGTTGTAGGGGATGCCCAGCCGGTTGACGGCCCAACCCAAGAGGCCGATGTCCTCGCGCGCGAAGATCTGCCAGATGGTGCCGACCACGTTCCACGGGATCAGCAGCGGCAGCGCCATCACCACCAGCGTCGCCGCCACCCGCCAGCCCTCACGCGGCATGCTCAGCGCCACCGCGATGCCCAGCGGCACCTCGATCGCCAGGATGAGTGCGGAGAACAGCAGGTTGCGCCACAGCGCGTCGAAGAAGCGGCCGCCCAGGTCGGTGGTGGGGTCCAGCAGTTCCTGGTACCAGCCGATGCCGTTCCAGAAGAACTGGTTGTTGCCGAAGGTGTCCTGCACCGAATAGTTCACCACGGTCATCAGCGGCACGATCGCCGAGAAGGCGACGATCAGCAGCACCGGCAGGACCAGCAGCCACGCGCCCTGGTTGACGGGCCTGTCCATCACGCAGCCTCCCCTTCCACCAGATGCCCGTCGGCGTAGACGTGCACCATGGCCGGGTCGAACAGCAGCGACGCCTCCTCCCCCGCCACGCTCAGCGTTTCCGGAACGGTGGCGGCCAGCGGCAGGCCGGCCAGTTCCACCTTGGCGATGCGCACGCGGCCCAGGTCGTCGATGCGGCGCACGCGCACCGGCAGGCCGGCCCCGGCCGGCGCCAGCGTCGCGAACTCCGGCCGCACGCCGATCTCCACGCGGCTGCCGCCGTTCAAATGGGGGTAGCCGCGCGCCAGCGTCAGCGCGTGCCCGCCGACCACCGCCTGCCGCCCGGCGACCTCCGCCGGCAGCAGGTTCATGCCCGGCGAGCCGATGAAGTGCCCGACGAAGGTGTGCGCCGGCCGCTCGAACAGCTCGTCCGGGCGGCCGATCTGCACCACCGCACCGTCGTGCATGACCACCACCGTGTCGGCGAAGGTCAGCGCCTCCGTCTGGTCGTGCGTCACGTAGATCATGGTGAGGTCCAGCGCCCGGTGCAGCGCCTTCAGCTTCGAACGCAGCTCCCACTTCAGGTGCGGGTCGATGACGGTCAGCGGCTCGTCGAACAGGATGGCCGCCACGTCCGGCCGCACCAGCCCGCGGCCCAGCGAGATCTTCTGCTTGGCGTCCGCCGTCAGCCCGCGCCCGCGCCGGTTCAGGTCGGGCGTCAGGTCCAGCAACGCCGCGATCTCCCGCACCCGCGCGTCCACCGCCGCCCCGCGCAGGCCGCGGTTGCGCAGCGGAGAGGCGAGGTTCTCGTAGACCGTCATGGTGTCGTAGACGACGGGGAACTGGAACACCTGGGCGATGTTGCGCGCCTCCGTCGGCAGTTCCGTCACGTCGCGCCCGTCGAACAGCACCCGCCCTTCGCTGGGCACCAGCAGGCCGGAGATGATGTTCAGAAGCGTCGTCTTCCCGCACCCTGACGGCCCCAGCAGCGCGTAGGCCCCGCCCTGCTCCCAAACGTGGTCCATGGGCTTCAGCGCGTAGTCCTTCGGCCCCGCCGGTTTGGCGGTATAGCTGTGCGCGAGGTTCTGCAGCTCGATGCGCGCCACGGTCCCCTCCCCCCTCAGGCCGCCAGGACCAGCGGCGGGGCCGCGGCCAGCGTCCCGTCGTGGCCGAACACGAACAGGCGGTGCTGGTCGATGTAGACCTCGATCCGCTCGCCCGGCTCCACCTCCAGCACGCCGCGCGTCACCGCCACCCAGCGGTCGGTGCCGACGTCCACGTGCACGAAGCTCTCCGATCCCGTGATCTCGCTGACCGCCACGGTCCCCGCCACCGCGACGGCCTCGGGGTCCGGACGCTGGAGGTACAGGTGGTCGGCGCGGAAGCCGATGGTGTAGCTGTCGTCCGGCAGGGCCGAGAGCACGCCGCGCGCCGCCCCGTGCTCCCCCGTCGCCAGCACCAGCTGCGCCCCGCGCTTGTGCACCCGCATGGTGTTGAGCGGCGGGTCGGAGAAAACGCGGGCGCTGGTCAGGTTGGCCGGCCGGCGGTAGACGTCGGGCGTGCGGCCGAACTGCGCCAGCCGCCCTTCCCACAGCGTCGCCGTGTTGCCGCGCAGCAGCAGCGCCTCCGTCGGCTCCGTGGTGGCGTAGACGAAGATGGCGCGGCTGGCCGCGAAGATCTTCGGCAGCTCCTCCCGCAGCTCCTCGCGCAGCTTGTAGTCCAGGTTGGCCAGCGGCTCGTCCAGCAGGACCAGCTGCGCGTCCTTGACCAGCGCGCGGGCGATGGCGGTGCGCTGCTGCTGCCCGCCGGACAGGTGCAGCGGCGTGCGGTCAAGGTACGGCTCCAGCTTTAAAAGCCGTGCGGCTTCCCGCACCTTGGCGTCGATCTCCGCCTTCGGCCGCTTCGCCACCCGCAGCGGCGAGGCGATGTTCTCGTACACCGTCAGCGTGGGATAGTTGATGAACTGCTGATAGACCATGGCGACGGAGCGGTTGCGCACGTGCACCCCCGTCACGTCCCGCCCGTCCGCCAGCACGCGCCCGGCCGACGGCTGATCCAGCCCCGCCATCAGCCGCATCAGCGTCGTCTTGCCCGACAGCGTCGGGCCCAGCAGCACGTTCAGCGAGCCGCGCTCCAGCGTCAGCGACACGCCCTCCACGTGCGTGTGCCCGGCCACGTGCCGGCTGACGTTGTCCAACACAAGGCTCACGTGCACTCTCCCATCATTCCGCCGCCTCGCCCGACGCTTCCGCCCGCGCCGCCCGCACTTCCGCCATGTAGGCGTCGAGCGCCGCCACCTGTTCCGGCTTCAGCCGCAGCCCCAGCTTGGAGCGGCGCCACAGCACGTCGTCCGCCGTCTCCGCCCACTCCTCCCGCATCAGGTAACGGACCTCCGCCTCGGTCAGGGTAGCGCCGAAGTCGCGACCCAGGTCCTCGCGCCGCCGGGCACCGCCCAGCACCACCCGTGTGCGCGTGCCATAGGCGCGCACCAGCCGCGCCAGATGCTCCCGCCCGGCGAACGGGTAACGCTCCATCAGTTCGGCCACCAGCGCCTCCGCCCCGTCCACGGGGAAGTCGCCGCCGGGCAGCGCCGCCTTGCTCGACCAACCGTCGGCACCCTTCGCCAGTTGCGGCATCAGCGGCGCCAGATTGGCCAGCGCCGCATCGGCCAGCCGCCGGTAGGTGGTGATCTTGCCGCCGAAGATGCTGAGCAGCGGCGGCGCTCCCGCCGGCGCGTCCAGCGCCAGCACATAGTCGCGCGTCGCCGCCTGCGCCGCCGTGGCGCCGTCGTCGTACAGCGGGCGCACGCCGGAATAGGTCCAGACCACGTCGTCCGGCGTGACGGGCTTTGCGAAATACTCGCTGGCCGCCGCGCACAGGTACGCCACCTCCTCCGCCGAGGCGTGCACGGCGCGCGGGTGACCCTGGTAGTCGCGGTCGGTGGTGCCGATCAGCGTGAAGTCGCGCTCGTACGGGATGGCGAAGACGATGCGCCCATCGCCGTTCTGG
Organism: Azospirillum sp.; assembly: GCF_035627195.1. Taxonomy (GTDB): domain Bacteria; phylum Pseudomonadota; class Alphaproteobacteria; order Azospirillales; family Azospirillaceae; genus Azospirillum. The sequence continues at coordinate 13,607 of NZ_DASPMG010000407.1, forward strand.
AAGATGTAGCAGCGCTCATGATCGAACAGCCGCGGCACGACGATGTGCGATCCCTGCACCAGCCGGATCCGGTGGCCGAGGTCGGCGCGCACGCCCTGCTCCAGCACCTCCGCCACCCAGGGGCCGGCGGCGTTGACCAGCGCGCGGGCACGGATGCTGGAGCGGCGGCCGCTGCGCGCGTCCTCGACGCCCACCGTCCACAGTCCTTCGCTGCGGTAGGCGTTGACGAAGCGCGTGCGGGTGCGGACGACGGCGCCCATGCGGGCGGCGTCCTGCGCGTTCAGCACCACCAGCCGCGCGTCCTCCACCCAGCAATCCGAATATTCGAAGGCACGCCCGAACCCCGGCTTCAGCGGCGCCCCGGCCGGGTCGCTGCGCAGGTCGAGGGAACGCGTGCCCGGCAGCCTGTCGCGCCCGCCCAGGTGGTCGTAGAGGAACAGGCCCAGCCGCAGGAACCACCCTGGGCGCAGCCCCGGCAGGTGCGGAAGCACGAAGCGCAGCGGCCAGATGATGTGCGGCGCCATGCGCCACAGCACCTCCCGCTCCTGCAAGGACTCGCGGACCAGCCGAAACTCGTAATACTCCAGGTAGCGCAGGCCGCCGTGGATCAGCTTCGTCGAAGCCGACGAGGTGCCGGACGCCAGATCGCCTTGCTCGCACAGGTAGACGGAGCACCCGCGCCCGGCCGCGTCCCGCGCGATGCCGCAGCCGTTGATGCCGCCCCCGACGATGGCAAGGTCATAGACCTCCGCCATCCCGCCCCTCCATTTGTTTTGCAGGCAAACGGTATCGGAGTTCGGGTGCGCGCACAATACGAAAAAAGTGAAAGCAATGCGAAAGGGGACCGCTACTCCCGCCCGTCGGCCGCCCCCTCCCGCAGCACCTCCTCCACTTGGACGCCGACGTCGCGACAGATGCGCGCCAGCCGCTCGGACGGCAGCTCGTCCGTGACGAAGGTGTGGACCTGGGAGATGTGGCCGATGCGCACGGGGGCCGTGCGTTCCAGCTTGCTTCGGTCGGCCACCAGGACGACGTGGCGGGCGTTGGCGATGATCGCCTGCGACACGCGAACCTCGCGGTAGTCGAAGTCCAGGAGCGCCCCGTCCTCGTCGATGGCCGAGGCGCCGATCAGCGCGAAATCGACCTTGAACTGGTTGAAGAAGTCGATGGCCGCTTCGCCGACGATGCCGCCGTCGGACCGGCGTACCACGCCGCCGGCGACGATCACCTCGATGTGCGGTTCCGGGCGCAGGATGTTGGCGACGTTGATGTTGTTGGTGATGACCACCAGCCCCGACCGCCCCTGCAGCGCCCGCGCCACCTCCTCCGTCGTCGTGCCGATGTTGATGAACAGCGACGAATGGTCGGGCACAAGATCCGCCGCGCGCTGGCCGATGCGCCGCTTCTCCTCCTGCGCGATCAGCCGCCGCGCCTCATAGCCCAGGTTCTCCACCCCCGACCCGGCCACGGCGCCGCCGTGCACGCGCTGCAACAGGCGCCGGTCGCACAGGTCATTCAGGTCCTTGCGGATGGTCTGCGGCGTGACGTTGAAGCGCAGCGCCAGATCCTCGACCACCACGCGACCGAGCGAGCGGGCGAGCGACAGGATTTCCGTCTGCCGGGGGGTCACCATGTCCATGACCCTATTCAACCAGCAACCGAGGTTCGCGGGCAAGTTCATTCGAAAGCGGAGGGCGAAAGCCTGGACGAAAGCAGACGGGGGCGCGCAACGCTGATGGCCGGGATGGGCATTGGACTTCGTGTGCGAATGCTGGTTTTCCAAGCTGTCCCCCACGCCCGGAAGCGAAGCCCATGGATGGCCGGAACCCGATCGCCCCCGAACGCGGCCCGTCCGCGACCACCGCGGCCCTGCCCCCCGCCGTGGACGAGCGCGCGTCGGGACGCATCGGCATCGTCTGGATGGTGCTGACGACCCTGCTGTTCGTCAGCCAGGACGCCTGCACCCGCGTGCTGCTGCAAAGCTACCCGCTGCTGGAGGTGGCGTGGGGCCGCTACGCCGTGCACATGCTGGTGGCGGCGGTGTTCGTCGGCTGGCGGATGCCGCACCTCATGCGCTCGCGCCGGCTGCCGCTGCAGCTCGTCCGCTCCGCGCTGCTGCTGGCGATCACGCTGCTGGCCAGCACGGCGTTCGGCATGCTGCCCTTCGTCGACGTCACGGCCATTCTGACGCTGACACCCGTGCTGATCACCGCCCTGTCCGTGCCGTTGCTGGGGGAGACGGTGGGCTGGCGGCGCTGGCTGGGCGTGCTGGCGGGCCTGTGCGGCGCCATGCTGATCGTCGGGCCGGCCAGCGGCGCCTTCCATTGGGCGGTGGCGCTGCCGCTGGGCGCCGTCGTCGCCAACGCGCTGTACCAGATCGTCACGCGCATGCTCAGCACCAGCGACCGGCAGCCGACCACCTTCTTCTACACCAGCCTCGTCGGCACGCTGGTGTGCACGGCCGCCCTGCCCTTCGTCTGGGTCACGCCGGATGCCGGCGGCTGGGCGCTGATGATCCTGCTGGGGGCGCTGGGTGCGGGCAGCCACTTCTGCCTGATCCGCGCCTTCACCGCCGCCCCGGCCGCCACCGTGGCACCCTTCGGCTACACCACGCTGATCTGGGCCAACCTGTTCGGCATCGTCGCCTTCGGCGAGTTGCCCAGCGCCGCCACCCTGACCGGGGCGGCCGTGATCGTGGCCAGCGGCATCTACATCTTTTACCGCGAACAGGTGCGGCGCCCGCGCTAGCGTTGTACCCTTCCGCCCATCGAAAGCCGAGGAGGAACACCGCCGTGCCGCTGCCGCCCATCGACCACGCCGACGCTTTGCCCGAGGTGCGGGCCGTCTACGACGACATCAAGGCGACCCGCCACGTGCCGGACGTTAACAACTTCTGGAAGGTGCTTGCGCACCACCCGGCAACGCTGAAGCGCACCTGGGAGAGCCTGAAGGAGGTGATGGCCCCCGGCGCGCTCGACCCCGCGGTGAAGGAGATGATCTATCTGGCGGTCAGCGTCACCAACAACTGCACCTACTGCATCCGCTCGCACGAGGCGGCGGCACGCCGGGCCGGCATGACCGACGCCCAGTTCGGCGAATTGATGGCCGTCGTCGCCATGGCGAACGAGACCAACCGCCTCGCCAACGGCTATCAGGTGGAGTTGGATCCGCAGTTGCGCTGATCCCGCGCGCTGAAAGCCGTCGCGACGGTTATGCAGCGGGTCGTTGCCGGGCGTCTCGGCGAACCGGGCCGGTCCCCACGCAGGCCGGCCCGGTTGCCCTTGGGAAACCACTGTCAGGAACCCGGCGCCCCCAACCGCTCACATCTCGCTGTAAGACCCGTTGCGCCAGACGTAGAGCGAATAGGCCGGGTCCTTCACGTCGCCCTTCGCGTCGAAGGCCAGCGGGCCGAGCACCGTGTCGACCGGCTGGCCGGTCTTCAGCGCCTTGGCGATGTCCAGCGGCTTCAGGCTTTTGGCGCGCTCGGCACCGGCGGCGATGGTCTGCACGCCGGCCGTGCTGAACAGGGTGAAGCCCTCCGGATCGAAGCCCTGCGCCTTGAACTTCGCCACCATATCCTTGGCCGCCGGGCTGTTGCGCGGCTCCTTGGGGAAGCTCATCATGGTGCCTTCGCCGGACGGGCCGGCGATCTTCCAGAAGTCCGGGTTGGCCATGCTGTCGCCGGTCATCAGCGTGGCGTTCAGCCCCTGCTCGCGCGACTGGCGGATCAGCAGCCCGG
>NZ_DASPMG010000408.1:0-40735 GCF_035627195.1 Azospirillum sp.
CGGCAACGACGGCAACGACACCCTGTCCGGCGGGCTGGGCAACGACACCCTGCACGCCGGCGACGGCAACGACCGGGCCGACGGCGGGGCCGGCGACGACCTCGTGTCCGGCGGCACCGGCGACGACTGGGTCGGCGGTGGCGAGGGCAACGACACGGTGGACGGCGGCGACGGCAACGACACCGTGGTGGGCGGTTCCGGTGACGATGACCTCGCCGGCGGCACCGGCAACGACGCGGTGTCCGGCGAGGCCGGGACCGACACGCTGTCCGGCAGCGACGGCGACGACACGCTGAGCGGTGGCGGCGACGGCGACCGGCTGCTGGGCGGCGGCGGGGCCGACTGGGCGGACTACCGCGGCTCCGGGGCCGGGGTGGAGGTCAACGTCGGCACCGGCACCGGCCACTACGGCGAGGCCGAGGGCGACACGCTGGACGGTGTCGAGAACGCCTTCGGTTCCGCCTACGCCGACACCCTGATCGGCGGGATGCAGGGGGATGTCGGCAACGCCCTGGTGGGCGGTTCCGGCGACGACATGCTGATCGGCAACTTCGGCGACGATACGCTGTCCGGCGAGGCGGGCAACGACACGCTGTGGGGTGGCCGGGCCGAGGACCACAAGGACGACGATCCGGACGGTGCCGACGTGCTGGACGGCGGCGACGGGTCCGACCTCATCTACGGCAACCAGGGCAACGACACGCTGTCCGGTGGGGCCGGCGACGACTGGGTGCACGGCGGCAAGCAAGACGACGTGGTCGACGGCGGCACCGGCAACGACCAGGTGTACGGCGGCGAGAACAACGACGTCCTCTACGGCGGCGACGGCGGCGACACGCTGGAAGGCCACCGCGGCGCCGACACCCTCTACGGCGGCGACGGCGTGGACACCGCCGATTACCGCTCCTCGGAGGACAACACGTACGTCAACCTGGAGACGCACGTGGGCACCGGTCTCGGCAAGAGTCACGCGATTGGCGATCGCGTGTACGGCGTCGAGAACGTGATCGGTTCCGGCAACCGCGACACGCTGATCGGTGATGGTGGGGACAATCTGCTCGATGGGCGCGATGAGAGCGATCAACTGTCCGGCGGCGATGGCCGTGACACCTTGTCGGGCGGCAGCGGCCATGATCTGCTGAGCGGGGGTAATGGCAGCGATAAGCTGGATGCCGGTGATGATTCGGACACTGCTTATGGCGGCGAAGGTGATGACGAAATTTTGGGCGGAGTCGCCGATGACCGGCTTTTCGGCGAGAGCGGCAACGATTACGTCGACGGTGGTGAGCATCGTGACTTCATCGACGGCGGCTCCGGCTCCGACACGCTGACCGGTGGCTTTGGTGACGACACGCTGTTCGGTGGCGACGATGCCGATTTGCTGGTCGGCGGACTCTACACGCAGCCCGACAACCAAGGCGGCGACGGCGGCGAGACCGGCCGCGACGTGCTGTCGGGCGGCGGCGGCGGCGACACCCTGTACGGAAACGGCGGCGACGACACCCTCGACGGCGGCGACGGCTCCGACATCGTGGTCGGCGGCCAGGGCAGTGATATCGTCAGCGCGGGCAGCGGCGACGATATCGTCTTCGGCGGCCAGGACCAGGACACAGTCTATGGCAACGACGGCAACGATCTGCTCTACGGTGGCCTTGGCGCCGACCTCATCTACGGCAACATCGGCAGCGACCGGGTGCAGGGCGACCAGGGCGCGGACTCGCTGTGGGGCGGCCAGGGCGACGACACCATGTCCGGCGGCGAGGACGACGACCGGCTGTACGGGCAGCTCGGCTCCAACCAACTCTACGGTGACGCCGGCGACGACATCTTCTACGTCGGCAGCCGATTGGGGGGGCGCGACACCGTCTTCGGCGGCACCGGCAACGATGAGGTCAGGATCGAGGGGAACTCGCCGGCCGCTGACGAGAACTTCTCGAGTCGAGATGGCAACTATTCCGCGATCTGGGGGACCTGGAAGGAATGGAATTCCAGCGACGGTAAGGTCTCCGAATATTCCATCCACATCGACAGCAGCGTGGAATGGGTGAGCGCGGTCTCGGGCGGGACGTGGTCCTTCAAGGACCTGCGGGAGCGCTGGACCGGCAACCGCTACGACGATCCGCTGGTGCTCGACCTCAACGGCAACGGTGTCGAACTGGTCGATCGCACGGACACCGACGTCGCCTTCGACGTCGACGCCGACGGTACGGCCGACGATACCGGCTGGGTCGCAGGCGGCGACGCCCTGCTGGCCTGGGACCGCAACGGCGACGGCATCATCAACGACGCCTCCGAACTGTTCTCCGAATACACCTGGGACGGCGTGAGCAGCGGCTGGGAGGCGCTGGCGCGCCTGGACGCCAACGTCGACGGCGTGTTCGATGCCGCCGACGAGGCGTTCTCGGCGCTGGCGGTGTGGCGTGGCGACACGGCCTCCGGTGAGAGCGGCGGGCTGGCCTCGCTGTCGGCCTACGACATCGCCTCGATCAGCCTGACCGGCTGGGACCGCACGGTGACCGACGTCGGCAAGAACGCCGTCACCGGCCAGGGCGCCTTCACCTACGCCGATGGCTCCACCGGCACGATCGCCGAAGTCGCCTTCGGCTACAAGACTGGCACCCCGGTCCCGGCGGTGCCCGACGGCGATGCCCCGGCGCTCGATCCGCTGACCGGCCTGCCGCTCGACCCGTCGCTCGATCCGGCGGAGTCGCTCGATGCGGCCGGTGATGGCGCTGACGCCGCCGCCCTGGAGGACGACGAGGAGACACCCGTTGACGAGGGGGCGGCACCGGCGAAGGCCGCCGGGGATACCGCCCTGGCGGATGCCGATGCCGGGCTGAACGGCAATCCGCCCGGAGAGGCGTCCTCCAGCGCGCCGGATCCGGCTGTTCCGGCGACCGCGCCGGCCGGGGAAGCCGCGGTCACGGAGGATCCCACCGAGTGCCTCGCCGACACCGAACCGGACGCCGGGTCTCAGGACGATGCGGTTCCCGCCGCTTCGGACGGCGGCGTGGCGGCGCCGGACGACGCCGCGGCCGATGCCCCGTCCGACGCGCCGGACGGGGCCGGTGCCGGGGCGGAGGATGCCGAGGGCGGGACGGCGGTGCCGGAGGTCCCCGTGGGGACGGGGGCGGCCGGGGACAAGGCACCGGCCACCTCCGCCGTGCCGGACGACGGCACGACGGAGACCAGCGCGGCGCTGGACAGCCTGGTGTCGGCGATGGGCAGCTTCGACGCCGCCGAGAGCCGTGCGGTGGCCGAGGAGCCCGAACCCGCCCCGGCCCCCGAACCGGCGCCTGAGCCCGCCGCGTACGACGAGGTGAAGCAGCCGGGCTGACGCCGCGTCTTTCGGCGGTCCCGATGCATCCGGCGGGCTCTATGGCCCGCCGGATGCGGGGGCACGCAAAGCAGAGCAAAACGTTGCTGTCCGGTAATCCTCTCCTGCTTTGGCCAAAAACCAGACGGCATTTGAGAGAAGATCGAGGTACATCATGCCTTATATTGCATAACGGCATAAACTGTTGCTGCTGATCTCGGCGCTGATTGTCGATTTCCCCTCGCCGTCTGGTTTAGCGAAGTGCTATGGTGTGTTGACAACCGGGGCGTGCTTGTTGCCGCCGGGGATCGCACAGCAAGGATTGTCGCCATGAGCGTTGACCATTTATTCGCCGCGCGCGCCGCCCTGCCGGCCGGCCTCACCAAGGTGCAGGTCACCGGCGACTTGTTGACCCCCACCAGCAACGCCTACAGCTACGACCCCGACGGCAACGTCTGGGGTGCGGTGTGGGGCGGCAAGGGCCCGAACCTCTTCATCGGCTCCGAGGAACCGGAGTACCTGGACGGCCAGGAGGGCGACGACACCCTGTTCGGCGGCGCCGGCAACGACCGCCTCGACGGCTACTACGGCCGCGATCTGCTGTACGGCAACCAGGGCAACGACACCCTGGATGGGGCCGATGACAACGACACGGTCTATGGCGGTCAGGACGCAGATCGATTGCATGGTTACTACGGTGAGGATCTCCTCTTCGGCAACATGGGTAATGACAACATCGGGGGGGGGGCCGGGAACGACACCCTTTATGGCGGTCAGGGGGACGACGTGTTGTCCAGCGAATGGGGTGATGATCTTCTCTTCGGCAATCTCGGCAGCGATTCGCTGCGAGGCTACGACGGCAATGAGCTTCTGGATGGAGGTTCGGGGGATGACCAGCTCTGGGGTGGCTATGGCAACGACACGCTGGAAGGCGGTGCCGGGCGCGACACGCTGATCGGCGGTAATGGTGACGACGTGTTCGTCTTCCGCTCCAACAGCGGCCAGGACCAGATCGAGTTCCTCACCGGCTCGGGCGGGGTGGGCGTCAACGGCCACGACCGCATCCTGGTGGAACGCTTCATCAACGGCGCCGGCTACGAGACGGTGGAGGACCTGCTGGCCGACGCCGACTTCGGCGCGGACGGCAAGGTCGTCCTGCACTTCGGCGGCGACAACCAGGTGACGCTCTACTTCCCCGCCGATTATCTGCGCACCCCCGGCGTCATCGAAATGTTCTGACGCCCGGTCGCCGCCCACCCCTCTCCGCCTCCCGCCGCGCCGGTCCGGGCGGAGAGGGGCGCGGCATTTGCCTGTCCGCTTTCCCCAAACCGAAACACCACACCCTCCACCTGACGTCGCTCCAGCGCACCGTCAGGCGGCGCCCGGCCGCGCCGCGTGCGCCTGCTCGGCCGTCCTGGTCAGGCGCACGCCGGCGCCCTCGCCGTCGCTGGCGATGAAGATCACGCCGGCCGCTTCCAGCGCCTGACGCAGGGCGCGCAGGTTGGCCGGAATGGGCGCCCGCTCGCCCTTCTCGAAGTGCGCGATGGTGCGCAGGCTGACGCCGCTGGCAGCGGCGAGCTGCTTCTGGGTCATGTCGACGAGGCCGCGGGCGGCGCGGCACTGGGCGGGCGTCAGGCTCATCGCCGCGATGGTAGACCAGTGCCGAATTTGCGCAAGGCGGCACAAAATACGCTTGCACGTAAAACGCAAGGGTGCAAGAAATGCGCAGGCATTGTCCGCGGATGGAGCCGTCATGTCGCCACGGCCGCGCCTGCCGAACACCAGCCGGGCCTCGCGCCGCGCGACTCTGGCGGCCGCGGCGCGGGTGCTGATGGTGCAACCGGAGGAGGCCGCCGATCCGATGGTCGCCCTCTGGCGGGACTGGCGGCGGGCCGTGCGATTGGCGCGGCGGCTCGGCCGGCGGGCGGAGCGGCTGGAGATGCACCTCGTCGCGCGCCTCGGCGTTCCCGGCGTCGCCGTGCCGGTGAGCGATCCCGCGCAGCCGGCCGTCTTCGCCCGCGACGCGCGGACGATCGACGCGCTGCTGGGTGACGGCCCGGCCAGTGAGGGCGTGCGCCGCCGGCTGAAGGGCGAGTTGGCCGCCGTGCGGGCGCGCTGGGACGCCGAGGCGCGGGCCTGCGGCCTTGCCGACCTGCGCGCGCGGGCGGCGGCGGCCGAGCAGCGGGCCGACGCGCTGCTGCGCACGGCCGCCGTCACGCCGGTGCGCTCGCTGCGCGGCGTGGCCGCCACGCTGGCCATGGCCGCCGAATGGGGCGGCCCGGACATGGCCGAGCATCCCTGGCCTCATCTCTGGAAGGCCCTGGCGGCGCTGGCGGCGCTGGTGGCCGAGGAGCCGCCGACCTGATCCCCGGCGAACGGCCACGGCACCGGGTTGGCCCACAGCCCGGCCCGGCGGGCGACGGCGAGCCCCTGCTCGGCTTGGTACTGGCCGCCGCTGACCAGCGGCCGGTCGACGGCGTTGCCGGCCAGCACCTGCGTGGCGGCGAGGTCGAGCCCGGCGCTGACGCACTGCGCCGTCAGACCGTCCTCCGGCGCGGCCGGGCGGACGCGGCACTCCACCACCTGCCCGCGCGTCAGCACCTCCAGCATCAGGGCGGCGAGTCGGCCGCAGCGGACCTCCCGGCCGTCGGCGCCGGGGCACCGCTGATCGGCGGCCAGGGCGCGGATGCCCCACAGGCGGACGCGCGTGCCGGCGACCACCAGCGTGCCGCCGTCCTCGACCGCCTCCACGGTGCCCTGGATGACGTCCTGCGCCCAGGCCGGGCCGGGCAGCGCCAGGGCGAGGACGGCGGCGGCCAGGGCGCGCATCAGCCGAGCGCCGCCAGCACGCTGCGCAGCCGTGCCGACCCATGGCCGTCCGCCGGTGCCTCCGCGTCGCGCGGCGGCGGCGACGCGCTGCGGAAGTAGGTGACGACGAGCAGGCGCAACGCCGGCCCCAGCCCCTCATGGCCCCGCCGGGCGTCGAGGGCGGTGCACAGCGCGTCCAGGGTGACGGCCTCGCGCGCGCAGATATGCCGCAGCTGCTCCCAGAAGCCGGACTCCAGGCGCACCGCCGCCGGGCGGCCGGCAACCCGCACCGTCCGGCGCAGCCGGCGCAGCGGCGAAACCCCGTCCTGGGAAGCTGGCACCGGGAGGTTGGGCATGGATGGCTCGCGTATATGGAGGAACATGAATCCCATTTTATCCCATAGGCGCCTGCCGTCCAGCGCGAACATCCTCGCCGCCATGGGTGATTGGGCGAAACGGCTGAGCGGCCGCATGGCGCATCTGGGGCTGGCGAGCGCGGCGGTGGTCCGCCACGTCGGCATCGACCACAAGACGCTGCGCCGCTTCCTCGCCGGCACGCTGGGCCACGGCTTGCAGCCCGAGCAGTTCCGGCGCCTGTGCGAGATCCTGGCCATCACTCCCAACCAGGCGCTCGGGCTGGAGCCGATGGACGGCGCCGACCCCGTCCCGCCGGACGCCCGGGCGGCGGCGGTGGCGCGCGTGCTGGCCGTCGCGGAGGGCCTGGCGCCGGAGAACCGGGCGCTGGCCGCCGACCTGCTCGACCGTCTGGCCCACCACCGCGCCGGCGCCGGACGGCCCGAATCCGAGGGGTAGGGCTACTCCGCGATGAAGTCGCGCAGCGGCGTGTCGCCGGGCACGGCGGCGTCGAGGTCGAGCAGCCCGCCCTGGCGGAACAGGGCGCTGCGCAGGAAGTCGATCAGCGCGCGCATGCGCGGGATGTCCTTGGTCTCGCGGTGGCAGACCAGCCAGAACGACACCGGGGCCGAATAGCCGTCGAGGTCGAGCACGGTGAGCGTCGATTCGCGCCGGGCGATGGTCGTCGGCTGCATGCTGACGCCGTGCCCGAGCAGCGTCACCATGCCCAAGGTCAGCGAGGAGTTGGTGCGCAGCACCACCGAGCGGTGCCCGGCCACCAGATCCGCCCACGCCGCCCAGGCGCCGCCGCGCGGGTAGTGCAGGTGGTCGCAGATGGCGTGGTGCGTCAGGTCGGCCAGCGTGCGCGGCGTGCCGGCCGCGCGCAGGTAGCTGTGCGCGGCGGTGGGCTTGAAGACCATGCGCGCGCTGGCGATCGGCACGACGTCGGGGTGGGTGGGCTCGTGGTGGGTGACGACCACGTCGGCCTCCAGGCGCGAGACGTCGGGCACGTCGTGCGAGCACAGCATCTCCAGAGCGATGCCGGGGTAGGCGTGCTGGAAGCCGGCCAGCCGCGGCGTCAGCCAGTAGCCGCCGACCCCGTCGGAGGTCCACAGCCGGATGGTGCCGCTCAGCCCCAGCTCCGCCGCCCCCCGGCTGCGGGCGAGGCGCACCAGCCGCTCGATCTCCTCGGCCACGCCCAGGACCTGCGTGCCGGCCGGGGTGAGCACCACGCCGTGCGCCACCCGGCGGAACAGCGCCGTGCCCAGCCGCGCCTCCAGCGCCTCGACGTGGCGCCCCACCGTGGGCTGGCTGCTGTTGAGCCGGCGCGCCGCGGCGGTGAAGCTGCCGCAACGCGCCGCCTCCAGGAAGTAGGGCAGGTGGATCCAGTCGGCGGGGGCGAGGGCGCTCATGCGGATTTGAATGGCATCGGAACGGAATCGGGCGAGGCGGGGCGGACGGCGCCTGCCCTACAGTCCGCCCCGGCAGCAGGGGAGCCGGGGACATGAATGCGGACATGGGCATGGGGACCGATCAGCGGCCGGAAGGGCAGGGCGGCGCCGGCCGGGTGCAGGTGGCGGTGGTGACCGGCTTCGACGGCCTGCAGCAGGCGCTGGCGGTGCGCGCGGCGGTGTTCATGGGCGAGCACGCCACCCCCTACGGGCGCGAGTTCGACGGCAACGACCTGACCGGCACCCACATCCTGGCGACGGTGGATGGCGAGCCGGCCGGGGCGATGCGCATCCGCTACTTCGGCGACTTCGCGATGCCCGAGCGGCTGGCCGTGCTGCCGAAGTTCCGCGCCCCGGCGTTCGCCGGCAACGTCGCCCTGAAGCTGGCGCGCCAGACCTTCCGCTTCCTGGGGCGCAAGGGCTTCACCCGCTTCTACGGGCGCTCGCTGCGCGACGTTCTGCCGTTCTGGACGCTGTTCGGGGCGGAGCCGATGGAGGACGGCGTGTTCCGCATCGGCGGCTACGAATGCGTCGCCATCGCCGGGGTGCGCAAACGGCCGGTGGACGCGCTGACGCTGCATTCCGGGCACCTCCTGCTGATGCGGCCTGAGGGGCAGTGGGACCGGCCGGGCGTGCACGACCGGGCGGCCGGGGTGGCGGCGCCCGAGTCATGACGGGAATTCAAATCTGAACTTATCCCATGGCCGGGGAATGTCCAGCCCGAACATGGTGGGGGCATGCACGCGCTTGCGAAGCGGCTCCGGCGCCGCATGGACTTCCTCGGGCTCGGCGTCGACGAGACGGCGGCGCGCGCCGGCGTGAAGTACAAGGCGTTCAGCCGCTACATCACCGGCACGGCGAAGCAGAACCTGCACCCCGACGTGTTCGTGCGGCTGTGCGCGGTGCTGGCGATCACGCCCGACCAGGCGTTCGGGCAGGCGCCGATGGCCGGGGTGGACGCCGATGTGCCGACCGACGCCGCGACCCGGGAGCGCGAGCGCATCCGTGCCAGCCTGGGCGTGCTGGACGAGGCCGGCCTGTGGCTGGCGGCCGACCTGCTGGAGACGGTGGTGCGCTCGCAGGCGCGGTGAGGACGAACAGCCTTATCCGCGGCACGGGCACACACGAAAACGGACCCGCACCGTCCCGAAGGACAGGGGACCCGCCGTATTGTGAGCACATCTGGCGCCGGACCGGACAGGAGTCAAGCATCCGGCCGCTCGCGGCTCACGTCTCCGGCTTCGGCAGGTAGCCGTTTTCGATCAGCCAGTTCCGCAACACCCGCTCGACCATGAACGACACCGAACGTTCATCGTCCTTCGCAGCGCGCTCCAGGGCTTCCTTGAGTTCGATGGGCACGCGAAAGGAAAGGGCAGCGTCTTTCCGCATCTCACATTCTCACACAATTGCCATTGACCGCCTCGCCAAGCTGTGAGACGGTTTCACACCTTGTATGAGAATGCAAGGCGGCCGAACCGGGAGGGTAGGATCTCCCGGCCCGGCCTGACCACAACCCGAGCTGAGTGGAGCTGCGGATCATGGCTGATTCCGAGAATAGCACAGCTTTGCCTGACGACGGCGATGCCGAACTGCTGCGCCTGGGCGCCGAGCACCAAGTGATGCTGCGCCAGTACGAGGAGACCGACCCCGACGACACCCCGGCGAGCGAGCTGCACATGAACGCGCTGATGGCCCTGGAGACGCGCATCGCGGCGATCCCCGCCACCACCCCGGCCGGCCTGGTGGTCCGCCTGTGGGTGCTGTGGAGCTGGGAGTGCACCGAGAACGGCGTGCTCTTCACCGGCCCCACCGCCGAGGCGTCCGAGAAGGAGCACCTCGCCTGGAGCCTGCTCGAGGACGCCCGCCGCCTCGCCACGGGCCGCTGACGGCGGCCGACCGGCCGGCGCGGATGGGAACTGCGCCGGCCGGCGGCTTCGGCATGAGCCGGCCTGCCGGGTGTCAGGCGGACCTGCCGGCGCGGTCGCCGCCGGTTCGGGGCCAGCGGCGGCGTGTCGGAGGACGTCCACGGGGACAAGGCGCTGGGAGGCCGCCGCGGTCTACGCCGCCATGGCGTCGTCCGGGAAGCCGGTGTGCCCGAGTTCCAGGTGTTCCACCGGTTACACCGCTGCCGTATGGTGCGCCGAACGAAGGCAAAGCTGCGAGGAACCGTGTTCGCGATCCTGAGGGGAAACAACGGCAGGCGGCACGAGGTCGATTTCGGAGACGACGCCGTGGTGGTCGATGTCGCGATGAGCGACATGACGGTGCAGATCACCATGACGGCATCGGGCGACCTGCCGCCTGACCGGGCCCGCTTCATCACGGTCGCTCTTCCACGGGACCAACTGGCGGCAGCGATGGCGGCGGCCACCCGGCAGAAGGCCGACCGTGATGGAACAACCATCCGAAGCATTCCCGGCGGTTCCTGAACCACCGGGAACACCAGAACATCCGGAACACGTCAGGGAAGCCGGCGGGACGCGGTGGCGCCGTTCCGCCAACCAGGAGGGAAGATCGCCTTTGGCGGAGCATCCCCGCCATGCCGACTACCTGTGGCGGTAGGCCCTTCTTGCCGTTCCCCGACGCTCCCCGTACTCTCCGTCGTCCACGTCACCGTCCGGCGCACACCAAAGAGACCCCACGGCATGAACCAACAGGCGCTGTCATCCTTCATCTGGTCGGTCGCCGACCTGCTGCGCGGCGACTACAAGCAGTCCGAGTACGGACGGGTCATCCTGCCCTTCACCGTCCTGCGCCGCCTGGACTGCGTGCTGGAGGCCACCAAGCCCGCCGTGCTGGCCGAGTTCGAGGAAAGACGGAAGCAGGGCATCAACCCCGAACCGTTCCTGCTGCGCAAGGCGGGGCAGAGCTTCTACAACACGTCCCCGCTGGACCTGAAGACGCTGGTCGGCGACCAGGACCACATCCGGGAGAACCTGTTCAGCTACCTCGGCGCGTTCTCCCCTGCCGTGCGCGACATCTTCGAGCGGTTCGAGTTCCACACGCAGGTGGAGCGGCTCGCCAAGGCCGGTCTGCTGTATCAGGTGGCCGAACGGTTCGCGGGCATCGACCTGCATCCGAACCGGGTGGACAACCACCAGATGGGGCTGGTGTTCGAGGAACTGATCCGCCGCTTCGCCGAACTGTCCAACGAGACCGCCGGTGAGCACTTCACCCCGCGCGAGGTCATCCGCCTGATGGTGAACCTGCTGTTCATCGAGGATGACGACGTGCTGTCCAAGCCCGGCGTGGTGCGCACCGTCTACGACCCCGCCGCCGGGACCGGCGGCATGCTGTCCACCGCTGGAGAGTATCTGGCGGAGCACAACCCCGATGCCCGCCTGACGATGTCCGGCCAGGAACTCAACCCGGAATCCTACGCCATCTGCAAGGCGGACATGCTCATCAAGGGGCAGGACGTGGCGAACATCGTGTTCGGCAACACCCTGTCCGAGGACGGCCACGGCGCGCGGCGCTTCGATTACATGCTGTCCAACCCGCCCTTCGGCGTGGACTGGAAGAAGGTCGAAAAGGAGGTCCGGAAGGAGCACGAGGCCCGGGGCTACGACGGGCGCTTCGGCCCCGGCCTGCCGCGGGTGTCCGACGGCTCCATGCTGTTCCTGC
Organism: Azospirillum sp.; assembly: GCF_035627195.1. GTDB lineage: Bacteria > Pseudomonadota > Alphaproteobacteria > Azospirillales > Azospirillaceae > Azospirillum. The sequence goes on from NZ_DASPMG010000408.1 coordinate 11,554, forward strand.
TGCACCTGCTGTCCAAGATGCGTCCGGCGGCCGAGGGCGGCAGCCGCTTCGCCATCGTCCTCAACGGCTCGCCGCTGTTCACCGGCGGGGCGGGCAGCGGCGAGAGCGAGATCCGGCGGCACGTCATCGAGAACGACCTGCTGGAGGCCATCATCGGCCTGCCCACCGACATGTTCTACAACACCGGCATCGCCACCTACGTCTGGGTGGTCGGCAACCGGAAGCCGCAACACCGCAAGGGCAAGGTCCAGTTGATCGACGCCAGCGGCATGTGGCGGAAGATGCGCAAGAGCCTGGGCAGCAAGCGCAAGGAACTGTCGGACGAGCACATCCAGGAGGTGACCCGCCTGTTCGGCCGGTTCGAGGAAGCCCGGACCGACGGCAAGCCCATCAGCCGCATCTTCCGGAACGAGGATTTCGGCTACCGCACCATCACCGTCGAACGCCCCTTGCGCGACGACACGGGCAAGGTGGTGCTGGGCCGGAAGGGCAAGCAGAAGGGCAAGCCGCAGCCGGACACCGCGTTGCGCGACACCGAGAACCTGCCGCTGACGGAGGACGTGGAGACCTACTTCAAGCGCGAGGTCCTGCCCCACGCCCCGGACGCCTGGATCGACCACGAGAAGACCAAGGTGGGCTATGAAATCCCGTTCAACCGGCACTTCTACGTGTTCAAGCCGCCGCGGCCGCTGGAGGAGATCGACCGGGATCTGAAGGCCGTGGTGAGCCGGATTCAAACCATGCTGACCGAGGTGATGGGATGAGCTTCCCGCGCTATGCCGACTATAAGGACAGCGGCGTCGAGTGGCTGGGCGAGGTGCCGGGGCATTGGACTCTGACACCCATCAAAGCACTGTATCGTTTTGTAAAAAGGCAAGATAATGTGGACGCGCCAGTTCTATCAGTGTACCGTGAATACGGCGTTGTGCAGAAATCATCAAGAACAGATAACAACAATAAGACGCCAGACGACCTTTCCCTCTACCAAACAGTTCTAGAGGGAGATCTGGTTGTTAATAAAATGAAGGCGTGGCAAGGCTCTCTTGGCATATCTCAGTTTTACGGGATCACCAGCCCTGATTATGCGGTTTTTGAGAAAAGACATTCTGAGATTTCAGGCTATCTCTATAACCTACTTCGTTCACGCGCCATGCCAGACGTTTACAGACTGATATCGAACGGTATTCGCAACGAACAGTGGCGGCTTGAGCCTGATAAATTCCTCCAAATTAAAATTCCTTTGCCGCCATATATCGAACAAGAATCTATCACCGCCTTCCTCGACCGCGAGACGGCAAAGATAGACACGCTGGTGGCCGAGCAGGAGAAACTCATCGACCTGCTGAAGGAGAAACGGCAGGCCGTCATTTCCCATGCCGTCACCAAGGGCCTGAACCCCGATGCCCCCATGAAGGATTCGGGCATCGAATGGTTGGGCGAGGTGCCGGAGCATTGGGAGGTAGTGCCGGTTTCCTATCGTTACGAGGTTCAATTGGGCAAGATGCTGGACTCCAGTAAGATCACGGGAGAGCACCTTCGCCCATACCTTCGTGTCTTCGATGTTCAATGGGGTAAAATTAACATCGAAGACCTTCCGGAGATGGACTTTGACGAGCAGGATCGGGAGAAGTATCGGCTTTTCCCTGGGGATCTTCTCGTTAACGAAGGAGGAAGCTACGTCGGGCGCTCCGCTGTCTGGCTTGGAGATGTTGAGGAGTGCTATTACCAGAAAGCGCTGCATCGACTACGGGCACAAGATTCCGAGAGGGACGACAGCCGTTTCTTCTTCTTCGTTATGGAAAATGCTACCCGCCGGGGAGTGTTCGTAGCCGGAGGTAGTCAAGCCACGATCGAGCACCTAACGGCGGAAGCACTGCGGCGCTACCGCTTTGCGTTCCCTCCGCTCGACGAGCAACTGAGCATTGTCCGCGCTCTGGAGCAGGAAACAATCGGGATCGACGCCCTCATCACTGAAGCGCAATGCGCCATCGACCTCCTCAAGGAGCGCCGCTCCGCCCTGATTTCCGCCGCCGTCACCGGCAAGATCGACGTGCGCGGAGTGGTGGAAGCGGAGGCCGCCGCATGAAGTTCGAGACGTTCCAGGCCGGGCGCTGGCAGCCGCGCTACCAGTACAAGAGCTTCGAACCGGTCCCCGTGAACCACGAATGGACGTGGGAGGACCCGACCGTCAACACGCTGCTGGAGGCCGCCAACCGGGCCCTGGGCGAGTTGAACGCCTTCTCCCTGATCGTCCCCGACATCGACCTGTTCATCCAGATGCACGTGGTCAAGGAGGCCCAGACCTCCAGCCGCATCGAAGGCACGCAGACCGGCATCGACGAAGCCCTGATGCCGGAGGAGCAGATCCAGCCGGAGAAGCGCGACGACTGGCGCGAGGTCCGCAACTACATCGATGCGGTCAACACGGCCATCGCCGAACTCGCATCCCTCCCGCTGTCCAACCGCCTGCTGAAACAGACCCACGCCATCCTCATGCAGGGGGTCCGCGGCGAGCACAAGCAGCCCGGCGAGTTCCGCACCAGCCAGAACTGGATCGGCGGGTCCAGCGTCAGCGACGCCGTGTTCATCCCGCCGCATCCCGACGGGGTGCCGGACCTGATGGGCGACCTGGAGAAGTTCTGGCACAACGACACCGTCGCCGTGCCCCATCTGGTGCGGATCGCCATCAGCCATTACCAGTTCGAAACCATCCACCCCTTCCTGGACGGCAACGGCCGCATCGGGCGCCTGCTGATCCCGCTCTATCTGGTCGGCCACGGGCTGCTGGCGAAGCCGTCGCTGTACCTGTCGGACTTCTTCGAGCGCAACCGGGCCAGCTACTACGACGCCCTGATGCGGGTGCGCGTCTCGAACGACCTGATCCACTGGGTGCGCTTCTTCCTCAACGGCGTGGCCGAGACCGCCACCAAGGGCCGGGACGTGTTCCGCCAGATTCTGGCGCTGCGCACCGAGGTGGAACAGGCCGTTCTGGGGTTGGGCAAGCGCACCCCGAACGCCCGGCAGGCGTTGAACCTGCTGTACCGCAAGCCCATCGTCTCGGCCGCCGACATCGAACAAGCCCTTGGCGTCAGCACGCCGACGGCGAACGCGCTGATCCGTGATCTGATGCAGTTGGGCATCCTGGTCGAGATCACCGGCCAGCAGCGGGGCCGCAGCTACGCTTTCCACCGTTACCTTACGCCCTTCCTAAGTTAAGGGAATCATCGTTTCGTTAACTAACTCCCGCACTCAGTTAAGGGTGGAACGGTCATGAGCCTGCACCGTGAAATCGCCTTCGAGACCGAAATCTGCGCCGTCATGGCGGCCCGCGGATGGCGGTATGCTGATGGCGACGCGGCCCATTACGACCGCGCCCGCGCCCTGTTTCCGGCCGACGTGATCGCGTGGGTTCGGGCGACCCAGCCCAAGGCGTGGGAGACGCTGACCAGGAACCACGGTGCCACCGCGGAATCGGTGCTGCTGGACCGCATCCGGAAGCAGATGGATGACCGGGGCACGCTGGACGTGCTGCGGTACGGTGTCGAACTGCTCGGGTTGCGGCAGCCGCTGATGCTGGCGCAGTTCAAGCCCGCCCTGGCGATGAACGCCGACTTGCAGGCCCGCTACACCGCCAACCGCCTTCGCGTCCTCCGGCAGGTCCGCTATTCCCTGCACAACGAGAACGCCATCGACCTTGTGCTGTTTCTGAACGGCGTGCCCGTCGCGACCGCCGAGTTGAAGTCCGACTTCACCCAGTCGGTTGCCGACGCCGTGGACCAGTACCGCTTCGACCGGCAGCCGCGCCCCAAGGGGCAAGGGGCAGCGGAACCGCTGCTGGAGTTCCCACGCGGCGCCCTGGTGCATTTCGCCGTCAGCAACTCCGAAGTTCGGATGACGACCAAGCTCGACGGCGCGGCCACCACCTTCCTGCCGTTCAACCTCGGCGACGGCGGGGCCGCCGGAAACCCGCCCAACCCCGCCGGTCACCGCACGGCCTATCTGTGGGAGGAGGTATGGGCACCGGACGGGTGGCTGGAGATCCTGGGGCGGTATCTGGTCGCCAAACGAGACAGCAAGAAGCGGATCACCGCCGTCATCTTCCCCCGCTACCACCAACTGGATGCCACACGCAGGCTGGTGGCGGCCGTGCTGGCGGAAGGCGCCGGGAGCAAATACCTCATCCAGCACTCCGCCGGGTCCGGCAAAACCAACTCCATCGCCTGGACGGCGCACTTCCTTGCCGACCTTCACGACGACGCCAACACCAAGGTGTTCGACTCCGTGCTGGTGGTCAGCGACCGGACCGTGCTGGATGCGCAGTTGCAGGAGGCCATCTTCGGCTTCCAGCGCACCGCCGGCGTCGTCGCCACCATCACCGGCGAGAACCAGAGCAAGAGCGGCCAGTTGGCCGAGGCCCTGTCCGGCGGCAAGAAGATCGTCGTCTGCACCATCCAGACCTTCCCCTTCGCCCTGGAGACCGTCCGGCAGTTGGCGGCCACCCAGGGCAAGCGGTTCGCCGTCATCGCCGACGAGGCCCATTCCTCCCAGACCGGTGAGGCCGCGAGCAAACTGAAGCAGGTGCTGTCGCCCGAGGAACTGAACGCGCTGGCCGACGGCGGCGAGATCGGCACGGAAGACCTGCTGGCGGCTCAGATGGCGACCCGCGCCAAGGATGCGGGCATCACCTACGTGGCGTTCACGGCGACGCCGAAGGCGAAGACTCTGGAGCTGTTCGGCCGCCGCCCCGATCCGTCGCAGCCCGCCGGACCCGGCAATCTGCCCGCGCCCTTCCACGTCTACTCCATGCGGCAGGCCATCGAGGAGGGCTTCATCCTCGACGTGCTGAAGAACTACACGCCCTACAAGCTGGCGTTCCGCCTGGCCTCCGGCGGCCAGGAATGGGACGACACGATGGTCGAGCGCAGCGAGGCCATGAAGGGCATCATGCGCTGGGTGCGGCTGCACCCCTACAACATCACCCAGAAGGTCCAGGTGGTGGTGGAACATTTCCGCCAGAACGTCTCCCCGCTGCTGAACGGCCGGGCGAAGGCGATGGTGGTGGTCGCCAGCCGCGTGGAGGCGGTGCGCTGGAAGCTCGCGATCGACGGCTACATCAGGAAGTCCGGCTACGCCATCGGGACGCTCGTCGCGTTCTCCGGCGAGGTGAAGGACGAAGAGTCCGGCCCGGACCCGTTCTCCGAAACCGGCGCGGCCCTGAACCCCACCCTGAAAGGCCGCGACATCCGCGACGCCTTCGCCACCCCGGATTTCCAAATCCTGCTGGTGGCGAACAAGTTCCAGACCGGCTTCGACCAGCCGCTGCTGTGCGGCATGTACGTGGACAAGCGGCTCGCGGGCATCCAGGCCGTGCAGACCCTGTCCCGGCTGAACCGTGCCCATCCTGGCAAGGACACCACCTACGTCCTGGACTTCGTGAACGAGCCGGACGAGGTGCTGAGGGCCTTCCGAACCTATTATGAGACCGCCGAACTGGAAGGCGCGACGGACCCGAACCTCGTGTTCGACCTGCGCGCCAAGCTGGACGCCACAGGCTTCTACGACGACGGGGAGGTGGACCGGGTCGTCAAGGTGGACCTGGACCCGAACGCCACTCAGGGCCAGCTTGCCGCCGCCCTGGAGCCGGTGGCCGACCGCCTGCTGAGGCGCTACAAGGCCGCCACCGAGTCCTTGAAGGAGGCCCGCGCGAGCCAGAACGCCAAGGGCGAGCAGGACGCCAACGACGAAATCGAAGCGCTCATCCTGTTCAAGCGGAACCTCGGCGCGTTCCTGCGGGTCTACGTGTTCCTCTCCCAGATTTTCGACTACGGCAACACCGCCATCGAGAAGCGGGCCATCTTCTACAAGCGCCTGCTGCCGCTGCTGGAGTTCGGGCGGGAGCGCGAGGGGGTGGACATTTCCAAGGTGGTGCTGACCCACCACAAGCTGACCGACCGCGGCAAGCGCGACCTGGCGCTCACCGGCGGCGGCGGCGAAAAGCTCAAGCCGCTGACGGAGCCGGGCAGCGGCGAGGTGCAGGAGAAGGCCAAAGCGCTTCTGGCCGACATCATCGCCAAGGTTAACACCCTGTTCGACGGCGAACTTACCGACGACGACAAGCTCGTCTACGTGAACAACGTCCTCAAGGGCAAGCTGCTGGAATCCGAGATCCTGGTGCAGCAGGCCGCCAACAACACGAAGGAGCAGTTCGCCAACTCGCCTGACCTGAACAGCGAACTGCTGAACGCCGTCATGGACGCCTTCGCCGCCCACACGACCATGAGCAAGCAGGCGCTTGATTCCGAGAAGGTCCGCAGCGGGCTGCTGGACATCCTGCTTGGTCCGGCGCAGCTCTATGAAGCCCTTCGCCTGCGTGGCAGCAATTCCGGAGGAGAGGCTCATCCCTGACCCCGCATCTGTCGTTTCGCGGCTCTCCAACGATCCATCGCGTAGCCCCGGAATTCGCCAACAGTGTCCGTTGCTGCTCAGACCCCGAAATCGGCGCGGCAACGCGAGGATGGTCGCCACACCGACGGTCGCCACCAAGGCGCCCCCTACGGAGACCTGCTGCCTCCTGGCCCGGCGGCGCTCCGCCTCGCGTCGCACCCGCAGGAGATACTGCTGCTCCGAGCTGAGGAACTGACCTGTGTCGGTCGTGGACGGATGCCGTGATGTTCTGCGGGCCGGGCGCGTTGTCGGGGGAAGCGCCTTGATTTCAGACGCCACCTCGTCGCTCCCCGTGCGGGGGCGTGGATGGAAACGTCCGGTCGATGTCGCCGATCGGACCGATGCCGTCCCCAGCGCTCCCTTGCAAGCCCGTTCTTCGGAGCTTGGAAGCTGTCGGCCCGTCCGTGCCAGATCCTCCGGTGCTATTCGTCGGTGCTGCGGCGCCTCCTCACCGAGCCAACGCCGGGGCACCGGCGTCACGGCGGCGCCGTGACCGGCGGCCCCGGCGCCGTCTCGGCCCTCCGGGTGACGCCCCGGGCTGGCGGCACGGTCACGGAGAACAGGGCGGCACGGCTCTGCGCCACCCGTGGCTTGCGCCGTTGCCCCATCACCGGCTGCGGCGCGGCGCTTCCGGTTCCGCGCGGCGCGCCGGACCCGCGCCGTCCGGTGCCGTCCGCGCCGGCTCGGGCGCCAGCACCGCCCGCTTCTGCGTGGCCGACAGCACCACCGGCCCTTCGGCGCGCTCCTTCTTCAGCAGTTCCGTGGCCACGAAGCGCTTCAGGTCGGCCTTGGCGGCGCCGGCGATCCGGCTCATCCGCCGGTCGATCGTCTCCGACAGCGCCGCGAGCACCAGCCGCCCGTCGGCCGAGAGCGCCCGGTGAGCGGCCTGCAGCGCGTTTCCGTTGCCGTCCGGCACCGGCCCGCCCGCCGTCCGGGGGGGCGGAGCCGTTCGGTCCGGCGCGGGGGGCGGCGCGGGCGCCGGCGGTCCGGTTTCGGCCGGGGCCGGCGCCGCGACGGTGGCCGGGCGCGGCCCGTTCGGCGCTCCGCGCTCCGCCCGGCGCCGCTCGGCTTCCTGGCGGTCGAGGGCGGTGGGCCGGTGGCCGTGCGCCTCCAGGCCATGGACCTGCGCCGCGATCCACGCCTCCTGCCGGAACGCGGCGGTGCCTTTGATCTCCACGGCCGTCCAGCCGCGCGCCGCGGCCAGGACTATCATCGCCGCGATGGTCTTGCGATCCTCGCGCCGGGTGCTGATCGTGCGCTCCGTGGCGCGCAGGGCGAGGCTTTGCCCCCGGTGGTCGTCGTAGTAGCGTCGCTCGCCGTCCGCGTCCTCGACGTAGTAGGCGTGCGCGAGGGGATCCGGCGCCGTCCGGGCGGCCGGCCTCGACCGGGGCGCGGGGGCCGGTCCGCCGTCCCCGGCCGCCGGTGCCTGGGATGTCCCCCGGCTCGCGCCCGCGCCAGGGGGCGGGCTTGCACCGTGCACGCCAGGCCCGCGCGGTGGATCGGCCACGGGACGGAGTGCGATGCTGTTGGCCGGGCGCATGCTGTCCGGCAGCCAGTCGGCAAGGCTCATGGCTCACGTCTCCTGTGCCGCGGGGGTGACGGCGGATCCCATGCTCATGCGCCGGCGGCGCCCCGGCCGCCGGAGGGCCGACCGACGGTCGGGACGGCGTCGATGATGGCGGCGACCGCCGCCTTGCCGTCCGCCAGCCCGCAGCCGCTGAGGTCGACCTCGGTGCCGAGGATGGCGGCGATGAGGCCGTCCGCCTGATGCGGCCGCAGGGCCGCCGGGGCCGCCGGGTCGAGTGGCCGCGGATCGGCCGCGGGCGGCGCCCGCCCGGCGCCGCCCACGGCCGATCCGGCATCGGAGGCGCCGGCACCCGTGGCACCGGCACCCGTGGCGGCGCCGTTGCCCGCCGCCCGCCGGCCGCGCGTGGGCCGCGGCGCCGGGCGGGCCGCGGCGCCGGGCGCCTGGGTGGGGGCAGACACGGCGGCGGCGATCGGCTCGAAGCCCTTGCCCTGGTCGAGGCGCACCGGGATGTCGATCGGCGGCACCGCCGGGGCGGGGCGCAGCAGGCGGGTGAAGGCGCGGTCCTGGAAGTGGCGGATGCGCCGCGCCCGGATCGGGTGCATCCCGGGCCGGATCAGGATGGCCTCCGTCGGCGCCAGACGGGCGACCTCCTGCGGCAGCAGCAGGGCGCGGCGCTGGTCCGTCTCGGTCACGCTCAGCCGGTCGCGCCGGAAGACCCGCCAGAAGCGCGGGCCGCTGCGCGCCACGCCGTCCACCGTGGCGTAGCCCAGCCGCGCGCTCAGCTCCTCGCACAGCTTCAGGTCCTTGGTGCCGAACACCACCTCCAGGCCGCAGTTGTCGAGGACGGCCTCGGCCTTGTCGGGGCCGTAGAGGTCGCGGTCGCGCAGCTGCGCCTTGCTCTGCATGATCAGCATCAGCCGCATGCCGTAGCCGGCCACGTAGGCGAAGGCGTCGGCCAGCACCGGCATGGGACCCAGGAGCGGGAACTCGTCGAGCAGCACCAGCACCTGGTGCCGGGCCGCCGGGTCGTGCTGGGGCAGCGTGCGCACCGTGACGTCGACGAGCTGCTGGAAGAACAGCGCCAGCAGCGGGCGCAGGCGGGCGATGTTGTCGGGGCTGACGCCGATGTAGACGGCGTGCAGCGCTGTCCTGAGCGCCCGCAGGTCGAAATCACTCTCGGCGGTCGCGGCGTCGATGCGCGGGTTGAACCACAAGGACAGCCGTGCGGTGACCGTCTTGCGGATCGAGTTCACCAGGTCGGGCGAGCCCTTCAGGTAGTCCTCGAGCGCCTTCACCGTGGCCTCGGTGTAGGGCGCTCCGCGCTGGCGCCGCGCCTCGATGCGCTCGATCATCGCGCGCGCCCCGTCGACGCTGGAGAGCAGCCGCAGCACCTCGCCGAAGGTCAGCGGCAGCTCCGGCGTTTCCGCCAGGAAGCCCGCCACCCCGGTGAAGGCCGAGCGCGCGGCGTCGGTCCAGAACTGCTGGTCGCCGGAGACGTGCGGAAAAACCATCTGGGCGATGCGCTGGATGTCCTCGAAGGCGTCGATGGTGCCGCGCCGCACGTAGGTGAACGGGTTGTAGCGCGCCGTGCGCCCGTCCGGGGCGAGCGGGTCGAACAGCACCACCGTCTGCCCGGCGGCGGCGCGGATGCCGGCCGTCGCCGCCCAGGTCTCCTTCTTGACGTCCAGGCAGACCAGCGACGCCTCGTAGAGCAGCGCGTTGGGGATGACGAGGCCCACCCCCTTGCCCGAGCGCGTCGGGGCGTAGCAGGCGACGTGCTCCGGGCCGCCGAAGCGCAGGTGGCGGCCGCGGCGGTCCTGGCCGACGAAGAGGCCGCCGGCCCCGGCGTAAAAGCCGGCCCGGGCGAGCTCGCGGCGCGTCGCCCAGCGCGTCTCGCCGTGTAGCGGGCGCCGTCCGCCGCCCGGCCGGCCGGCGCGCGCCAGGCGGCCGAGGAGCAGCAGCACCGGGACGGCGGTCGCGGCCCCGCCCGCGATCCTGAGCCACGGCCCGGCGGCCGGGTGGGCGAGGCCGTAGTGGTGCAGGTACAGCCAGTACTGGAGCAGCGGCCACGTGCCGGCGTCGAGCCGGCCGACGCCGAGCAGGAAGACCAGCGACGCCACGACCGACCACAGGACGGCCAGGGCCAGCAGCGCGGCGAGGACGGCCAGGGCCTTGGCCGGCGCCGGCCAGTCGTGGAGGTCGGGCATGGGCGGCTCCCTCATCCGGCGGCGCGGATGGCGGCCGCAGCCTCGGCGATCGCCGCCAGGGGGTCGAAGAAGACCTCCTCGATGGCGAAGCCGTCCGGGCCGCGCCGGCAGTGGGCGATGACGTCGATCCGCTGGCGCAGGAACGCGCGCACGTCGGCATCGGCCAGGTGGCGGCCGGCGTCGTGCTGCTTGACCATCAGGCGCAGCGCGTCGAAGGCGTCCATCGCGCCGCCGGCGTGGCAGGTGGTGATGGAGCCGGGATGCCCGGCGGCGACGGCGCGCAGGAAGGTGAAGGCGGCCCCGTCGCGCAGCTCCTGCATGAGGACGCGGTCCGGGCGCATGCGCAGCGCCGCCTCGATCAGGTCCTCCGGGCGCACGCGCGCCAGGCCCTGGCCGCCCTTGCTGTAGAACAGCGCCACGCGGTTGCGCTGCGGCAGGCCGATGAACTCGGCGGTGTCCTCGATGGTGATCAGGCGCTCGTCCGGTGGAATGGCCTGGATCAGCGCCTTGGCGAAGGTGGTCTTGCCGGACCCGGTGTCGCCGGTGGCGATCAGCGTCTTCCTGGCCCGCACCGCCAGCGGGAAGAAGCGTTCCCAGTCCCTGGCCCGGTGCAGCTCCATCAGCTCGGCGTCGCGCGGGTGGACGCGGCGGGCGGCGCGTTCGGTGCGCGCGAACAGGCCGCCGGCGGCCAGCCCGGCGATGGTCGGGACGAAGCCGGAGGGCCGGCGGATCGTCAGGCTCAGCGTGCCGGCGGCGACGGCGGGCGGGCGGCAGATCTGCACGCGCTGGCCATCCGGCAGCACGGCGGCGCACAGCGGCCGCTCCGGCCCGACGTCCTGCTGCGCGAGCGCGGCGCACAGCGTGGCGACGGCGTCGAGGCGCTCGTAGCCCAGCTCCGGCACCGCGTGCCAGGACCAGCCGCCGCGGCCCTCCACCCCGGCCTCGCCCGGCCGGTTGATCACGACGTCGGTGACGGCCGGGTCCGCCAGGAAGCCGGCGATGGGCTCCAGCAGGAGCCGCAGCGTCGTCTCGCCGGGCCGCATCACCGGACCTCCCCGGGGACCAGGGGCAGGGGCCGGCCGGCCGACGGCGCCACCCGGTAGACGGTGGAGAAGTCGAGGTCGCGGGCGACGAGGATGCTGACCAGCTCGCCCTGGTTCTTGCGCACGGTGGGCGGGATGGCGATGGTGCCGCGCAGCGTCTCGGCGATGACCGACTGCGTCTGCCCGGTGTTGATGGTGGTCGTGCCCGCGCTGGCCGCCGCCGCGACGCCGGCCTGGAGGACGCCGTCGACGGTGGACAGCAGCAGCGCCCCGCCGAAGCGCTGCCAGAAGTGGCGGTCGACCGCGCCCTCCAGGCCGGCGCGCCCGAGCGCGTCGGCGGCCGGGCTGTCCAGCGCGATGACCACCCCTTGCGGCGTTTCCGCCCGCGTCCACACCACGAACATCCGCTCGACCCCCTGGCGGACGCCGCCGCGGAATTGGCCGACCACGCGCGTCCCGCGGTCGAGCAGCGTCAGCCCGGTCGTGCCGGCCACGTCCTCGGGGAGGACGCAGGTCACCAGCCCCGGCAGGGTCGAGTCCATCGCCGTCTGCAGGATGCAGGGAATGAGCGTCCCGGTGGTCAGCAGGTAGGGCCGGTTCCGCAGGACGTCGGCGGTCACGCCGGTGAGCCGGGTGGGCTGGAGGCGCACCGCCAGGTCGTCCGTCTCCATCGGACCGTCTCCGCCGCCCGAGCTTCCGGACAGCCCGGCGCCCGACGGGACGCCGGCGCCGTGTCCGGCCCCGCCGGAGCCGGGGCCGTCCGCGGTGTAGACGAGCAGGCGCGGCGGACGCGGCGGCGGGGACGCCGCCGGCGTGCGGACGATCGCCGGCGGCGCCTCCGGCAGCGGGGGCGGCGGCGGCGCGGCCAGCGTCACCGGCTGGGCGGGCGGCGGGGGCGGGGGTTCGTAGCGGACGGTCGGGCGCGCCGGGGGCGGCGGTCCGTCCGGCGGCGTGAGGTCGGGCCGCTCCGCCGTGAGCAGGATGGCGCCGCAGGCCAGCACCGCCCCGGCGACGATGACGCCGACGCCGGCCTTTCTGCCGATGGCCGGCGGCCGGCCGGCCACATCGGAGACGTGGCGCTCGCCGGCCAGCGCGCCGCCCGGTGGGGGAAGGGGGTCGCCGCTCATCGGCCGGCCCTCCGCACGGTGCGGGTGACGTCCGGTGTGCCGGTGCCGGTGCCCGGGTCGCGGCCGGCCGGGTCGAAGCCCCGGTTGATGATGCGCAGCGCCGCGCGCCCGTCGCGCAGGACGAACGCCCGCGCCGTCGTCTGCACCACGGCGTGGTCGCCGGCCATGGTGTGGGGGACGATGGTCTCGGCGCCGTCCGGGGCCACGGCGTAGAGGGCCGGAACACGCCGGCTGCCGGGAAAACGGAAGGCGGTCTGGCGGCCGTTGTCGCTGACCTCGGCCGGCTCGAGCGCCGCCGCGCCCTGGGCGACGTAGCGCCAGTTGCGCGGTCCCTGCGCCCAGGCGCCGGCAAGCCGGGCCTGGGCGGCCCGTTCGCGGGCGTCGGCCGCGGCCTGCGCCGTGCGGGCCTTGCGGGCCGCGCGCTCGTCCTCGGGGTAGCGGAAGTGGACGGCGAACATGGCCGATGCCTCGCCGTCCGCCGCCTCGGCGACCAGCCGCAGCTGGTAGGAGCGCACCGCACCGTCGGACCGGGTGGTGACGACCTGGGCGTTGGTGGCGGGGCGGACCTCGGTCGGCTTGAGGAACAGCATGTTGCCGGCCGGCTGGGCCAGCCAGGCGTCGGCGTCGCCGATCGCCACCTGGGTGATCGCCTCGGCCGGCCCGAAAGTGATCTGCGTCGAGGTGGTCGGGCAGCCGACGATGCGCACGACGTTCATCGGGTTGTGGGCGACGACCTGGACGCGCGGGTCGTGGCCGCCCGGGCGCGGCGCCTGTTCCGCCCGGGCGGGGCCGGCGGCCAGGGCCGCGGTGGCGGCCAGGGCCGCGGCGGCGAGACGGCGGCGGGTCATGGGGTGACCTCCATGTCGGCCCGGTAGCTGGTGACCGTGAAGCCGAGCGGGTTGACGTTGATGGACGCGGCGCTGACGGCCCCGGGGACGACGTCGAAGCCGATGGTGGCGACCATGCGCTTGACCGGCAGCGCGGTGTCGCCCTTGCGCTCGAGCTGGACGAAGCGGACCTGGGCGAGCTGGGGGCCGAGGAAGCTGGTGGACACCCAGCGCAGCGTGGCGGTGCCGTCGCGGCCGAGCACGACCTGCGGGCTGGCCGGGTTGGAGCCGCGGAACTCGGCGGCGTACTCGGCCTGCACCGGCGGCGCCGACAGCAGGGCCACCGCCTCGAAGTTGGCCTGCGCCTCGGCGGCGCTGTAGCCCTGGCGCAGGCGCACGTACTGCCACAGGAAGTAGCGCCGCTCGGCCTCGCTGGCTTCCATCGGGCCGCCGCGCAGGTCGTAGACGCGCTCGACCGCGCCGGTGGCGTTGTCGACGCGGAAGACCAGAGGGACCACGCTCTTGAGCGGCGCCAGCGCGGCGACGGCGAGCGCCCCGGCCAGTCCAACGAGGGCGCCGACGACGCCGACCGCGACGCCGGCGCGCGCGGCGCGCCGGCAGGCGCGCAGCCGGTCGGCCTCGTAGCTGGCGACGCGGGCGAAATAGGCGTCGAGCAGCGCCGGATCGGCGGGGACCGGGCGGGCCTGGAAGGCGCCGGCGGGGGGCGGGGTGGCGGCGGTCAGGGTCATCGGCCGGCCTCCGTACGCATCGACGGCGCGGCGGCCGGGGCCAGCGGGGTGCGCAGGTCGTCCGCGCCCGGCGTCCAGCGGCCGGGGTTCAGCGCGCGCAGCGGGCCGGACGCGTCGGTGGGTGGCGCGTCGTCGGCGCAGCCCGGCAGGACGAAGAGGAGAAGGGCGAGCGTAAGGCGGTGCATCATGCGGCGTCTCCTGTCGTGAACGGGGCGCGGGCGTTGGTGCCGCGCGGGCGCCTAGAGCAGGGTGTTGCGGTCGGAGAGGGAGCCGCCGGTGGCCGGCCGCGGGCGGTGGTGCGCCGTGCGGCCGGCGGCCCGCGCGCCGCCCCAGGCGGCCGAACCGGCGGCGTGCAGCGCGCCGAGCGCGCCGAAGCGGCCGGCGTGGTGTGTGTTCCCGTGGGCGTCGACGCGGCGCTGGCCGGCCGAGCCGACGGCGCCCCGCGCGGCGCGGGCGAGCGCGCCGGTGTGGAAGGCGAGGCCGCCGGACAGCGAGGCCGCGAAGGCCGGCAGCTGGAAGGCCACGTAGGCGGCGACGGCGAAGAAGATCACGCCGGCCAACAGCACCTGGAGCATCACCAGGGGATCAACCGATCCCATGCGTGTGACGGTGCTAACAACTTCTTGCTCGACAGCAAGGACTATGAAGAGCAGGACGATGGTGGTGACCTGGAGGATGACGCAGGAGATCAGCGAACCGATCCAGCGCTCGAAGACGGCGCGGGTGGCGGCGAACAGCACCAGCGGAACCAGCAGCGGGCCAACGGCGATGTACAGCGCGAGGATCACGCGCGAGATCAGCCAGATGGCGAAGCAGAAGCCGGTCGACAGGATCGCGGCCGCCCAGAACAGCACCACCACCGCCTTCTCGGCGATGTCGCTCCAGCCCAGCGTGCGCCACACCTCGAGGCCGGCCCGCCAGGCCCGCAGCCAGACCTGATCGAAGCTGTTCGCACTGACGATTCTGACAGCACCCGAGGATGTGAGGGCGTCCGACAGGGCGGCGGGAAGCGTCGCGAAGAAGACATCGTAGACGTACTGCTGGTACACCCCGGCCCCCGTGATGACCCAGACCACCAGGATCATCCTGAGCATGCGCCCGAACAGGACGGCACCGGTCTCGCTGACCGCACCGCGCAGGACGAGGATGCCGGTCAAGGCGATGTACAGCACCAGGGCCACCCGCAGCGGCGCCGCCGCGAAGACCAGGAAGGCGTTGAGCACCTCCGTCACGGCGGCGACGAGCGGCGTCTCCACCTGGGAGACGATGTAGGCGAAGATCTGCCACTGAAGTTCGCCCATTGCCGATCACCTCCCTGATGCCCCGGCTTCCATCAGCAGGGAGCGCATTGCTACGTCGCAGTGGTTTAGCTGCGGATTTCGGCGGCACATGATGAGTTTGCTCTGCCGATTTTCCGGATCGCTGGACCAGAAAGCCGGGTCGTTGGGGTCCATGGTGCCGGTGCGCGCGCGGGCCTCGCGAAGGGCGACCTCCACGTTGGCCCGGTGCGCGTTGAGGCAGTCGGCATCGCGTCCCAGCCGGCCCGGATCCTCGAGGCAGGCCAGCTGCACGCTGGCGCGGGCCTGCGGGTGATCGGCGTACCAGCCCACGGTGCGCGGCGGAGCCGCCGAGGGCTTCTGCGCCGCCGCCGGTGCGCCGGACAGCAGCGGCACCAGCAGCGTCAGGGCTTGCACGGTGCAAGCCCATGCCGTCGTGACCGGTCCCATCCTCAGCCTCCCCGCGCTTTGGCCTGCTCGATGAGGTCGTCGATCGACTGGCGGCGCCGTTCCTGCTCGCGCTGCTCTTGGTTGCGCTGCTGCGCCTGCTGCCACAGCGCCAGCGACTGCGCCTGGACCTGCTGGGCCTGGATGTAGGCCTGCTCCGCGCCGATCCGCGCGGCGAGGTCGGCGACCGCCTTGGCGTCCGGGGCGGCGGCGAGCTGCCCCTCGATCCCGCGCAGGGCGGCGATGCGGTCCGCCGCCGACTGGTACAGCTCACTCGCCACCGCCTGCGCCCCGGCGACGCTGGCCGCCGCGCGCCGCATCTCCCCGGCCTGGAAGTCCGGGCCGGCCGGTTCGTAGACGCGGTTGCGTTCGCGGTGGCTCTGGGCGGCCGCGCCCAGGGCGCCGGGGCCGGGGGCGGTGCCGTTCATCACCGGGCCGAGCGCGCCGCTGTCCGGCAGGGCGTTGCGCAAGCGATCCACGTCGAGCTGTTGGCCAAGCCGGTTCAGGGCGTCCGCCGGGGCGTGGGCGACCGCCTGGTAGGTGTCGAGCAGCTGCCGGTACTGCTGCTGCATGACCTGCAGCTGCTGCGCCAGCTGCTCGATCTGCTGGACGCTGCGCGCCAGGTTGGCGGAGTCGATCACCGCGTGCTGCGCCCGCGCGGGGAGCGCCGCGGCCGCGCTGATCGCAACGGTGGCCGCGGCGGCGGCGATGGCCGTGGTGTGTCTGCGCATGGATCCGTCCTCCGTTGTCCGTCCCTACGACGCGGCTTGGCGCCACTGCCGGCGGAAGTGCGGCAGCCAGGCGTCGGGCTCCGGCCCCCATTCGGCGATCAGCCGCTCCATGAGCCGCACCGTGCCGGCGCGCCCCGACAGCACGGCGACCAGGTCGTCCAGCCCGCCCAGGTCCAGCTCGCAGGCCACCGAGGCGGTGCCCTGCTTGAGCAGGAAGCGCCGGCCGCCCGCCGTCAGCTCCTCGCGCACCGCCTGGAACTCCGGCTCCGTCAGCTTCAGCCCGGCGCGGTAGTCGGCGGCGTCGGCGCGCGCGTTGGGCATCAGGATCTGCGTCGGGCACTGCTCGATGATGGAGTGCGCGATCGGGCTCTTCAGCGCGTCGGCCGGCGACTGCGTGCCCAGCATCACCAGCCCGTTGAGCTTGCGGATCGTCTTCAGCTTGTCGTTCACCAACTCGCGGAAGCCGGGGTCGAGCAGCGCCTTCCAGAACTCGTCGATGGCCAGCACCAGCCGGCGGCCGTCCAGCAGGCCCTCGATGCGGTGGAACAGGTAGGCCAGGATCGGGCCGCGGGTCACCGGGTCGTCGAGCACGGCGGTGACGTCGACGCCGAGGAACGGGGCGTCGAGCGCCACCGCGTCGGCGTCGTTGTCGAGCGCCCAGCCCAGGGCGCCGCCCCGGCACCACGTCTCCAGCCGCGCCCCCGGCCCGTCGGCGTCGGCGTGCCCGAGGAACGCCCGCAGCTCGCCCAGCGAGCGCGCCGCCGGCGGCAGCGCCAGCACGGCGCGCAGGCCCAGCTCCAGCCGGCGCTCCTGCTCCGGGGCCGGCTCCCGGCCGGGCTCCAGCATCAGCGGCGTGAGCAGGCCCTTGAGGAAGGCGACGTCGGCCGGGGCCGTGGACAGCGCCTTCAGCGGCGCCAGCCCCGACGGCGCCCCGGCGGGCAGGACCAGGTAGGTGCCGCCCACGGCGCGCGCCAGGATCTCGCCGCCGCGGTCCTTGTCGAAGAACACCACCTGCGCGCCCTGCCGCCCCGCCAGCGCCGCCAGGAACAGCATCAGCGTCGTCTTGCCCGAGCCGGCCGGCCCGGCGACGAAGACGTTGCCGAGGTCCCGCACCGACTCGGTGGGGGCGTGCAGGTGGAAGCGGTAGGCGGTGCCCCCGGTGGTGCGGAACAGGGTGAGCGGCGCCCCCCAGTACCCCTGCGCCGCGCCGGCCGGGTAGTTGTGCAGGCTGGCCATGGCGGCGAAGTTGCGCGAGCTGACGGCGCCCGGCCGCGTGCGCAGCCGCAGGTTGCCCGGCAGCTGCGCCCAGTAGGCCGCCTCGAGCGCCAGGTCCTCGCGCGCCACGACCGCGCCGCTCTCGGCGAGGTCGCGCCGCGCCCGCGCCGCCACCGTGCGCAGGCTCTCCAGGCTGTCGGCGAAGGTGACCAGGGTCAGGTGGTGGTCGCCCATGACGAAGGCGTTGGAGGCCAGCTGGTCGGCGGCCTCGGTCAGCGCCTGCGCCTGGCTGGCCGCCTTGTCCTGCGCGGCCACCATCTGGTTCTGCTTGCGCGTCAGGATGGCCTGCGCCGCCGGCTTGGCCAGGAACCCGAAGGTCTGCGTCAGCACGCAGCGGTAGGGGGCGGCCAGCACCGCGTCGAACATGCCCGGCCAGGTGGTCGCCGGGTATTCGCGCAGGCCGAAGGCGGCGGCGTAGGTGGAACCGCCGGGGCCGCGGATCTCGATGGCCTCGCGCCCGACGATGACGCGGTCGGTGTAGATCGCCGCGCCGAGGGGACCGTCGACCAGCGGCACCGGCAGGCGGCGGCCGGTGAGCACGAGGTGCAGCGCCTCGCCCGGTTCGGAAAACAGCACGCCGCCGGCCGTTCGCAGTGCCAGCCGGCGCGGGGCGTGGTCGTCGAGCTCGGCGAGGATCGCCGCGACCGCCGCGTTGAGCGTGTCGAGGCCGGCCGGGTGGACCGGGCGGGCGCGGTCGCTGCGGGCGCGCCGCGCGAACAGGGCGGCCAGCGGACCGCCCTCGGCGGCGGCCGCCGGGCGCAGCAGGACCGAGAGGAAGAGGTCGTTGCGGTACAGGCGGTTGGCCAGCAGGCGGGCGCGGTAGGCGGCGTCGAGCTCGCGGGCGAAGGCGCTGGTGCAGGGCGCTTGCGGGTCATCGATGCCGTCGGCCAGGGTGCGCACGGTGTGCGTCGCCAGCACGAGCCGCTCCGACGCGATGTTGCGCAGCAGCAGGTTGCGCCGCGCGTGCCGGGCGTTGACCTCGTCCGCGGCGGCCGTCTCGAAGGCGGCGCCGTCCAGCGCGATCATGGCCAGCAATGAGCCGTCGTCGAGCAGCAGCGCGTCGGGTGCTGCGTGGCCGAGGTAGGGGACGTAGGTGTCCGGCTCGCGCTCGCGCGCGATGGCATCGAGCCTAAACATGGATGCGGACCTCCCGGGCGGTGCGGGCCGGGCCGAGCGGGCGCGGGCTGACGGACGAGCCGCCCCAGCGCTCGGTGTTGCGGGCGCGGGCCTTGGTTTCGGCCCACAGCCGCAGGGTGCCGAACAGGTTGCAGTCGTGGCGGACCAGCGCCCGGACCGCGCCGTGCACGACGGCGCCGATGAGCAGGTAGAACGGGTTGCCCATCATCACGAAGACGATGCCGGTGGCCATGCCGTTGAGCGCCACCGCCTCGAGCGGCACGCCGCGCCACATGGCCGGGCGGGTACAGGCGAGGAACAGCGGGTCTTCCGTCAGCGCGTCGGGGTCCATCGGTTGCTCCGCAGGGGCTGTTGCTCCGCAGGGGGACGGCCGCCGTCGGGCGGCGGGAGGACGCGCGGTCGGCCGCGGGCCACACCGCGTGGGGCCGTCAGGCCCCGACGATCTGGTCGACGAGCCAGGCGGAGGAGAAGATCAGCATGACGCCGAGGATGACGCCGCCGGCGGCGCGCAGGCTGAGCGCCCCCATCAGCGCGCCGACGCCGGCGACGCAGATGGCGATGACGGCGACGAGGCGGCCGGCGGTGCCGGTGAGGATGTTGACGATGTTCTGCAGGAAGGTGGTGATGTCGCCGCCGCCGCCGGCCGCCTGGGCGAAGGCCGGGTCGGTGGCCAGGATCAGCGCGGCCGCCGCCAGGGCGGCGATGGCGAGGCGGCGGGCCGGGGACGGCGGGGCGACGGCCGATGACGGGCAGAGCGTGGGCATGCGAGGGTCTCCTCACGTGTGAAACGGGTGGGCGGAGGCCGGTCGGCCGCTCTCAGCGGCCGTCGTCGGCTGGGCTGGGCGGGGCCGTCGGCCGCACGAGACCCGCGGTGCCGGAGGGTGCCGGGCCGTGCGGTTCGGGGGGCCGGCCGTGGGACGGCCACGGCCCACCGGTCCGCGCGTGCTCCCGTGCCTGGCGGGCGCGGCCATAGACGTCCCAGGCGGGCGGTGCCGGCGGCGTGGCCGTGGCCGGCGAGCTTGCACCGTGCAAGCCCCGCTCGGTGCCCGGCGGTGCGTTGCCGCGGAGGGCCGGGACGATGTGCCCGGCGGCGGCCTGCACCTTCGCCACGTAGCCGTTGGCGACGCCGCGCACCGGCGAGCCGGTGTTGTAGCGCGACAGCGCCCGCACCAGCGCGCGCTGCTCGTCCTCGCCCGGCGCCGGCCGGTAGCCGTCGACCAGGACGCGCGCCCCGCCGGCGATGCTCGCGCAGGGATCGAAGGCGTCGGCGACCGTCAGGCCGAGGCCGGCCAGCGTCGCGCTGTTGATCTGCATCAGGCCGAGGTCGAGGGAGTGCCCGCGCTCCAGGAGGGCCTTCGCGGTGGCGACCGCCTCCCCGGCCGTCGCCGGGGCATGCGACCGGCCGGTGGTGTTGTCGCCGATCGCCAGCGCGTCGAAGCGGCTCTCCGTGCGGGCGACCGCCGCCAGCGTGGCGGGGTGCACCGCGGGGCCGCAGCCGGCGGCGAGTTCGAGGAACACGGCCAGGGGGACCATCATGCGCCCCCTCCCGGTCCGGCGACGGCCGCCGCCTCAGCGGAGCGGGACGGCGGGGTCGGGACGGCCGGCCGCCAGACCGCAGTCGGGAGGCACGGCGCCGGTCGCCGCGGCCTCGCGGGCGAGCACCTTGTAGCGGGCCAGCTCCGGGTCGCCCGCGATGTAGACGGGGATGCAGCCGCGGTAGCGGAAGTCCACGCGCAGCAGGGTGAGCAGGCGGTCGAGGTCGCGGTAGGTGCGGTCCGCCCTGTCGTTCCACGTCCGCAGCGGCAGGAAGTCGCGCCGCCAGCTCGGCCGCAGGTAGGCCAGGTGCTCGACGAACCCGCCGACGCACTTGGAGACGACGAGGACGTTGCGGATGCGCCCGCCCTCGGCGAGCGCCTGCCTGATCTCCCCCTCCTGCAGTCCGCTCTCCAAGCCTCGCTCCTGCTGTCCAGCCGCGGTTGCGCGGATGGAACGGCCCGATGGGCCGGGCGCGCCCCGCCGGCGGCGGCGCGGCGCCGGTCCGCGGAGCCTTTCATAGCAGCGAAAAGAGGGTAGGGGCGAGCGGACTTAGCGGATAGGCGTGTCGTCATTCCCGGGGTCTCCCGCGTTGGACGCCGGACACACAGAGGCGTGATGTTAAAAGCGATTTTGCAAAAAGGCGTCTTATGGTGCGGTCGGTGCCGCGCCGGTGGTCCCGGAAGGCTCCGGCATGCGGCGCGCCGTCTGTTGTGACATACAGCGGACGGAGACCGGAATCACGGACTCTTTCGCGCCATGGTGGCGCGAAAGGCGGTCGCCATCGTAGTCGTGCGACTCGCATGGACAGTTCATCAGCGACGAAAGCGATTTTATAAAATCACCAGCGCCGTTCCGGGCGCGGGTGTCCACGCGGAGGCCGATCATGAAGACGCTGGTCGTGATGAACGAGAAGGGCGGGGTGGGCAAGACCAACCTCGTCGCCCATGCCGGCTGGTACCTGGCGGAGCGCTTCCGAACGCTGGTCATCGACCTCGACCAGCAGGCGAACCTGACCGCCACGCTGGGCGCGCACGTGGCGCACGTCGACAGCGTGGCGCTGTTCGCCCGGCCGACGCGGGTGCCCGGCGCCGGCGCCCTCACCGTCACCCGCTCGACCCGCGACCTGCTCGGCGTCGAGGGCGTCGACCGGGCGTGCATCGAGACGTTCCGCGACAGCCTCGCCGGCATGGACGCCGACTACGACGTGTGCGTCATCGACACGCCGCCGGCGCTGACCAACCGCACCTTCGGGGCGCTGCTGGCCTGCGACGCGGTGCTGGCGCCGATCGGCATCAACGACTACTCCATCCAGGGTGTCGCCGAGCTGCTGCGCGCCGTCAAGGGGGTGTCGCGCCACTACGGCCGGCCCGAGCCGCTGTTCCTCGGCCTGCTGCCCTCCATCTTCGACCGCCGGAGCCGGCGCGAGCGGGAGCTGTTCGAGAGCCTGGCCGAACAGGCCGGCACGCTGCTGTTCCCGGGCATCGTCGCCAAGCGCGACCCCTACGCCCGCGCCGCCAGCGACCGGGCGCCGGTGTGGGCGATGGCCGGCGCGGCGGCGCGCGACGCCGGCCAGGAGATCCGCGGCGTCTTCGCCACCGTGGCGGAGCGCATGGAGCTGCGCCGATGAGCGGTCCGGCCCGATCCCGTGCGGCGTTTTCCGAGGCCGCCTTCGGCGCGCTCCGCGCCGCCACCGGCGAGGGGCAGGGGGAGGCGTTGCGCATTCCGCTGGCCGACATCGACGAGGATCCCGGCCAGCCGCGCACCGTCTTCGACGACGACGGGCTGGCGGAGCTGGCGGCGTCGATCCGGGAGCATGGCGTGGTGCAGCCGGTCGTCGTGCGTCCGCCGGTGGACGGGCGCTACACGCTCGCCGTCGGCGCCCGCCGGCTGCGTGCCTCCCGGCTGGCCGGGCTGGCCGACATCCCGGCGGTGATCCGCCGGGGCGGCGGCGACGCCTTCGCCGCCCAGGTGATCGAGAACCAGCAGCGCGCCGCCCTGTCCAACGGCGACCTCGCCGCCGCCATCGCGCGGCTGGCCGGCGCGGGGCACAGCAACCGGCAGATCGCCACCATCTGCGCGCTCAAGGACTACCAGGTCGCGGCGTTCAAGCAGGCGGGCCACTTCCCGCCGGAGCTGCGCGCGCGCCTCGACCGCGGCGACATGCGCGCGCTCTATGACCTGTACCGGCAGTGGCGGAAGACGCCCGGCGCGGTGATCGCCGCGCTGGCCGAGGCCGAGGCGTTCCTCACGGTGACCGAGGCGCGCCGGATCATCGGCGGCATCACCGGCGCGCCCACCGGCAGCCTGGTGCTGGAGCGGCCGGTGGCGGCGCGGCCGACCGGGGATGCGGTCGCGGCCGCGCCCGGCCCGGCGGCGGACGGGGGCTTGCACGGTGCAAGACCCGCAGCGCCGGAGACGGGCCGCCGCGGCGCCGCCGGGACGCCCGACCCGGCGGCGGACGCGCCGCGCGGGGCGCCGGTGTTCCGCGTGGCCACGGGCGACGGGCGCACGGGCCGTCTGGTGGTGGACCGCAAGGCGGCGCGGCCCGGCGCGGCGCTGGTCACCTTCTCCAGCGGCACCGAGGCGGTGGACGCCGCGGAGCTGCGGATCGTCGGCGTTGATTGACGGGCCGCCCCGCGCGGAGCGGGGCCTTGCACCGTGCAAGACGCCCCGGTCCCTCGCCCAGGCTTGCACGGTGCAAGACAAGCCGCCCGGTGAGGCGGTGCCTCTCGCCGGTCCGGCCGTCCCGATGGGTCGAACTCTCCGCGAACTCTCCGGAGCGGAGAGGGGCGTGAGGGAAGAGGGGGCAGGATAGGTTTGCTGGGAGCAGTGTCATACAAGGAGAGCCGATGGCGGCACGGAACGGGCAGGAACTGCTCTCGGTCTGGGTTCCGGCGGAACTGGCGGCCGTCTTCAAAGCACAGGCGCGCGTCACCGAAGGCGGCACGTCGGCCGCGCTCCGGCGGCTGGTGTGCGAGGCGGTCCGGGGATGCCCCCCGGCGGCCCCGCGCGGTGCTGGGGCCGGCGCGCAGGTGGGGGTGCGGTTCAAGGAGGCCGAGCGCGCGGCGTTGGCTGAGGCGGCGCGGGCGCGCGGCTGCAGCCCGGCGAACTGGCTGCGCTCGCTGGCGCTGGTGCATCTGGCGCGCCGCCCGCAATGGACCCCCGCCGAGGTCGAGGCGTTGCGCGCCGTGTTCCGGGAACTGCGGGCCATCGGCCACGGCGTGGACCGCATCGCCCGTGCCCTGGAGGACGCCGGGGGACCGGCGCCGCCGCACGCCGACGCCGTGCGCGAGGCGGGCGCGGAGGTCCGGGCCGGAATGCGCCGGGTGGTGGCGGTGATGACCGGGAACTTCGACTACTGGGGCCTGCCGGACGCCGAGCGCCCAACCGCCGCGCCGGGCGCGGCCGGGCGTGCCGGGGCCGAGGTGCTGGCCGCCGAGGTGCGGCGCCGGAACCGGCCACGGCGGCGGGCGGCCCGCTTCGACGCCGGGGAATGACACCGGTTTGCACCGTGCAAGCCGGTTGGCGGACGGCGGGGAACTGCTGCGGGGCCAGCGGACGCCGGCCGGGTGGCGTCAGCCGCGCCCGCGCGGGCGCGGCGGGGCGGGCTCGCGGCGCTCCGGCGCGGGAAACGGGCTTGCACGGTGCAAGCCCGGCGCGGGCTCCGGAGCGGACGGGCCCGGGAGCGGGGCGTCACGGCCGGGCTCGCCGTGGCGGGCGTGCCGCAGCGCCGCGGCGAGGGCCTGCCGGCGGGGCAGTGGCACCGGCATGTCGGCGACGAACCGCCGGATGTCCCGGGCCAGCTGGCGGTCCGCCGCGTCCCCGCGTTCCAGCTGTTCGGCGTGACCCAGGTAGGCGCTCCGGATGGCCTCCTGGCGCGCCTGAAGGGCGCGGCTCCATCCGGGCGGTGGCGGGGCATCCGTCCGGGCGTCCGCCTCGGCCGCGCGGCGGATCGCTTCGGTGGCGTACGGGGCGATCCCACGCCCCTCCGCCTTGCTGGCCGGCTGGCGCTCGGCCTTGCGCACCTGGCCGCGGGCGAAGCGCGGTGTCGCTTCGGCCTCGACGCCGAGCCGCCGCAGCTCGCGCGCGAACCGCTCCCGCCACTGCCGGAGGTCGGCCGGGCCGGGCGCCAGCCGGCGGCCATCGGCGCCGACCGCGCGGATCGCGATGTGGACGTGCGGGTGCCCGGTGTCGTCGTGGCGGGCCAGAATCCAGTCGTGCGTGCCGGTGAAGGTGGCGCGCGCCCAGTGGCGGGCCGCGGCCTCGACCCGGTCGGGCGGGGTGCCGGGCGGCATGGAGAGCGTGAGGGCGACGCTCTGCGCCGCGTTCGGCCCGGCTCTGCCGCGGCCCTCCGCCGCGTTGGCGAGCAGCCAGTCGTCGTGAAGCTCCAGAAGCCGCGCGCGGCCGGTGATGCGCTCGCCGTCCTGCGTCTCGGCGGCCAGCGTGCCGTTGCGGGTGAGGTAGTCGAGCTGGGCGATGAGGTGGCCGGCCGCGCCGCGTGCCCGTCCGGTCAGCTTCACCATGGCTTCCGGCGCCTTGGTCACGATGCGCCGCAGCCGGGCCTTGCCGGTGGCGGAGAGCGGCGCCGGCCCGCCGCCCGGCGCCAGCCGGACGTCGCGGCCCCGGAGGGTCGGCGGCAGCCGCCAGACGTCGTCATCGCCATCGCTCATGGTGTGGGCTCCGGTCCGAAGAGGATTCGCAGCGCGCGTTGCTGAGCGGATTACGATGTTTCATTCCACCGCCGCGTTTTCCAGGCCGCCGACGCGATGACACAGGGCCCTGTCCGGAATCGCCGCCCGGCATCTGCCGGTCCGGTGATCCGGGTTGGCGGTGAAGCGGGCATCATCATGGATATACAATGGGAGGGGTGGTCCATGACGGTTCGCACGACGCTGTTCCGGTCCAACCGCAGCCAGGCCGTCCGGCTGCCGAAGGACGTGGCGGTTCCCGTTCACGCGCGGGAGGTCGTCATCCTGCGCAAGGGGGGCGCCGCGTCATCGTTCCGGCCGACGGCGTCTGGGACGATTTCTTCTACTCCTCCGGCATCGCCTTTCCGGACCGCGATCAGCCCGCCGTGCCGGAGCGCGAGGCGTGGTGAGGCTGCGCTGCATGCTCGACACCACCGTCTGCATCCTGCGCGACCCTCCGCAAAGCGCGCGCACGCGGTTCAACGCCGAGGCGGGCGGCCCGTGCATCTTGGCGGTCACGTTCGCCGAATTGCTGCATGGCGCTGCAAAATCGGACCGGCCGGCCGAAAAACGCCACGAGGTCGAGCGGCTGGCCGCCCGTATCGAGGTGTTGCCCCTTGACGAGGACGTGGCCGGACATTTCGGCGACATCCGGGCCGGGCTGGAGCGCCAGGGGCGCGTGATCGGTCCGTACGATCTGATGATCGCCGGCCATGCGCGCAGACGTGGCCTCGTCCTGGTCACCGGCAACCCGGGCGAATTCAGCCGGGTGCCCGGGCTGCGGTGCGAGGGCTGGCTGGTTGAGCCGGGCGGGCGCTGGCCGGCGCGGGCGTCCGGTCAGTTCGCCGGGCGGGCGGCGAGCAGGTCCTCCAGGCTCGCCGCGTCCAGCACCCGGTCGAGCCAGCCTTCCACCGTCTCGGGATCGGCGGCGGCGATGCGCTCGCGCACGTCGGCGGGCAGCGGGCCGAAGCGGCGCTCCGCCACGCGCAGAAGGGCCGCGGCTTCACCTTGCACCCGCCCCCGGTCGACCAATCCGGCCAGATAGGGATCGCTTTCGACATCGACCTGCAGCGGCATGGCCCGCACCTCCTCGAGAACCTGTCGGGTGACCCCGCGCAGCCCGGCCAGGATCAGCAGCCGGGTCAGCGCGTCGCGCCGCGCCCGCTCGTCGAGCGGCGCCAGCCGCGCCAGGATTGCGCGCACCGTGGGTGTAAGGTGATCCCGGCCGCACAGAATGGCAAGCAGGTTGTCCTCCACCGCCGGGCTGGCCAGCAGCGGCGCCGGGTCGAGGCTGCGGCTGTCCACCACCCGGTAGGCGAAGGACAGCCCCGGCGCCTCCAGGCGGCCGGCGATCGGCGCAGCGCCCCCGGCCTGGATGACCACCTGCTCCACCGGGACGCCCGGGTGGGCCTCGGTGATGAGCAGCCAGTACCACAGCATGCGCCGGGGCATCGCCGGATCGGCCCTGGCCTGCCACTCCAGATGCAGGATGCGGCCGTCGTCCAGGCGCACCAGCGTGTCCACCCGGCGGTCCCGGGCGTCGGGGAACTCGGTCGGCAGGCTGCCGGCAACGCCGGCCCCGGCGAGCATCCGGATCAGCGCCGGGGTGCCCGGCCCGGTCAGCGTGCGCAGCGTGATGTCCAGCGTCATGGCTCCTCATAGCACACCCAAGGCCGGCGGTGCAGGCGTTGTCGGTCGCCGTCGGGCTATGGGGACGGCCGACCGTCACGGCGAGCCGGAGTTGGTTGGCCAAACAACGGCTCGCGAGGCGGGCCAACGATGAGAGCCGCCGGGTTGGCGCCGGGGGTGGTTCGGCCATTCACCCTGGTCAAGAGATGCCTCGGTTCAGGATACTCGCTAGTCGGCTTCAGGAGGGTGTCGCCGGCCGCGTCCTCCTGGGCGTTGGCGATGGCCATCTTGCCGATGCCGCGCAGCGCCACGGTGCCGATGCCGGGAACTGCGGCGGCCCTCGGCGTCAAGGGCCAGGTCTTGCGGCGCTCCGGCATTGAACAAGATTTCCACGGGCCGGCGCGGATCCTCCCGTAGCCGGGACCGCAGGCGCCCGCACAGGAACAGCTTCATGCATTGGCCGTGCATCGGCGCGGATGCCGACGTCCTTGGTCGTGGCGTTGGATGCTCGGTCCGCCATGACGGTCACGTCCCAACATCGGGTGGCTTCCGGGTCAACGGCCGGAACGCGTCCGGCGGATCGCAACACGCGGCCGCATCAGCCGGCGCCCGCTCCATCAGGGTGACGTTGTAGAGGGGCACGGTGTCAGCCTCAAACTCGGCCTGGGCCTGCTCTGCCGGCAGGATGCGCACGCCAATGGCGTGCAGGTCCCGCGCGGCGCGGTCTCGGTCGGGACCATCGTCCAGCAGCGCATGCCGCACGGTGCGAGATCCCGCGGGAATGCCGGCGACAAACAGCCACGCCCCCGTGTCGGGTATCCGCACGAGAAACGAGCCGTCCAGCTTGTAAGCGTGAAGGGCGACAACACCAGGGTCCATGGCGCACTCGATCAGATGGCCGCCGTCTTTCAGCAGCAGCTTTCCGGCGAATGCAACCTCGAGCGTCTGCATGGCGGTTCTCGTCACATCATCGGTCATGGGGCAACGCCCGGTGCCGGGCGGTAGGGGAATCAGGCGCCGCCGCAGTCAGCATAGCGCTCCGGATCGACGCTGTCCTCGGCGTCCACCGCCGTGCCCGTCCAGGCGCAACGTTCCGCGGGCGAACGGGGCGCCATCGGCCGGCAGCCCGGCGATCATGGCGCCGCCCGCCGACAGATTCACCACCCGGCACGCCTGCGCCCGCCCGCCGGCGGTGACCGACACCCGCTCCTCCACATCGTAGCGCTTCTGCCGGCGCCGGTCGGCGTCGTTGGTCGAGGTGCGCACCACCCGCACCAGCAGGCTCTGTTGCAAATGAACCGCGCCGGGTTTCGCGGAGGCCCCATTTCTTGAGAAGATGGGGTTACCATGACGAAGCAGGCATCACCCAAATACGCCCCCGAGGTCCGCGAGCGCGCGGTGCGGATGGTGTTCGAGCACGCCGGCGAGCACGCCTCGCAATGGGCGGCGATCAGCTCGATCGCAGCGAAGATCGGCTGCAATCCCGAGACGCTGCGGGGCTGGGTCCGGCAGGCCGAACGCGACCAGGGCAAGCGGCCGGGGCCGACGACGGACGAGCGCGAGCGGATCAAGGCGCTGGAGCGCGAGAACCGTGAGCTGCGCCAGGCGAACGAGATCCTGCGCAAGGCCTCAGCGTATTTCGCCCAGGCGGAGCTCGACCGCCCGTTCAAGAAATGATCGCTTTCATCGACGCGCATCGCGCCGTCCACGGGGTCGAGCCGATCTGCAGGGTGCTGCCGATCGCCCCGTCGACCTACCACGCCCATGCCGCCCGGCGGGCCGATCCGTCCAAGGCGCCGGCCCGCGTGCAAAGCGACGCCGAACTGAGGGGGGCTATCCGACGGGTCTGGGATGCGAACTTCCAGGTCTATGGGGTGCGGAAAGTGTGGCGGCAATTGCGGCGGGAACGCCTCGACGTGGCGCGCTGCACGGTGGCCCGGCTGATGCGGCGGATGGGCCTGAAGGGGGCGACGCGCGGCAAAGCGGTGCGCACCACGCTCAGCGACCGGGCGGCGCCCTGTCCACTCGACCGGGTGAACCGCCAGTTTCAGGCACCCCGCCCGAATGCCTTGTGGGTCGCGGACTTTACGTACGTCGCGACGTGGCAGGGCTTCGTCTATGTGGCCTTCGTCATCGACACGTTCGCCCGCCGGATCGTCGGCTGGCGGGTGTCGCGCACCGCCCACGCCGGGTTCGTCCTGGACGCTCTGGAGCAGGCGCTCCACGACCGTCGGCCAGCCAAGGGCGGCGGCCTCGTTCATCACTCCGACCGCGGGGCGCAATACGTGGCGATCACGTACACCGAGCGTCTCACCGAAGCCGGCGTCGAGCCCTCCGTGGGCAGCGTCGGCGATTCCTACGACAACGCCTTGGCTGAGACCATCAACGGCCTCTACCAGGCTGCGGAAAAAGGTCTCCGTGCGGGAGCATTCTCTCCGCTGAAGGCTGAAATTTGCGGTATCCCCACGCCTTTTGGTGGAAACCTGCGGGAATTGCCCCGCTTTCGAGGCCCGGAGCCGCCCAGCGGGCGGACTCCG
>NZ_DASPMG010000409.1:0-40786 GCF_035627195.1 Azospirillum sp.
GTTGATCGCCTTGTAGGCTTCGGCGATGCCGTCGAGGCTGTAGGTGTCGGTGGTCTTGGTGCCTCGCCCCGACACCGCCTTCATGACCAACGGCTTGCCCCTGCCCTCGCGCATGGCGGCGACGATGGCCTTGTCGGTTTCGGCGTCGCGGGCCCAGGCGGTCTCGTTGTCGGCGAACAGCTTGAAGCTCTTGCCGTTCACGTCCACCGTCGTGTCGCCGTCCTTCTTCATGCCGTAGCCGACGATGAAGCTGACCACGTCGAAGGTCTTCTCGCCCGGGCGGTGCGTGACCAGCACATAGATGTTGCCGCGCTTGGCCGCCGCCGGCTCCTTCTTCTTCGGCTGGCTGGACATGTAGCAGACCTTGTGCCCGCCCTCGTCGAAGGCGAAGGCGTTCCAGTCCTTGAAGGTGCCCAGCACCTTCGGCTCGGCCGCGGAGGCGGCGGCCGGCAGGACGGCGAGCGTCAGAGCCAGCGCGGCGGAAGCGGCGGCGCCGCGAATGGTGCGGTTTTGCAACATCGTTTTGCGGGTGCGAAATGGTTGAGGGTGCCGAGACACTATCCGAAATCGCCGCCGGTTTGAAGGGGGCGGCGTGAATCATATTTGCGGTGTCCGATCATTCGTTTTTGCACCGGCCGGTGATCCGATCCTGCACGCCCTGCGTAACATCGGGCATGAGACGAAGCTGCGCCGCGCAACCTGCACCACCCGATATTTCATGGCCTGCAAAGCAGTTGCGGCTTGTGCGGGCGCGCGCCTTCGCCTTCAATGCCCTTATGCAGGACCCACCACCACCGGCCGCGGAGGCGGCCTCGCTCGACGAACTGCTGCTCGCGGTGGGGCGCGACCGCGACCGGGCAGCCTTCGCCGCGCTGTTCGACCACTTCGCGCCGCGGCTGAAGGCGTACCTGCGCCGCCTGGGCTGCGACGGCGCGCAGGCGGAAGAGCTGGTTCAGGAGGTGATGCTGCTGGTGTGGCGCCGCGCCGAGACGTTCGACCCGGCGCAGGCCTCCGCCGGCACCTGGGTGTTCACCATCGCCCGCAACAAGCGGGTCGACGCGCTGCGCCGCGAACAGCGGCCGGAGATCGACCCGGACGACCCGGCCCTGGTGCCGGACCCGGTCGAAGCCGCCGACGTGCGCGTCGCCACGGACCAGACCAACCGCCGGCTGCGCGCGGCGCTCAAGGAGCTGCCGCCGGAGCAGGCCGACCTGCTGAAACTGGCTTATTTCGAGGACATGCCGCACAGCGTCATCTCGACCGAGCGAGGCATCCCGCTCGGCACCGTCAAGTCCCGCCTCCGTCTGGCGCTCGACCGCCTCCGCCGCGCGCTGCGAGAGCCGTCATGAGCCTGCCAACCCATCATCCCGGCGATGCGCTGCTGATGGACTACGCCGGCGGCTGCCTGCCGGAGCCGGCGGCGCTGGTGCTGGCCACGCACATGGCGCTGTGCCCGGGCTGCCGCCACGCCGTGGCGGAACTGGAGACCGTCGGCGGCGCCCTGCTGGAGGAGCTGGAGCCGGATCCGGTCAGCGCCTGCTGCCGCGACGCCGTGTTCGCCCGTCTGGACGAGGCCGCCGATCCAATGCCCACCCGGAATGCATCGTTGCGCCACCGGAACGAGGACCGGGCGAACGGCACGCCGCTGCTGCCGCAGCCGCTGCGCCGCTATGTCGGCGACGTGGAGCGGCTGCGCTGGCGCACCAAGCTGCCGGGCATCCAGATCGTCGACCTGCCGTTGAGCGGCGGGTCCGCCCGGTTGGTCCGCATGCGCGGCGGCGCCGCGGCACCGCGGCACAGCCACGAGGGCATGGAACTGGCGGTGATCCTGGCCGGCGGCTTCAGCGACTCCCTCGGCCATTTCCTGCGTGGCGACGTGGCGATCGGCGACGACAGCGTCGACCACAAGCCGGTCGCCGATCCCGAGGGCTGCCTGTGCCTGTCGGTCACGCTTGGCCGACTGCGCCTGACCGGTCCTCTGGGCCGCCTGATCGACCCCTTCGTCACCCTGTGATGCCCCCTGGCTGATGAGGCACCGCAGCCTGGCTCTATGCGCCCGGCTGCGATCGACTACCACACCTTGTGACATCCACCTCCTACACGCACAGGATGTACCCGTGCGGTGTTGGAAGAGCTTGCCCTCCCGCCGTTGCTCTGCTCCAACTACTCCAAAGCGCATACGCTCGCTCGCATGCGCACGGAACGGAGCATCGGAAACCGCCGCGTCAGTGCGCCGCGTAGTCCGGTGCAGGATGCACACCGGGGGATCACAATGGCGGCTCAGTCGGCGAACTTGGACACCTACACCGGCAACATTGCCATCGACAATCTGCTCAGCGGATCGAAGTGGGCGACCACCACGCTGACGTACGGCTTCCCGACCGCCGCATCGTCCTGGACCGGCTACGGCGGTGCCGACACGCAGCACCCGTACCAGGGCTTCTCGGCGGTCAACGACGGCCAGATCGCCGCCATCAAGGCCTCGCTCCAGGCCTGGGCCAACGTCACCAACCTGACCTTCGTCGAGGTGAGCGAGCCCGGCACCGTCGCCGACCTGCGCTTCGCCAATTCCAGCGTGCCGCCCACGGCCGAGGCTTATTTCCCATCCAACGATCCGACCGGCGGCGACGCCTGGATGGGGCCGCAGCACCAGGGCACGAGCTGGATCCCCGGCACCGACAACTACTCGACCATGCCGCACGAGATCGGCCACGCGCTGGGCCTGAAGCACCCGCACGACACCGGCGGAGGCGGCCAGCTGGACCCCAGCCTGGATTCGGTCGAGACCTCGATCATGAGCTACCGCTCGTACCTCGGCGCGTCCGTCAGCGGCGGCTACGTCATCGCCGAGGGCAGCTACCCGTCGGCGCCGATGATGAACGACATCGCCGCCATCCAGCAGCTGTACGGCGCCAACTACGGCTACAACGCCGGCAACACCACCTACACCTGGTCGCCGGCGACCGCGAAGGTGCTGGAGACGGTGTGGGACGGCGGCGGCATCGACACCTACGACCTGTCGGCCTACACCACCAGCGTCAGCGTCAGCCTGGTTCCCGGCCAGTGGACCACCCTGTCCTCCAGCCAGCTGGCCAACCTGAACAACGCCGACCCGTCGGTGGTGGCGCGCGGCAACGTCGCCAACGCCTACCTGCACAACGGCGACACGCGCTCGCTGATCGAGAACGCCACCACCGGCTCCGGCAACGACGCCATCGTCGGCAACGACGCCGACAACGTGGTGTTCGGCGGGGCCGGCAGCGACACGGCGTGGGGCGGCAACGGCAACGACCAGCTGTACGGCAACTTCGACAGCGACGTGCTGTACGGCGAGGCCGGCGACGACATCCTGTTCGGCGGCCAGGGCGGCGATCTGGTGTTCGGCAGCGTCGGCGCCGACCAGCTGTACGGCAACATGATGAGCGACATCGTCTACGGCGAGGCCGGCGACGATTCCATCTTCGGCGGGCAGGGCAACGACCAGCTGTTCGGCGGCCAGGGCAACGACTTCATCGCCGGCAATCTGGGCGACGACACCATGACCGGCGGCGCCGGGGCCGACCGCTTCGTCGCCAACGGCAACGACGCGGTGGCCGACTTCGACTTTGCCGAGGGCGACCGCCTCGCGCTCTCGGCCGGCGTGACCTATGCGGTGAGCGCCGCCAGCGGCGGCGCGCTGGTCACGTTCAGCACCGGCGCCACGGTGACGCTGACCGGCGTCAGCGCCACGCAGGTGACCGCCGGCTGGTTCACCACGTAACCGGCCGGGCCTGACCGGTCAGGCCGGTTCGCTGTCCATCGCGTCGCCGCGGGTGTGGGTGGCGGCGCGGCGGCGGCGGTCGGCGCGGTTGCGGATCTTCTGCTTGCCGTGCACGTGCTGCGGCGGCCCCTCGACCGGGCCGCCGGGGCGCACGGGGCGCTCGGCGAAGCGGCCCAGGCAGACCATGCGGTCGTACATGACCAGCGCCCCGGCCACACCGACGTTCACGCAGAACTTCATCGGGATCTTCACGATGAAGTCGCAGCGCTCCTGCAATTCCGGCGACAGGCTGCCGCGCTCCGGCCCCAGGACGTAGGCGGCGCGCAGCGGGTGGCGGAAACTCGGCAGCTCGACCGCGTCCTCGGTCAGCTCGACGCCGACCAGCGTGCAGTCCCTGGGCAGGGTCAGCGCATCGACACCGTCATGGATGTAGAACGGCAGGTGCTCCGGCGCGCCGGAGGTGTCGACGTACCCCATCTCCCGCACGTCCGGCGCCGGATCGATGGCGAAGAAGAAGGACGCGCCGAAGGCATGGGCGGTGCGCATCAGGTTGCCGACGTTGCCCGGCTTGCTGATCCGCTCGACCCCGATGGCGAAATATCCACGCATGGCTGACCGTTCCGACAAAACTGACCTGTCCGAGAGGCGCGCACCTTGCCCCGGCGGCGTTCCGGAGGCAAGTTCTCAGCCATGAGCCAGAATCACGAGCAGGGCTGCTGCGGCGGCCACCACCACCATCACCACGACCACCACGGCGCGGGTCCGGCCGAGGGCCGCGCCGACCTGTCCGGCCCGGCCGACGCCGCCATCGCGGTGGAAGTGACGCGCGGCGGCACGGTGGAATCGCTGCACCGCGCCCACGCCGTCATCGTCGACGCGCACGGCCGGGTTCTGGCGCGCTGGGGCGACGCCGACCGGCCGGTGTTCGCGCGTTCCGCCATCAAGGCGCTGCAGGCGATCCCGCTGGTGGAGACCGGCGCGCTAGACGCCTTCGGCCTGGGCACGGAAGAGCTGGCGCTCGCCTGCTCCTCCCACAGCGGGGAGCCGGTGCACACCGATCTGGCGGCGCGCTGGATCGCGCGCATCGGCTGCACCGTCGACGACTATGAATGCGGCGCCCACCTGCCCTACCACGAGGCGACGGCGCACGCGCTGCTCCGCCTCGGCGAGGCGCCGACCGCCTTCCACAACAACTGCTCGGGCAAGCACGCCGGCTTCCTGACCACGGCCCGGCATAAGGGCGAGCCGCTGAAGGGCTACGTCCGCTACGACCACCCGGTGCAGCAGCGCATCCTGGGCGTGCTGGAGCAGATGACCGCGCAGGACCTCTCGAACGCCCCCTGGGGCGTCGACGGCTGCTCGATCCCCACCATTGCCATTCCGCTGGGCGCGCTGGCCTACGCCATGGCCCGCATCGCCGACCCGCACGACCTGCCCGACCGCCGGGCGGAGGCGGTGACGCGCATCCGCGACGCCTGGGGCCGGCACCCGCTGCTGATCGGCGGCACCGGCACCTTCGACACCAAGCTGATGACGGCGGCCGGCGGCGCCGTGCTGGTGAAGGGCGGGGCCGAGGGCGTGGGCTGCGCCGTGCTGCCGGAGCAGGGTGTCGGCATCGCCCTGAAGGTGGAGGACGGCGCCGGCCGCGCCCGCGAGGTGGCGCTGGCCGCCCTGCTGCGCGCCGCCGACGCGCTGACCGAGGCGCAGTGGGCCACGGTGCCGGAACTGCTGGCCGAACCGATCACCAACCGCGCCGGCACCCGCGTGGGCGAGGTCCGCCCGGCCCGGGGATGGGCCGCCTCCAGGTAAGGATAAGGTCAAGGTTCGCAAGCGCGATCAAACGCCCTGCGGCTAGGGTGGCGGGACCGGAGGAACCATGACCAAGCCCGCCACCATCCTCGACTACAGCCGCCGCATCGACCGCGTGGTCGAGCACATCGGCACCCACCTGGACGAGCCGCTCGACCTCGCGCGGCTTGCCGAGGTGGCCTGCTTCTCCCCCTACCATTTCCACCGCATCTACCGGGCCTTCACCGGCGAGACGGCGGCGGACACGCTGCGCCGGCTGCGCCTGCACCGCGCGGCGGGGGAACTGGTGCGCAGCAGCAGCGAAGTAACGGCGATCGCCCGGCGGGCCGGCTACGGCAGCGTGGAGGCGTTCACCCGCGCCTTCCGGCAGGCCTACGGCAGCCCGCCCGCGGCCTACCGGACGCGCGGCAGCCTGGCTCCCCCGGCACCAACCATCGACGAAACGGAGGACTCCATGAACGACGTCACCGTCCGCGACCTCGAACCCATCCGCGTGGCCGCCATCGCCCACCGCGGCCCCTACATGGAGATCGGCACCGCCTTCGCCCGCCTGTCCGCCTGGGCGGCCGGGCGCGGCCTGCTGGGGCCGAACACGCGCGCCTTCGGCGTCGCCTACGACGACCCCGACACGGTGCCGGCGGCCGAGCTGCGCTCCGAGGCGTGCCTCGCAGTCGGACCGGAGGTGGAGGGCGAGGGCGACGTGTACATCCGCGAGATCCCCGGCGGCCGCCACGCCGTGCTGCTGCACAAGGGCCCGTACGCCGAGCTGCACCGCAGCTACCGTCGCCTGTACCGCGACTGGTTCCCGGCGAGCGGCTTCGTCCCCGCCGACCGCCCGGCGGTGGAGGAGTACCTGAACGACTGCCGCACCCTGCCGCCGGAGGAATGGCTGACGGAGATCCGCATTCCCTTGGCGTAAGCGGCAAAGTAGGTTGGGCCGACCGAATCCCGGCCCAACCGCGAGCCTCCCGCATGAGCATCGACGACCTGCGTGCCCAGTACGAAGCCTACCCCTACCCGGCGCGTGATCCGGCGGACGAGAAGAAGCGGCTGATCACCGGCTCGCCCAGCCACCTGGACGAGGTCAACCACTACGTCTTCGCCGGCCGTCTGGACCATGCCCGGCCGCTGGAGGTGCTGGTGGCCGGCGGCGGCACCGGCGACGGCACCATCATGATCGCCCAGCAGCTGGCCGACACCGGCAACCCGGGCACCGTCACCTATTTGGACCTGTCCGACGCCTCGCGCGCCATCGCCGAGGCGCGAGCGAAGGCGCGCGGACTGACCAACGTCCGCTTCCTGCGCGGCTCGCTGCTGGAACTGGGTGGGCTGGGGCCGTTCGACTACATCGACTGCTGCGGCGTGTTGCACCATCTGGACGACCCGCCGGCCGGGCTGCGCTCGCTGGCCGGCGCGCTGAAGCCGGGCGGGGGCCTCGGCATGATGGTCTACGCGCCGCTGGGCCGCACCGGCGTCTACCCGCTGCAGGCCGCGCTGCGCGCCATGACCGACGGGCTGAACCCGCAGGAGAAGGTGGCGCTGGCCCGCCGGCTGATCGCCCACCTGCCGCCCACCAACTGGATCAAGCGCAACCCCTTCGTCACCGACCACCAGGGCGCCGACGCCAACCTGTACGACCTGCTGCTGCACTCCTGCGACCGCCCCTACACGGTGCCGGAACTGGCCGATCTGGCGGCCAGCGCCGGCATGGCGATCACCGCGCTGATCGAGCCGGCACGCTACGACCCCGCCATGTGGGTGAAGGATCCGCGCCTGCTGAAGCGCCTCGACGGCCTGCCCTGGCTGGAGCGCGCCGCCTGGGCCGAGCAGGTGTGCGGCAGCATGAGCAAGCACATCGCCTACATGGCCCGCGCGGAGGACGCGGCGGGCGCCGTCGCCCGCCCGGACGGGCCGGAGGTGGTGCCGGTGCTGCGCGACTTCGACGGCCCCGCCATCGCCAAGGCCCTGCCCCCCGGCGGCACGCTGGAGGCGGAGCTGGCCGGTTCCGTCGTGCCCCTGCCCTTGCCGCGCCTTGCCGGCCCGATGCTGGCCCGCATCGACGGCCGCACCTCGCTGGCCGACCTCCACCGCCAGATCGAGCAGGCGACGGGGAGCACCATCGCCTGGGAGACGTTCAAGGCGCAGTTCGACCAGCTCTTCGCCGCGCTGAACGGCATCGGGAAGATGTACCTGCGGCGGCCGGAGGGTTGACAAACGTTGGGTTCTCGCTTCGCTCAACCCAACGTCGCCCCCTTGCACAAAAAGAAACCGCCGCCGGGTGCCCCCGGCGGCGGCAGGTTTTGGTCCAGGATGGGAGGGGACCGAAACGCTGTGCTCAGTGCTTAGTGGATGGTCTCGCCGTGCAGGGCGAGGTCCAGGCCGTCGCGCTCCACGTCCTCGTCGACGCGCAGGCCCATGATCACGTCCACCACCTTCAGCAGCACGGCCGTGCCGATCGCCGAGTACACGATGGTGGCGGCGATGCCGTAGATCTGCGTCCACACCTGACCGGCGTTGCCTTCCAGCAGGCCGGCGGTGCCGCCGATGGCTTCCTGGGCGAATACGCCGGTCAGGATCGCGCCGATGATGCCGCCGATGCCGTGCACGCCGAAGGCGTCCAGCGAGTCGTCGTAGCCCAGCATCTTCTTCAGGCTGGTGGCGGCCCAGAAGCAGACCACGCCGGCGACCGCGCCGATGGCCAGCGCACCCATCGGACCGACGAAGCCCGAAGCCGGGGTGATGGCGACGAGGCCGGCCACCGCACCCGAGATGATGCCCAGGACCGAGGGCTTACCCTTGGCCATCCATTCGGCGAACATCCACGCCATGCCGGCGGTGGCGGCGGCGACCTGCGTGACCAGCATGGCCATGCCCGCACGGCCGTCGGCGGCCAGGGCCGAACCCGCGTTGAAGCCGAACCAGCCGACCCACAGCATCGAGGCGCCGATCAGCGACAGCACCAGGTTGTGCGGCATGAAGTTCTGCTCGGGATAGCCCTTGCGCTTGCCGATGATCACGGCGGCGACGAGGCCGGCCACGCCCGAGTTGATGTGCACCACCGTGCCGCCGGCGTAGTCGAGCACGCCGTCCTTCAGCAGGTAGCCGCCCGGACCCCACACCCAGTGGGTGATCGGGGCGTAGATCAGCACCGACCACAGGCCGATGAAGATCAGCATGGAGGAGAACTTCATGCGGTCGGCGAAGGCGCCGGCCATCAGGGCCGGGGTGATGATGGCGAAGGTCATCTGGAAGACGACGAACACCGTCTCCGGGATCACGCCCGACAGGGTGTCCTTGCCGATGCCGGCCAGGAACATCTTGTCGAGGCTGCCGAAGAAGGGCGTGCCCTCGGTGAAGGCGATGCTGTAGCCGATCACCATCCACAGGATGCTGGCCAGGCAGCAGATCGCGAAGCTCTGCATCACGGTGGCCAGCACGTTCATCTTGCGGACCATGCCGCCGTAGAACAGCGCGAGGCCGGGGATGGTCATGAACAGGACCAGCGCGGTGGCGGTGATCATCCACGCGGTGTCACCGGCGCTCAGCGTCGGCGCGGGGACGGCAGCGGCGGCGGCAGCGGCGGCGGCCGCATCCTGGGCAAGGGCTTCGCCAGGCAGACCGGCCAAGCCCAGAGTCACCGCCATTATCGGTGCAGCAAGAAGGGGCAGACGGCTCATCGAGGCTCCTCTCTCTCCAAAATCGCTCCGGCCCGGTTCGGTCCCCCTCCGGATTTTCCCGGATCAGGTGGCGGGCGGGGCCAGCTGGACCCATCTCTTACAAATCCCGTGCCAAGCCCGAATGCCCCGGAATCGGTCAGGTTGTGCCGGTGCCTGCACACCACCTCAGGTGCCCACACCCCGAGTCTCGGGCCCCATTTGCACAAGGAATGTGCAGAATTCAGGCTCGGCCGCGCGGCCTATGCGGCGGATTCCCTTATCGGAGGAGGCAATTCACCGTTTGGGGAGGGTTGTCGGCGCCTCTCACGCGGGCTCTGTCTAAATTTTGTGCACATGCCTGCGCCTCTTCCCGCGCCGGCCGTTCCCCGGGGGCTGCGGCGCACCGCCTATGGCCCGGCCCCGCGTTTTATGGCACCGTCACGTCTGCGCTGGCCCGTGGCCGGCGCCGTACGTGGGGACGGCCAAAAAAGCAAAGCCTGATAAGGAAGGGAGAGCGTCCTGACCATGCTCGACAAACGGGATCTGCGATTGGCGCCGCGGCGCGCGGTGGCGCTGGTGCTTGCCGGCGGGCGCGGCAGCCGCCTGAAGCAGCTGACCGACCGCCGCGCCAAGCCGGCCGTCTATTTCGGCGGCAAGTTCCGCATCATCGACTTCGCCCTGTCGAACTGCATCAACTCCGGCTTCCGCCGCATCGGCGTGCTGACGCAGTACAAGTCGCACAGCCTGCTGCGCCACCTCCAGCGCGGCTGGGGCTTCCTGCGCGGCGAGATGAACGAGTTCGTCGACCTGCTGCCCGCCCAGCAGCGCATCAGCGAGACGGCGTGGTACCAGGGCACGGCCGACGCCGTGTACCAGAACCTGGACATCATCCGCGCGCACGAGCCGGAGTACATCCTGATCCTGGCCGGCGACCACATCTACAAGATGGACTACGGCGCGCTGCTGCTGGACCACATCGCCAAGAAGGCCGACCTGACGGTGGCCTGCATCGACGTGCCGCGCGAGCAGGCGACCGGCTTCGGCGTCATGCACATCGACGAGACGCACCGCGTCGTCGACTTCATCGAGAAGCCGTCCGACCCGCCTGCCATCCCCGGCCGGCCCGACCGATCACTGGCCAGCATGGGCGTCTACGTCTTCAACGCCGAGTTCCTGTACGAGCATCTGGAGCGCGACTTCAACGAGCCCGGCTCGTCCCGCGACTTCGGCAAGGACATCATCCCCTACCTCGTCCCGCGCGCCCGCGTGATGGCGCACGACTTCGCCGAATCCTGCATCCTGCAGACGCCGGGCGACGAGCCCTACTGGCGCGACGTCGGTACGCTCGACGCGTACTGGGAGGCCAACATCGACCTCACCCGCGTCACCCCGGCGCTGAACATGTACGACCGCGACTGGCCGATCTTCACCTACCAGGAGCAGCTGCCCCCGGCCAAGTTCGTCTTCGACGACGAGGACCGGCGCGGCATGGCCGTGGACAGCCTGGTGTCGGGCGGCTGCATCATCTCCGGCTCGGTGGTGCGGCAGTCGCTGCTGTTCAGCTCGGTGCGCGTCAACTCCTACAGCGAACTGAACGAGTGCGTGGTCCTGCCGGAGGTCGACATCGGCCGCCACTGCCGCCTGTCCAAGGTGGTCATCGACCGCGGCGTCGAGATCCCCGAAGGGCTGGTGGTGGGCGAGGATCCGGAGGCGGACGCCCGGCGCTTCTACCGCACCGAGAACGGCGTGTGCCTGATCACCCGCGAGATGATCGACCGCCTCACGATCGAAGAGGCGAAGTAAGCCGATGCGCGTCCTCTTCGTCACGCCGGAGTGCTTTCCGCTGGTCAAGACCGGCGGGCTGGCCGACGTCAGCGCCGCCCTGCCCGCAGCCTTGATCCAGGCCGGCGTCGACGTGCGCCTGCTGCTGCCGGGCTACCCGGCGGTGCTGGAGGGGCTGTCGAACATCCACGAGGTGGGCGACCTCATCACCGACCTGCCGGGCACGGAGCGCGCGCGGCTGGTGGTGGGGCGCATGCCGGACGGCACGCTGGCCTACGCGCTGGACGCGCCGGCACTCTACCTGCGCCCGGGCAATCCTTACACGGGGCCGAACGGCAAGGACTGGCCGGACAACGCCCAGCGCTTCGCGGCACTCTCCTGGGCGGCGGCCGGCTTCGCCGCGCCCGAGCCCTATGACCCGTGGTGGCGCCCCGACGTCATCCACGCGCACGACTGGCAGACGGGGCTGGTGCCCGCCTACCTGAAGACCCGCCCCGACCGCTTCGCCGGCCCCTACCGGCCGGGCACGGTGGTGACCATCCACAACATCGCCTACCAGGGCCACTTCGGCGCCCATCTGCTGGGCGAGCTGAAGCTGCCGTCGTCCTGCTATTCCGTGGACGGGGTGGAGTACTACGGCGGCCTCGGCATGCTGAAGGCCGGCTGCTACTACGCCGACCGCATCACCACGGTCAGCCAGACCTACGCGCACGAGATCCAGACCGACGACCAGGGCATGGGCCTGCAGGGCCTGCTGGCGGCGCGTGTCGACGATCTGCGCGGCATCCTGAACGGCGTCGACTACGGCATCTGGGACCCGCGCACCGACACGCACATCGCCACCAACTACGACCCCGACCACATGGCCGGCAAGGCCGACTGCAAGACCGAGCTGCAGCTGGCCTTCGGCCTGGAGCGCCGCGCCGACGCGCCGCTGGCCGTGGTGATCAGCCGCCTGACCTGGCACAAGGGCCTGGACCTGGTGCTGGAGGTGGCCGGGCAATGGGCGGCGATGGGCGGCCAGCTGGCCGTGCTGGGCACCGGCGAACCGGGCATCGAGGCCGGCTTCCGCCACCTCGCCGACTG
The DNA here is from genome assembly GCF_035627195.1 of Azospirillum sp. Classification (GTDB taxonomy): domain Bacteria; phylum Pseudomonadota; class Alphaproteobacteria; order Azospirillales; family Azospirillaceae; genus Azospirillum. Next base: position 12,094 of record NZ_DASPMG010000409.1, read on the forward strand.
GTTCCCGGGCAAGGTCGGCGTGCGCATCGGCTATGACGAGGGGCTGTCGCACCGCCTGCAGGCCGGCGGCGACATCATCCTGGTGCCGTCGCGCTCCGAACCCTGCGGCCTGACGCAGATGTACGGCCTGAAGTACGGCACCCTGCCCCTGGTCCGCCGCACCGGCGGCTTGGCCGACACCATCATCGACGCCACACCCGCCGCGCTCTACGACGGTGCCGCCACCGGCTTCAAGTTCGTGAACTGCACCGCGCAGGAGCTGCTGTTCACGCTGCGCCGCGCCTTGGCGGTGTACCGCCGTCCCGACCAGTGGGACGCCATGCGCCACCGCGCCATGACCCGCGACCTCGGCTGGGACCGCCCGGCGCAGGAATACCTGGAGCTGTACCGGGGGATTACGGCGGAGGGGTGATGGGCAGGTAGGGGCCGTACAGCCACTTGGCGAAGGACAGCCAGCCCGGAAGCTGGTTGGGGTCGATCCCCTTCAGCGCCAGCACCGCGTAGCCGAGGCTCACGCCCAGGGTCGCCAAGGTTACGATGGTTCGCAGCCGGGTGACCAGACGCAGGATCGTGAGGTCATTGCGGTCGGCGGCGCCGGTCAGTTCATAGGACCGGTGGGCCTTTTCGCTGAAGCCCCAGACGAATGCGGTGAGAGCCGCGCTTGCAACCCCGCCCCACTGCCAGGGCGCAAGATTGCGCAAGTCGAAGGCCAGCAGGTACATCAGCGTCGGAGCCTGGGGGAAGGCGTTGCGAAGCGCAGCCCAGTCGGACCAGAGAAACGTGCTGATGACGACGCTTACGACGACCAAAGCCGCCGCGACCCGGCTGAAATCCTCCATGCGCCCGCGATGGAGAAGGCTGACCCACACACGGTCACGCTCCTTGGATTCCGCGTGCGGCCACGCGAGATAGGCCAAAGGGAAATAAAACCAGAACGTTGATTTCAAGCTCCAACGGTAGAGCAGCGCTGGCATAAATAATATAGGAGCCACGACAACGAAACCGCAAATTTCAACAAAGTTCTTTGTCTTCCTAAATCGATTAATAGCAGCCTCAAATGTTAGTATTTTACCAGAAAATGAGGCGCCAGGCACCAATTCTGGCGGACGAGTGAAATCGACTGCAACAATCGTATGCTGCCAATTCCTGTGGAAGCTCCGCAAGCCTGATATAATGTGGCGAAGAGTAGCCGTAACGCGGACTGCCAATGATCGCATCCACATACCAAAAGAAGCATACGGCACAAGCACCAATAAAGTTAATACCCCAAATACATTTCCCCAATTCGCTACCACTACTACCCCCGCTCCCATCACCACTCCTGCCGCCACTCCCGCCGCCAATCCCGCCACCGCAACCGCTCCCGCCGCCACTCCCGCTCCTGCTCCGGCTCCCACCACCGCTGCCAGAACCGCTACCGCTTCCGCTACCACTTCCGATTCTGCCTCCCATCCCTCTACCGCTGCCCCTATTGTGATTCCTACCGCTATCGCTCCATAGACGGTGACGAGGCCGGTTACTAGCGCACGCCAGAACAGGGGCGGGCCAGAAATCTCCGGCAACCACAGGGTGGACAAGCCGAAAGCAACCGCCGCCGCGCTCCCGCCGCTCAGCAGAACCATCAGCCAAAACCGCTTCGGCGTGCCATACCGGGTAATCTTGGTTTCGTCACTCCAATACGCCTCGAACAACTCGACGCCGAGCTTTGTCGACTCGGGCGAGCGCAGCAGCAGCAGGGGGGCGACCAGGATGCTGACGAGAAGATGGACGTGGGTGTCGAAGGCCCAGGCGATTCCCCAATAGGCGGCAACGGCCAGGACGGTTTCCGCCATCGCGAGCGCCGAAGCCTCACCCTTGTTGACCGATTCCGGTGTGGACACCCAGCGCATGACGGCAACCGCAAGACAGTTCATTCCCGCGCCAGTGTACCCATCCACCCCGCGCCACACCATCCGAAGGTGCTATACCACGACTCGCCACCCGTCAGCGTGCCATCGCCTCCGGGGAACGGCACCCTTCCCGATGCTATCCTGTGATGATAGGATACGCCCGGTCAGCCCCCGCCCGCCGGACGGAGTTCGCGTTGAGCGATGCCGAGCACACGTTGGAGTTCCTGCTGGCCTTCGACGGGCAGGTCCATCGCCTGGAGGGCGGTTTCTGGCTGAAGTTCGAGATCAAACGAGCGGCGGCGACGACCGAAAGGCCGCACGGTCTGCGCTATTCCTTCACCTTGCACGACGAGACGGGGAAGCGGCTGATCGGGTTCGACAACGCGCACGGGGTGGCCCCCGCCGGATCGCGGTTCTCCCAAAGGGTGGCAGCCACCGATCATTGGCACCGCACCGAGGACGATCCGGGCCGCCCATACCATTTCATGAACGCCGAGCGGCTGGTGGCCGATTTCTTTGGGGAGGTGCGCCGCGTGCTCGGGGAACGGGGGCTGGCGCTCACGGTGGTTGACGTGGAGGAGGCATCGCGATGACGGCGGTCAAGATCATCGGCCTGGATCGGCTGGAGGCGGACATGCGCGCCGTGGCGCGGGGCGAGCGCGCCGCGCCCGACTACGCCGGCACCACCACCTGCAACTCCGTGGAGGCGCTGACGCGATTGCTGACGCCGGAAAACCGGCGCCTGCTGGCGACCATCCGCGACGGCCGGCCGCAATCCGTTGCCGACCTCGCCCGGCTCACCGGCCGCGCGCCGTCGAACGTCACCCGCACGCTGGACAAGCTGGCGGCGGCCGGCCTCGTCACCCTGCGCACGGAGGATCGCCGCCGCGTGCCGGCGCTGGCCGTGCGCCGCATCCGCATCGAGATCGACCCCTGTGCCGACGACGACCGGCTGGACGTGGCTTGATCCCCCCCTTCCTCATTGCGTCAAACCCCCGTACGCCCTATGTTCCGGGCACATTTCAGCGCTCCCGGGTTCCGATGACCGACCTCTCGCACATCCGCAATTTCTCCATCATCGCGCACATCGACCATGGCAAGTCGACGCTGGCCGACCGGCTGATCCAGCTGTGCGGCGGCCTGGACGCCCGCGAAATGCGCGAGCAGGTGCTCGACAGCATGGACATCGAGCGCGAGCGCGGCATCACCATCAAGGCGCAGACCGTCCGCCTGCTCTACAAGGCCAAGGACGGGCAGCAGTACACGCTGAACCTGATGGACACCCCGGGCCACGTCGACTTCGCCTACGAGGTATCGCGCTCGCTGGCCGCCTGCGAGGGCTCGATCCTGGTGGTCGACGCCTCCCAGGGCGTGGAGGCGCAGACGCTCGCCAATGTCTATCAGGCGCTCGACAACAACCACGAGATCATCCCCGTCCTCAACAAGATCGACCTGCCGGCGGCCGAGCCCGACCGCGTCAAGCAGCAGATCGAGGACGTCATCGGCCTGGACGCCTCCGACGCCGTCGAGATCTCCGCCAAGTCCGGCCTGAACGTCGACGCCGTGCTGGAGGCCGTCGTGCAGCGACTGCCGGCGCCCAAGGGCAACGCGGACAGCGAGCTGAAGGCGCTGCTGGTGGATTCCTGGTACGACCCGTACCTGGGCGTCGTCATCCTGGTGCGCGTGGTGGACGGCAAGCTGAAGGTCGGCCAGAAGGTCCGCTTCATGGCCACGGGCAGCGCCCACGACGTGGACCGCGTCGGCGTGTTCACGCCCAAGGCGCTGCTGACCGGCGAGCTGGGGCCGGGCGAGATGGGCTTCATCACGGCGGCCATCAAGGACATCACGCAGACCAAGGTCGGCGACACCATCACCGAGGAGCGCAAGCCCGCGGCCGAGCCGCTGGCCGGCTTCAAGCCCTCCATCCCCGTGGTGTGGTGCGGCCTGTTCCCGGTGGACGCCGCCGACTTCGAACGCCTGCGCGACAGCCTGGGCAAGCTGAAGCTGAACGATGCCAGCTTCCATTACGAAGCCGAAACGTCCGCCGCGCTGGGCTTCGGCTTCCGCTGCGGCTTCCTGGGCCTGCTGCACCTGGAGATCATCCAGGAGCGCCTGGAGCGCGAGTTCAACCTGGATCTGATCACCACCGCGCCGTCGGTGGTCTATAAGCTGCACATGACCAACGGCAAGGTGCAGGAACTGCACAACCCGGCGGACATGCCCGACGTGATGAAGATCGATCACATCGAGGAGCCGTGGATCAAGGCCACCATCATGCTGCCCGACGAGTACCTGGGCGGCGTCCTCCAGCTGTGCACCGAGCGGCGCGGCCAGCAGATCGAACTGACCTACGCCGGCAGCCGCGCCATGCTGGTCTACCGCCTGCCGCTGAACGAGGTGGTGTTCGACTTCTACGACCGCCTGAAGTCGATCAGCCGCGGCTACGCCAGCTTCGACTACCAGATGGACGGGTACGAGGAAGGCGACCTCGTGAAGATGTCGATCCTGGTGAACGCCGAGGTGGTGGACGCGTTGTCGATGATCGTCCACCGCTCCCAGGCCGAGCGTCGCGGCCGCCAGCTCTGCGAGCGCCTGAAGGAGCTGATCCCGCGCCAGCTTTTCAAGATCGCCGTGCAGGCCGCCATCGGCGGCAAGATCATCGCCCGCGAGAGCATCAGCGCGATGCGCAAGGACGTGACCGCCAAGTGCTACGGCGGCGACATCAGCCGCAAGCGCAAGCTGCTGGACAAGCAGAAGGAAGGCAAGAAGCGCATGCGCCAGTTCGGCCAGGTCGAAATCCCGCAGAGCGCCTTCATCGCCGCGCTGAAGATGGGCGACGAGTAAGGACCGCCGGCGCGGAGCGAAGGGGCCGCCGGCCCCTTCGCTCCAACGGGCGCCAACCTGCAATCCGCCGTTCACACCACCAGCATCCCCGCGATCGTCCACATGACGCCGCCGATGGCCGCCTCCAGCGCGCGCCACGTGGCCGGCCGGGCGAACACCGGGCGCAGCAGGCGGGCGCCGTAGCCCAGCGCGAAGAAGAACGCGAAGGACGCCGTCACCGCCCCCAGCGCGAAGGCGCCCTTCGCCCCCGCGAACTGTGTGGACACCGACCCGATCAGCACCACCGTGTCCAGGTAGACGTGCGGATTCAGCCACGTCAGCGCCAGACACGCCGCCAGCGTGGCGCCCAGGCCGGCCGGCACCGCCTCCGCCGGGCGCAGCGCCGCGCCCGACGCCACCGCCGCGCGGAAGCTGCGCAGACCGTACGCGAACAGGAACGCCGCCCCGCCCCAGCGCGTCGCCGCCTCCAGCCACGGCGCGCGGGCGCTGGCCTCGGCGAAGCCCGACACGCCCGCGGCGATCAGCGCCGCGTCCGACAGCGCGCAGGCGAGGCACACCCACAGCACGTGCTCCCCGCGCAGTCCCTGGCGCAGGACGAAGGCGTTCTGCGCGCCGATGGCGACGATCAGGCCCAGCCCCAGGAACAGGCCGGAGGCGAAGGCGGACGGCACGGCAAACGGCATGGCGGACAGCATGGGCGGCCCCTTTTCATGTTCGGGTCCGCTTCCGCTACCACGCCCACCTGGATTAGCATCGTTAAAGATCCTTGACTCGATTCAGCGTTGCTAATCCATGTTGGACTATGCCCTGCTCGCCGCGCTGGCGGCCGTCATCCGCACCGGCAGCTTCGAGCGCGCGGCGCAGCAGTTGCACGTCACCCCCTCCGCCGTGTCCCAGCGCGTGAAGCTGCTGGAGGAGCGGGTGGGCACGGTGCTGGTGGTGCGCGGTCAGCCCTGCACCGGCACCCCGGCCGGCCAGCGCCTGTGCCAGCACGCCGAGCGCGTGGCGCTGCTGGAGAGCGAGCTGCACCGCGACCTGCCGGGCCTGGAGCCCGCCGCCACGCCGGTGACGCTGCGCGTCGCGGTGAACGCCGACAGCCTCGCGACATGGTTCGTCGCCGCCATGGCGGAGGTGCCGGACTGCCTGTTCGACCTCGTCCTCGACGACCAGGACCACAGCGCCGACTGGCTGCGCCGGGGCGAGGTGCTGGCCGCCGTCACCGCCCACGCCAAGCCGGTGCAGGGCTGCGACAGCTCGCCCCTGGGTGCCTTGCGCTACATCGCCACGGCCAGCCCCGCCTTCGTCCGCCGCCACTTCCCCGACGGGCCGAACGGCGAGATGATCGCCCGCGCCCCCTGCCTGACCTTCAACAGCAAGGACCGGCTGCAGGCGCAGTGGCTGCACCACGCGCTAGGCACGGAGGCGACGCCGCCCACCCACTGGCTGCCCGCCTCGCAGGCCTTCGTCGACGCGGCCCTGGCCGGCCTCGGCTGGGGCATGAACCCGGAGGTGCTGGTGGCCGATCACCTGCGCGCCGGGCGGCTGGTGGCGCTGATGCCGGACCGGCCGCTCGACGTGCCGCTGTTCTGGCAGCGCAGCCGCATCGCCAGCCGCACCCTGGCGGCGCTCACCGCCGCGGCGCGCCGCGTGGCGCGCGGCGTGCTGGTGCAGCCCTACCCGTAGACGAACCAGTCGGCCGAGACCTGGCTGGCGGTGATGCCCTTCAGCGTCAGCATGTCGCCGCCCAGGTCGATGACGGCGTCGCCGGTGGCCGAACTGCCGATGGTGTAGCCGACCCGGTCGGCCAGCATGATCCGGTCGCCCTCGCTGGCGCGGAAGTCCATGACCATGTCGGACGCGAAGCCCGGTTTGAACACGAAGGTGTCAGACCCGGCCCCGCCGGTCAGGACGTCGTCGCCGCGGCCACCGTTCAGCGTGTCGTTGCCCAGGTTGCCGGCCAGCACGTCGTGGCCGACCGGGTCGCTCTCCGGATCGTCGCCGTACACCACGTCGTCGCCCTGGCCGCCGAACAGCGTGTCGTTGCCGGTGCCGCCGAACATGATGTCGGTGGCCATGTTGCCGTACATCTCGTCGCCGGCGTCACCGCCGTACAGGGTGTCGCCGCCCTGCCCGCCGAACAGCGTGTCGATGCCCGCCTCGCCGTACAGGAAGTCGGAACCGAAGTTGCCGTACAGGACGTCGTTGCCCGCGCCGCCGTACAGGCTGTCGTCGCCATAGTTGCCCGACAGCGTGTCGGCGCCCAGCCCGCCGACAAGGCTGTCGTATCCCGTACCGCCGGTCATCAGGTCGTTGCCTCCGGTGCCGGTGGGGGCGTTCAGCGGCATCGGGCTGCTCAGCGTCAGCGTCACGCTGCCATAGGCCGAGGCGTCGGCGCTCGACACCTGGAACAGGTAAGTCCCGGCGGTGGGAACGTACAGATTGATCGTGGAATCGTGCGTACCGTTGTAGTCGTCGTTGGCCGAACCGGTGGCGCCCGTGCTGCCGATGGCCGTCAACGTCGGGTTGACCAGTGTTCCGCCGCTGCCGTCCACACCGGTCGCGGAAATTTTATAAACGTATCCGGCACGAAGAGAACCTTCGTATGTAATGGTTCTTTCCGTCTGCGAGATGAGCGAAGTGGCGAAGCCGCCGTTGCTTACGTAGATGTTCACGACATCCTCCACCCGTAAATGGCCGAAAGTCGCGAACATGATATACCCGGTTCGGCCACTTTTCCTGTGACCCGTTGTCACTGATGCAGCAGACGGTTGAAGTGCTGCGAAATTACAATTTCTCCGCGCATCCGCGGCCACTGCGGAGCCGGCTCCACGTTTCGGCTGAAGAAGCCGGCGCGTCCTCTCGGCCCGATCGGATCCGCGAAGCAAAACACGTCTTATAAGGGTACGTCCGGCCTGCGACAAAATGTCTGATGACAAGGTGCGATTACGTCGGCACCTATGACGTGAAAATCACACCACAGTCAAACTCAAGCAAAAACGCTCACGCGGCATGGCGGTACCAAGCGGACGGTGTCGGATGTCACAGGAGACTTGCGCAAATCCCTTTATCATTAGCCATCTAATTATATAGCCAGGCACCGTTGTACGCTCTCTATGCTTCGATTTTTTCACGCGTATGTCGATTTTTAAACGACGCTCATCGCACGCTATTGAATTCGCGGGTCCGAGACATTGCCTACTAAACACATCGGCTTCTGCACGTGACGGAAACGGGAAAGGGAAGATGGCGATGCTGGCACTGGTGTTCGGACGGCAGGAAAGCGACGACAACACCCACCTGACGCGGCAAATATTGCTGCCGTTGTTTGCGTCCATTCTTGTGATCGGCATTCTGGCCGTGTTCGGCATCAGCTGGCAGGCCGTATCCGAACGCCAGACCGAGGAGCGGACCTTCACCGACCACCTCGGGCTCGTGATCGCCCAGGGCCTGAAGGCCGAGACGGACAAGCTGGCCGCCGCCGCGCGCACCGTCATGGAGGTGACGCCCCTGCGCGAGGCCTACGTCGCCGGCGACCGCGACGCGGTGGTGAAGCTGGCAGCCCCCCTATTCGCCGATCTGAAGGCGGCCTACTCCATCACGCACTTCTACATCCACTCGCCCGAGCGCAAGAACTTCGTCCGCGTCCACAACCCGCCCCAACACGGCGACGTGGTCGAGCGCACGACCATGCTGAAGGCGCAGCAGTCCGGCGTCCAGGCAGCCGGCGTGGAAATGGGCGCGTCCGGCCTGTTCACCCTGCGCGTCGTCCTGCCGTGGAAGCACGCCGGCACGCTGATCGGCTACGTCGAGTTCGGCGAGGAGATCGACCACGTGCTGGCCGACATCAAGAAGGCCTCCCGCATCGACCTGGACGCCCTCGTCGCCAAGGCCGTGCTGAAGCGCGAGGCGTGGGAGGCCAACGCCAAGGCGGCCGGCCGCGCGGTGAACTGGGACCAGTTCGCCACCCACGCGCTGGTCAGCGGCAACGACCGCAGGCTGCCCCTCGACACGCTGCGCCCGCAGCTGGAGGAGGCGGTGGCCAGCCGCGAAGCGGTGCACCAGCGCGTCAGCCTGGACGGCCGCACGCTGCGCGTCTCCATGCTGCCCTTCTACGACGCCGCCGGAAAGGACGTGGCCCGGCTGGTGGCCACCGTCGACGTGACCGACGCCGCGCGCGGCTTCTGGATGCTCATCGCCGCCGCCGTGCTGTGCATCGTCGTGGTCGGCGCCGGCATCACCGTCGTCTTCCGGCGCGCCGCCGTCCAGGTGCAGACCCACTTCAACGAATCGCACGCCAAGCTGGTGGCCGAAAAGGAGGAGGCGCAGCGCCTCGCCGCCGAACAGAGCCGGGAACAGGCCGCCAAGGAGCAGCGCGCCGCCACCGTCGGCCGCCTCGTCCAGTCCTTCGAGGCCAGCGTGGTGCAGATCCTGGATACGGTGGCCGCCGCCGCCCGCAAGCTGGACAGCACGGCCCAGGGCATGGCCTCCACCGCCGAACAGACCAACGGCCGGGTCGCCGCCTCCGCCGCCGCCGCCCAGCAGACGTCGCTCAACGTGCAGACCGTGGCCGCCGCCAGCCGGCAGATGGCCGCGACGCTCCAGGCCATCTCCAGCGCGGTCAAGCAGTCCAGCGCCATCGCCGGCCAGGCCGTGCGCGAGGCGGACGAGACGAACGTCACCGTCAACGGCCTGTCGGAAGCGGCGCAGAAGATCGGCGACGTGGTCAGCCTGATCAACAAGATCGCCAGCCAGACCAACCTGCTGGCGCTCAACGCCACCATCGAGGCCGCCCGCGCCGGAGAGATGGGCAAGGGCTTCGCCGTGGTGGCCAGCGAGGTGAAGAACCTCGCCAACCAGACCAGCAAGGCGACCGAGGAGATCTCCGCCCAGGTCGCGGCGATGCAGCAGGTGACGGGTGGCGCCGTGGCTGCCATTCAGGACATCGGGCGCACCATCGGCTCGATCAACGACAGCACCGCCACCATCGCCGGCACCGTCGACGAGCAGTCGGCCGCCACCAGCGAGATCGCCCGCAACGTGGAGCAGGCCGCCCAGGGGACGGAGGAGGTGTCCAGCAACATCGTTCAGGTCACGCAGTCCGCCCGCGAGACGCGGGCCGCCGCCAACCACGTGCTGGACGCCGCCAACGAACTGACCCGCCAGTCCGCCGCCCTGCGCCAGGAGGTCGAACGCTTCCTCGCCGGCATCCGCGCGGCGTGAGTGCGTCGGCGGCTTTGACAGAATTCCTAGAATCCGCTAGGCTTCGATCCATTGAAGGCCCGTCGTGCATCCGCACGCCGGGCCTTTCGCGTTTGGGCGCCTGCACGGCTTCCCGCACGGGGCTCCCGAATGTGCACACCACCCGATTCCTGTTTCACGGTGTTGCATCCGGTTGCATTTGCGGCGGCGCGGCGGATCGCCCACCCGCACCCTTGACGCGCCGCGCCGGGTGCGTAGCTTGGGCGGTGCCTTGAGGCCAGCCCAGTCTAGTCGTAGCAATTCCACCCAGGTAAGGATCCAGCCGTGCCGGAGCATTTCGTCGTCACCATCGACCCCGTGCTGGTCTCGCTGGGGCCGCTGGCGATCCGCTGGTACGGGCTGGCCTACTTCGTCGGCTTCATCATCGGCCTGAAGATCTTCGAAACCGTCATGCGCCGCGAGGCGAAGCTGCCGAACGGCGTCGAGCCCGGCGACTTCCTCACCTGGGCGGTGCTGGGCGTCATCGTCGGCGGGCGACTGGGCGAGGTGGTCTTCTACCGCGCCGATCATTACCTGGCGCACCCGCTGGAAATCCTGATGGTGTGGAAGGGCGGCATGGCCAGCCACGGCGGCATGATCGGGCTGGCGCTGGCCGCCGTGCTGTGGGCGCGGCGCAACGGCGTGTCGCCCGCCCGCCTGTTCGACGCCATCGTCCTGGCCGCACCGCCCGGCCTGTTCCTCGGCCGGATGGCCAACTTCATCAACCAGGAGATGGTCGGCAAGGTCGCCGACGTGCCGTGGGCGGTGATCTTCCCGGTGCACGACTGGATGCCCCGCCACCCCGTGCAGATCTATCAGGCGCTGACCGAAGGGCCGCTGCTCTTCGCGCTGGTCTGGCTGTTCCCGGCCCGGCGCTTCCCGGCCGGGGCCCGCGCCGCCTTCGCCATGATCGTCTACGGCCTGCTGCGCACGTGGACCGAGGTCTACCGCGAGACCGACCCCGGCTACCTGGGCGACGTCGGCGGGCTGACCAACGGGCAACTGCTGTCGCTGCTGCTGGCCGCCGCCGGTGCTGTGCTGCTGGCGTGGCGCCTGCGCGCCAAGCGGGCAAGCGCCTGAACCAGCGTCCGCGGACCCCCGCGCCGGAGCGCTGGAGCAGGCACCGGCCCCTCGGGCAGCCGCGCCGCCACGCACACCACGCTCCGCATCGCGTCGAACAGGGTCATCGTCGCCTCCGCACCGATCGGCGGACAGCCTAGGCGCACGGGCGTATCCATTTGAAACAAATAGGCTTTATGTATCCATCACGGTCGGTGATGAGCGGCGGGGCATGGACGCGCGGGGCGCCGTCTGCTTCAATGGCGGCGATGCCGGCCAACCTCGACACCGACCTGCTGCGTGCCTTCGTCGCCGTCGCCGACGCGCGCAGCTTCACCCGCGCGGCCGAGGCGCTGCTGCGCACGCAGGCCGCCGTCAGCCAGCAGGTCAAGCGCCTGGAGGATGCGGTGGGCAAGCGCGTGTTCGAACGCGACACGCGCGGCGTGCGCCTCACCCGCGACGGCGAGCAGTTGCTGCCCTACGCCCGGCGCATGCTGAGCCTGAACGACGAGATCATGGCGGCGATGCGCCCCGCCGCCGCCGCGCGGCCGATCCGCATTGGCTCGCCGGACGACTACGCCACCATGCTGCTGCCACGCGTCCTGGCGCGCTTCGCCCAGGCGCATCCCGACGTGCCGGTCGAGGTGACCTGCGACAACAGCGTCGACCTCGTGCCGGCGCTGGAGGCAGGCCGCTACGACCTGGCGCTGGTCACGCAGCACCCGTCCGCGGAGCGCGGCACGCTGGTGCGGCGCGAGCCGCTGGTGTGGGTGGCACCGCCCGACGACGGCGTCGAGCGGCAGGAACCGTTGCCGCTGGCGCTGTTCCCTCAGGGCTGCCTGTGCCGCGGCTACGCGGTGCGGGCGCTGGAGGGCATCGGCCGGTCCTGGCGCGTCGCCATCACCTCCGACAGCGTCGTGGCCATCCACGGCGCCGTGTTGGGTGGGCTGGGCGTCACCGCCATGGAGGCCTGCACGGTACCGCCGGGCCTGCGCGTCCTGGGGGCCGAGGACGGCTTCCCCGACCTGCCGCCGGTCGACATCGCCCTGCACCACGCCCCCGGCACGCCGTCGGCCGCCGTCCGCGCCCTGGCCGGCGCCGTGCTGGAGGTGCTCGGGCGGCCCTGACTGCCCCTTCGTGTTGCCCCGCGCGGGCGGGCGAGGCAGAATGCCGGCCGCTTGGCAGGGGGAAACGGGCGCATGCGGGGACGGATCGGCTTTGGCGCGTGGGTGACGGCGGCCTTGCTGGCGTTGGGCTCCATCGGCCCCGTATCGGCGCAAAGCCCGGTCGCCATCGGCGCGCCGCTGGAAGGGCCGGTGGTGCTGAACCGCGACGTCGAGGTGCGCGTCGGCCCCAGCCAGGACGCCCGCATCATCCGCACGCTGCCGAACGGCAAGGCGCTCAACGCGCTGGGCACGCCGCGCGGCACCACCTGGACGCAGGTCGCCATCGGCGGCCAGCCGATCGGCTACGTCCCAGTGGACTCGCTGGACCCCGTCTACGTCCCCCGCCCGATGCCCATCCCCAACGCCGCACCGGGCAAGGATAAGGACAAGCCGGACGCAGCGGCGGAGCGGCCGAACGCCGCCGGCGCGGTGGTGCCGCGCGCCGCCTTCGACGCCGCCCGCCACGATCAGGCGCAGGGCTACGTCGTCGCCTTCCGCAACGTCGGCGCCACCGAGCAGGTCGATCCCAAGAAGCGCCGGTCCTTCACCATCCGCAGGGGACAGGTGGCCGCCGTGCTGGGCGTGTCCGGCAACCGGCTGACGCTGGGCGTGCCCGGCCGCGCCACGGTGACGGCCGGCATCGAGGGCTTCATCGGCGTCGTCACCGCCTACCCCCTGCCCGGCGTGCCGCCGGTGGGCACCGGGCCGCTGTACGCCAGCCGCCTGGGCGAGTTCGTCAGCCACGCCGAAGGCCTGCGCGCTTGGACGGAGTTCACCGGCGGCCCCGGCGCCCAGTACCGCGACCGCCCGCCGATGGTGTGGCCGGTGTTCCACGGCGGCAAGGTCGGCTACGAGATGGGGGTCGGCCCCTTCACCCGGTCGCAGATCGACACCGCCTGCGCCACGCTGGCGCAGGGCGGGCGCGACTGCCACATCGTGGAATTGCAGGCGTACTGAACTTTTTCACGGGCACATGGCTGCCCTTCGCCGTTGCGGCCGTCGCCACGCGGCGCCGGGCGTGGTAGGTTTTCCCTGACACGACTGCCGGACCGGACAGAGCCGCCGCCATGACGAACTCCGACGACGACCTGCTTTTCCTCGACGACCAGGACGGCCGGGGCGACAAGCCCACCGGCGCCCCGTCGCCGCGCTGGAAGATGATGATCGTCGACGACGAGCCGGAGGTGCACTCCATCACCAAGCTCGTGCTCGCCGATTTCGCCTACAAGGGCCGGCCGGCGCAGTTCCTGTCCGCCTACTCCGCGGCGGAGGCCAAGGAGATCCTGGCCCGCGAGGAGGACATCGCCATCATCCTGCTGGACGTGGTGATGGAGACCGACGACGCCGGCCTGAAGCTGGTCCACCACATCCGCGAGGAGCTGAAGAACCGCCACGTGCGCATCATCCTGCGCACCGGCCAGCCCGGCCAGGCGCCGGAGCGCGCGGTCATCCTCGACTACGACATCAACGACTACAAGGCGAAGACGCAGCTGACCGCACAGCAGCTCTTCACCACCACGGTCGCGGCACTCCGGTCCTATGAAGACATCATGGCGATCGAGACGAACCGCCGGGGTCTGGAGAAGATCATCGAGGCGTCGTCGTCGCTGTTCAAGGCGCGCTCGATGAAGCTGTTCGCGGCCGGCGTGCTGACGCAGCTCTCCGCCATCCTGGGCGTCGGGCCGGACGCCATCCTGTGCGTGCAGCGCGGGCCGGTCATGGGCGGCACGACGGACGGCATCTACGTGCTGGCCGGGTCCGGCCGTTTCGAGTCGCTGATCAACGAGCCGGCGACCGAGCACATCGACCGCGACGTGCTTGGCTCCGTCCTGAAGTGCATGGAGCACCGCCGGAACTTCTACGAACCCGACCATTGCACCCTCTACATCCGCACGCCGAACCTGCGCGAGAACGTGGTCTACCTGCGCTCCGACCGGCCGCTGTCGGAGTTGGACCGCCAGCTGATCGAGGTGTTCTGCGGCAAGATCTCGGTCGGTTTCGACAACCTCTACATGTATGAGCAGCTGCGCAAGGCGCAGGAGGGCACGCTCGTCCTGCTGGCCGACGTGGCCGAGGGGCGCGACGCCTCGCGCGCCGAACCGACACTGCGCATCGCCGGCATCGCCGAGCGCATCGCGCGGCGCCTGCAGGCCGAAGGCCGCCACCCGGACATCATCGACGAGGCGTTCATCGAGTTGATCGGGCTTGCCTGCATCATGCACGACGTCGGCAACGCCCACGTCGACCCCGCCATTCTCGGCAAGGCCGGCGCGCTGGACGCCACCGAGCGCGCCGCCATGCAGGCCCACGCCGGGGCCGGCGGCGAGCTGCTGGAGCGCGTCAGCCGGCTGACCGAGTGCCGCACCCACCTGCACCTGGGCGCCGAGATCGCCCGCCATCACCACGAGGCGTGGGACGGCAGCGGCTATCCCGCCGGCTTGGCGGGCGAGGCCATCCCGCTGCCGGCCCGGATCGCCGCCGTGGCCGACGCGTACGACGCCATGACCTCCGCCCGCCCGCACCGCCCCGCCATGGAGCACGCGGCGGCATTGGCCGAAATCCGCCGGCTGGCCGGCGTGCGCTATGACCCGGTGGTGGTGGACGCGCTGGTCGCCGTGGCGGATGAGGTCGCCGCCTTCTGACGGCTCAGCCCCGGATCAGCTCTTCGATCGCGGTGCGCAGGGGAGCCGGCAACACCGGCTTGTGCATCAGCCGGTAGCCAGCGGCCGTCGCCTCGGCCTGCCGCTCGGGCGTCGTGTCGCCGGTCAAAATGATAGCCGGTACGGAGCCGCCGCTGTGGCGTCGCACCATCTCCACCGCATCGGCCCCCGTGCCGCCGGGCAGGAAGTGGTCGGCCAGCACGAGGGCGGGCTTGCTCGTCGCGGCCGGTAGCCCACCGGCGAGTTCGTCCAGCGAACGCGCCGTCAGCACGTCGTAACCCCAGCCTTCCAAGACCAGCGCCAGCCCCTCGACGATCGAGGGGTCGTCGTCGACGACAACGACAAGCCGGCTGGCCGATGGAGAAGTGTTCTGTGCGTCCAGGTTTCCCATAGTCCCGCCAGGTCAGACGATATGCACACGTTCTATAGGGCCATCGCGGGGTGCCCGACAAGGCCCTACCGCATCGCACCATGAAGGAGAACAATTGCCGGACGGCACCGGCGGGTGTGACAAAAGAAGAGAAATTTTAATAAGAACCAGGGCCGTATTTTATTCTTCCTCCGGTCACACCGCGTAGCCTTACCCTCGCTTTATCGCATGCAATGGAACATTCTCAACCCGGCAAAAGCGCATATGAGACGATGCGCCAAATCTAAAAGCGAGTGAGGAGTGCCAGCCCATGCACGGCCCGGCACTCCCGACAACTCAACCGCGCAGCGTGCCACCGGTCGCTTTGGCAACCGCTGCCACGATCTTCTGGCCGATCGCCTCGATCTCCTCCTCGGTGAGCGTGCGGTCGGTCGGCTGCAGGGTGACGCTGATGGCCACCGACTTGCGGCCTTCGCCCACCCCGGCGCCCTCGTAGACGTCGAAGACGCCGACATCCTTGATCAGCGACTTCTCCGCCCCCTTGGCGGCGCGGACGATCTTGTCGGCCTCCACGGCGCGGTCGACGACGAAGGCGAAGTCGCGCTCCACCGGCTGGAAGGCGGACAGCTGGACCAGCGGCTTGGCGGTGCCGCCCTTCTTCTTCGGCTGCGGCACGGCATCGACGAACACCTCGAAGCCGACGACCGGGCCCTTCACCTTCAGCGCCTCCAGCACCGCCGGGTGAATCTCGCCGAAACGGGCGAGCACCGTGGGGCCGAGGCGGAACACGCCGGAGCGGCCGGGATGGTACCAGTCCGGCGCGTCCGTGGTGACCTGCAGGTTCCCGGCCGGGGCGCCGCACGCCTCCAACACCGCCAGCGCATCGGCCTTGGCGTCGTACACGTCGACGCCGCGCTGCTTCACCGACCAGTGGCGCGGCACCGCGTCGCCCGAGCGGATGCCGGCGGCGACCAGATCCTGGCCGGACGGCGTCTCGTTGCGGTACGCCGGACCGACCTCGAACAGGCCGACGTCGGGGTAGCCGCGGTCGGCGTTGCGCCCGGCCGCCTGGATCAGGTTGGCGAGGATGGACGGGCGCATGACGTCCAGGTCGGCGCTGATCGGGTTGACCAGGCGCAGGCCGGCCGGGATCTCGCCGAACAGGCCGGCGACCTCGGACGACATGAAGGACCACGTCACCGCCTCGAACAGGCCGCGCGCGGCGAGGCTGCGGCGGGCGGTCATGGCGCGGCGCTGGCGGGCGTTGAGCGCCGGCTTGGTCACCGTGCCCTCGCGCACCATCGGCGTCGCCGGGATGGCGTCGAAGCCGTTGACGCGCAGCACCTCTTCCACCAGATCCGCCTCGCCGTGCACGTCGGCGCGCCAGGACGGCACCTCCCACGTGGTGCGGTCGGCCGCCTCTTCGGTCTTGCGGAAGCCCAGCGCCTCAAGAATGCGGGACTGTTCCGCCACCGGAACGTCCACGCCGCCGAGGCCGGCGACGCGGCCGTGGCGCAGCGTGAGGGTGCGGCGCCAGTCGGGCTCGACACCCGCGACGACCAGTTCGGACGCCTCGCCGCCGCACAGCTCCAGGATCAGGCGGGTGGCGCGCTCGACGCCCTGGATGACGGCGGCCGGATCGACGCCGCGTTCGAAGCGGTAGCGGGCGTCGCTCTCCACGCCCAGGCGGCGGCCGGTGTGCGCCGTGCGCACCGGGTCGAACAGCGCCGCTTCCAGGAAGACGTTGACCGTCGTCTCGGTGCAGCCGGTCTCCTCGCCGCCGATGATGCCGCCCAGCGATTCCGCCTTCTCGTGATCGGCCACAACGGTCATTTCGGTATCGAGATCATACTCCTTGCCGTTCAGGGCATGGAGCGTCTCGCCCGGCCGGGCCATGCGCACGACGATGCCGCCCTTGACCTTGTCGGCGTCGAAGACGTGCAGCGGGCGCGCCACGTCGAAGGTCATGTAGTTGGTGATGTCCACCAGCGCCGAGATGGGACGCAGGCCGATGGCCAGCAGCTTGTCCTGCATCCACTTGGGCGACGGACCGTTCTTCACGCCGCGGATGGTGCGGCCGACGAACATCGGGCAGGCGTCCGTGCGTTCGATGGCCACGTCCAGCGGGCTTTGGAACGTCCCCGGAACGGGTTCTACATCTCCGCTACCGAATTTAACGTGCCCAGACACGCGAGTGGCAGAGAGTAAAACTCGGCCGCTGTCAGATGTCGCAATCGACGACCCACCTCTTACTTCTTTCAGCGGTTTCAGCGTGCCCAGACCGGCGGCGGCGAGGTCGCGGGCGATCCCGCGCACGCCGGCGCAGTCGGCGCGGTCGGGCGTCAGGCTGATGTCGATGACCGGATCGGCGAGGCCGGCGTATTCGGCGAAGGGCGCGCCGACCGGCGCGTCCTCCGGCAGCTCGATGATGCCGTTGTGCTCGTCGGACAGCTTCAGCTCGCGCTCCGAACACATCATGCCGTTCGACTCGACGCCGCGGATGACGCCCTTCTTCAGCGTGATGTCGGACCCGGGGATGTAGGTCCCCTCCGCCGCGAAGACGCCCGTCAGGCCGGCCCGCGCGTTCGGCGCGCCGCAGACGACCTGCAGGGTCTCCTTGCCGGTGTCGACCATCAGGACGCGCAGCTTGTCGGCGTCCGGGTGTTTCTCAGCCGAAATGACCCGCGCGATGCGGAAGGCGGCCAGCTCCTTGGAGCGGTCCTCGACGCCTTCGACTTCCAGGCCGAGCGCCGTCAGCGTCTCGACGATGCGGTCGAGCGAGGCGTCGGTGTCGAGGTGGTCCTTCAGCCAGGACAGCGTGAACTTCATGGGATCGGACTCCTCGTCTTCAGCGGGTCAGGCCCTGGGCCAGCGACGGCACGTCGAGCGGCACGAAGCCGTAGTGCTTCAGCCACCGCAGGTCCGCCTCGAAGAAGGTGCGCAGGTCGGGGATGCCGTACTTCAGCATGGCGATGCGCTCGATGCCCATGCCGAAGGCGAAGCCCTGGTAGCGCGTGGAATCGACGCCGCAGGCCTCCAGCACGTTCGGGTGCACCATGCCGCAGCCGAGGATCTCCAGCCAGTCGCCGAAGTTGCCCAGCTTCAGCTCGCCACCCTTGCGCGAGCAGCCGATGTCCACCTCCGCCGACGGTTCGGTGAAGGGGAAGAAGCTGGGACGGAAGCGCAGCGGCAGGTCGTCCACGTCGAAGAAGGCGCGGCAGAAGTCGATCAGGCAGCCCTTCAGGTGCCCCATGTTCGTCGTCTCGTCGATGACCAGCCCCTCCACCTGATGGAACATGGGGGTGTGGGTCATGTCGTAGTCGGAACGGAAGGTGCGGCCGGGAATGATCACGCGGATCGGCGGCTTTTCCTTCAGCATCGTGCGCACCTGCACCGGGCTGGTGTGCGTGCGCAGCAGCATCTTCTTATCGCCGGAATCCGGCAGGTAGAAGGTGTCGTGCATGTCGCGCGCCGGGTGGCCGGGCGGGAAGTTCAGCGCCGTGAAGTTGTGGAAGTCGTCCTCGATGTCGGGACCGTCGGCGACGGTGAAGCCCATCTCGGCGAAGATGGCGACGATCTCATCGATCGTCTGGCTGATCGGGTGGATGCGCCCTTCGACCTCCGGACGGACGGGCAGCGTCACGTCGATGCGCTCCGCCTCCAGCCGCGCCGCGAGCTGCGCCTGGGCGAGGTCGGTCTTGCGCGCGTCGATGGCGGCCGCGATCTCGTCCTTCAGCGCGTTCAGCGCAGCGCCCCGCTCGCGCCGCTCGTCCGGCGACAGGCCGCCCAGGTCCTTCATCAGCGCGGTGATGCGGCCCTTCTTGCCGAGCGCGGCCACGCGCACCTCGTCCAGCGCGGCGAGGCTGGGCGCGTCGTTCACCAGCGTGAGCAGTTCGTTCTTCAGCGCATCCATTTCTCAGATCCCTGGATCGCAATGAAAAAAGGAGCCGGCCCCCGAGGACCGGCTCCCTTGTCTTTTCAGGCGTCGTGACCCGCGCAAGCGGATCAGGCGGCCTTCGCGGCGAGAGCGGCCTGGGCGCGGTCGACCAGGGCCTTAAAGGCTTCCGGCTCGCGCGCGGCCAGATCGGAGAGCACCTTGCGGTCCATCTCGATGCCGGCGAGCTTGATGCCGTTGATGAAGCGCGAGTAGGTCAGGCCGTACTGGCGGACACCGGCGTTGATGCGCTGGATCCACAGGCCGCGGAAATCGCGCTTCTTGTTGCGGCGGTCGCGGTAGGCGTACTGAAGCGCCTTCTCGACCTTCTCGATCGCAATGCGGAAATTCTTGGAGTTGCGGCCCCGATAGCCCTTGGCGAGCTTCAGGATCTTGCGGTGACGGGCGTGCGTGGTGACGCCGCGCTTGACACGAGCCATGGTTCAGTCCCTTCCGATCAGGCGTTGCGCAGCCAGTTCTTCAGCACGATGCGACCATCCGGCTCCGCCAGGGTCATCATGCCGCGCGCATTGCGCTTCATCTTCGGGCCCTTCGAGCTCAGGCAGTGGCGCTTGTAGGCCGCCTGGGCGCGGACCTTGCCGCTCGCGGTCACCTTGAAACGCTTCTTGGCGCCGCTCTTCGTCTTCAACTTGGGCATTTTCGATCCTCAAGTCAGGGTTCGTACGTCATGACGGGTGGGCATGCCCTGGGCACCACGGCCCAGCCTCGCCGCCATGTGGAGTGCGCGGTTATACGCGCCGCAACACCGCAACGCAAGCGGAGTCGTCGAAGCACCCGGCATGGCGGAAATGCAGCCCCGCGCGTATATTCGACGGTACAGCCGAGAGGACCGGGCATGGGCAGCGTCTCCTTCACACCCGACCATTTCCTGGTGAAGTTCCGCCGCGCCGTGGAAGAGGCGTTCGGCGACAAGGTGGAGCGCGTCGTCCTCTTCGGCTCCCGCGCCCGCGGCGACGCCCACCCCGACAGCGACTGGGACGTGGCCGTGTTCCTCAAGGAGGGAGCAGGCGAGTGGAAGACGTTGAGCGCCTTATCGGAAATCGCCGGAGAGATCGGCTGGGCGAATGAAGAACGGTACATTCAGCCCGTTCCCTTGGACGCATGTCAGACGAACAGGAGTTTGGAGCTTCGCCGCCACATCCGCGAAGAAGGGATCGAGGTGCCGAGGGCATGAACCCGGAAGCGTCGGAAATCCTGGACAAGGCGTTCCGCCAGATCAAAGCCGCCGCCATGCAGGATGTCGCGACAACCGCTGGCGCGGCCGCCCACCTTTCATACTACGCCATGTTCCGCGCCGCGCGTGCCGTGCTGCTCGACACGCACGGCACGGTTTCGTCGAAGCATGGAAGCGTGCATACCGGCTTCGACGCGCTTGTGCAAAGCGAGGGCGACGATGTCCGTCGCCATGCAATGGCGTTGCGGAAGGCCTACAGCGCCCGACTGATCCAGGATTACACGACGGAGGATGTGTCGCCCGAAGCCGCTGCGGAACTGATTGCCCTCGCCGTCGACTTCGTCGCGTGGTGCGCCCGTCGCCTGGGTGCCGAGCCGCCGCCCCCTAACGCAGATCCTTGAACCGCTCCGTCGCCTGCACCAGGGCGGCGCGGATGCCCGGCTCCATGGCGCTGTGGCCGGCGTCGGGAACAATGCGGTAGTCGGCTTCGGGCCAGGCGCGGCGCAGTTCGTCGGCGGTGGCGATGGGGCAGACGATGTCGTAGCGGCCCTGCACGATGACGGCGGGCAGGTGGCGGATGCGGCCGACGTTGCGCAGCAGCGCGTCCTCCGGCGTGAAGGCGTTGGCGCGGAAGTAATGCGCCTCGATGCGGGCGAGGCCCAGGGCGTGGTTGTCCTCGCCGCTGGCGGCGATCAGCTCGGGCGAGGGCAGCAGGGAGGAGCAGGCGCCCTCGTACACGCTCCACGCCCGCGCCGCCGCCATGCGCACGGCGGCGTCGGGCGAATCCAGGCGCTTCCAATAGGCTTCCAGCAGGTCGCCGCGCTCGGATTCCGGGATGTGCCCGGCGAAGGAGGTCCAGGCCTCCGGAAAGATCACCCGCATGTGGTAGAGGAACCAGTCGATCTCCGGCCGGCGCATCAGGAAGATGCCGCGCAGGATCAGGCCCAGGCAGCGGTCCGGATGCGTCTGCGCATACGCCAGCGCCAGCGTCGAGCCCCAGGAGCCGCCGAACAGCAGCCAGCGCTCCACGCCCAGGCGCTGGCG
The DNA here is from genome assembly GCF_035627195.1 of Azospirillum sp. Lineage (GTDB taxonomy): Bacteria > Pseudomonadota > Alphaproteobacteria > Azospirillales > Azospirillaceae > Azospirillum. The sequence goes on from NZ_DASPMG010000409.1 coordinate 33,493, forward strand.
CAGCACCTCCAGATCCTGCACCAGCAGCTCGGTGGTGTTGGCGCGCACCTCGCCCAGCGGCGTGGAGCGGCCGGCGCCGCGCTGGTCGAGGATGATGATGCGGTAGTGCGCGGGGTCGAAGAAGCGCCGGTGCGTCGGCGAGGCGCCTGCCCCCGGCCCGCCGTGCAGGAACACCACCGGCACGCCGCGCGGGTTGCCGCACTGCTCCCAATAGAGGGTGTGCAGCCCGTCCACAGGCAGCATGCCGGTCTGGAAAGGCTCGATGGGCGGGAAAAGCTCGCTGCGGGGCATGGAGGCGTCCTGTGGTGGGCGCACGGAGTGTAGGGCGGCAACAACCGCCCGCCAAGAGCCGCGCCGCTACTCCGCCTTTCGCCCGGCCATATGTCTCAGGTAGGCGAGGATCAGGTCGATCTCACGGTCGCTCAGCATCTCCTCGGTGAATGCGGGCATCTGCTGACCCGACCACGCGCGCACCGAGCGGCTGTCGCGGATCAGCCGCTTCAGCGCGTGCGGCTGCAGGTACTCGGTCGGGTTCATGGGCAGATTAAGGTCGGGGCCCATGCTGCCGCTGCCCGCACGGTTCAGCGTATGGCAGGTCATGCACTGGGTGACGAACAGCACCTGCCCGGCGCGCACCGGGTCGGCGGCCGGCAGGGACGCGTCGACGGCCAGCTGCGGCCAGCGCTTGGCCGGCGACTCGGCGCTGCCCAGGCGCGCCATCTGGTAGGGCCATTGTTCGGAGCGGATGCCCGACGCCGCCGGGTTCACCCAAACCATGTAGAAAGGCCCGGCCGACGCGCCCTTGCCCGGCAGGTTCGGCCAGGGGGCGTCCGCCGGTTCCACGGCCACGAAGGCGACGGCTCCGTTCCCATCGGTGCTGCACACCACGTCGGCGCGCAGCTGCGCGACGAAACCGTCGGTCGCCACCGCCTCCAGCACGCTGTCGGACGGCAGCTGGTCGGCGGAGACGAGATTGCCCACCGGCACCGCGCGGTAGGTCATCGCCCGGCCGTAGGCGACGTCGTGCGGGATCTGGACGGTCACCGCGTCCGGCCGCGCCAGCAGGGCGGTGCGGGTGAACGTGCGCTCCGTCCCGCCAATGGCGATGGTCAGCACCGGTTCGGCGGCCCACGCCGGCAGTGCGGCGGCCAGCGTCAGAAGAAGGGCGGCAATCCAGCGTGCGGTCATCCGTCGGTGTCCTCGTCGTCCTCAGCCTGTTCCGGTGCTCCGCTCTTCTTCGGGGCGGGTGCGCACTCCACCCGTTCGATCTGCTCGGGGTGGGTGGCCTCGATCATGGGACCGTTGCGCTCCGTGATCCAGCCCCGAACGCGCAGCACACAGCCGGCGAAGGACAGCGGGTCGATCAGCGCGCGGGCGAAGGCGCGCGCCGCGTCGCGGCCGACGCGCACGGTGACGTCCGTCCGCCAGTCCTCGCCGTAGTTCAAATAGATCTGGTCGCGCACGCGGGCGGCGTGCAGCACGCGGCCCTCGACGATCTGGAAGCTGTCGCGGTCCCGCCGCAGCTCGGCCGGGTCGGCCGGGCGCACGGCGTAGACGCGGGTGCGCCAGATGCCCCGCTGGACGGTGCGCGCCTCGGCCTCCGCCGCCAGCATCTCGGCGGCGCGCTCGCGCGCGTCCGGGCGGGTGTGCACGCGGGCGAAGCCGCGTTTCAGCAGCGCATCCTGCAGCCACGTGCCGTCGTCGCGCAGAACCAGCGCCAGCACCCGGCCGTAGCGGTCCGTCACCGCCGAGCGCAGTTCCACCGCGCGGCCCAGCGCCAGTTCCGCCAACGCCTGCGTCGCCCCTTCGGCCAGCGGCCAGCGGCGTTCCTCCGCACGGCCCGGCGGCGGCTTGGCCGCCTCGATGCCGGCCAGCCGCACCGTGCGCCCGTCGTCCAGCGTCAGCGTGTCGCCGTCCACCACCGACGCCACGCGCGCGCCGGCCGCCTGCGCGGGCCACGCCGCGAGCAGGAAGAGCAGCAGCGGAACAATCCGCCCCGTGCCTGAGTTCATCACCGGTGGAGGTCCACCAAAAGGCCAAACCCCAACCGGTATGCCGCCCATGTCCGCCCACCGCAAGCCCCTGCTCCGCCCCCTGCGCGGCATTGCCGCCGCCCTGCTGGCCATCACCCTCGCCTTCACGCCCGTGTCCGGCCACGCCCAGTTCTCCCTGGGCGGATCGGAGGAGGCCCTGGGCGCGCAGGAGCATCCGAAGATCGTCGCCCAATACGGCGGCGAGTACCGCGACGCCAAGGTGCAGGACTTCGTGCGGCGCATCGGGTTGCGCCTTGTCCAGGCGGCGGGGGCGACGGACCAGAACTGGACCTTCACCGTGCTGGACAGCGACGTGGTGAACGCCTTCGCCCTGCCCGGCGGCTTCGTCTACATCACGCGCGGCCTGTTGGCGCTGCCCAAGGACGAGGCGGAGGTGGCCGGCGTCATGGCACACGAGATCGGCCACGTGCTGGCCCGCCATTCCCGCCAGCGCATGAACCGCGGCGCCATCACCAGCCTGCTGGCCGCCGGCTTGGGCGCCGTGCTGGGCAGCCCGGAGATCGCCCAGGCGCTGAACCTCGGCGGCACCGCGCTGCTGGCCAAGTACTCGCGCGACCAGGAGTTGGAGTCCGACCGCATCGGGGCCGAGCTGCTGTCCAAGGCCGGATACGACCCCTTCGCCATGGCCACCTTCCTGCAGACCATGCTGCGCTACAGCCAGTACGAGGGGCTGCGCAAGGGCAAGGAGGCGGAGGACGGCTATGATTTCTTCGCCACGCACCCGCCCACCGGCGACCGCGTCGAGCGCGCGGCGGAGCTGGCGCGCCGCTTCCCCCAGGGCGGGGCACGCCCGGCCGACACCTACGCCGCCGCCGTCAACGGCATGATCTACGGCGACAGCCCGGACAACGGCTTCGTGCGCGGACAGGAGTTCATCCATCCCAAGATGGGCTTCCGCTTCACCGTGCCGCGCGGCTTCAGCTTGCTGAACGGTGCCGACCAAGTGGTGGCGCAAGGGCCGGGCGGCGTCATGATGTCCTTCGATGCCGGCCCGTCCCAGGGCGTGCGCGACCCCGCCGCCTACGTGACGCAGGTGTGGGGCCGGCAGGCGCGGCTGCAGGGCGTGCGGGCGATCACGGTGAACGGCCTGCCCGCCGCCACGGCGGTGACGCAGGGCGAGACCGAGCAGGGCCGCGTCGACGTGCGGCTGGTCGCCATCCGCGACGGCGACGCCATGTACCGCTTCACCTTCCTCAGCCCGCCCGGCGCGTTGAACCGTTACGATCAGGCGTTCGAGCAGACGGCGGCGAGCTTCCGCCGCCTCGCCTCCGGCGAGGCCGGCCGCCTGCAGCCGCGCCGCATCCGCGTGGAGACGGTGCGCCCCGGCCAGGAGGTCGAATCCTTCATCAGCCGCATGCCCGGCGAACCCTACGCCGAGGAATTGTTCCGCATCATCAACGACGTCCCGCCCGGCACACCCCTGCAGCCGGGCTGGACGGTGAAGGTGATCGGATAGCGGGGCCGGTCGACGTTGGGCTTTCGGTTCCGCCTCAACCCACGGGCTTCTTGCGTCGGCGATGCGCCGCTCTCTTGGGTGCCGAGTCCTTAATATTGACAATCATCCCATGCCCGGCGCATGATCGATGCGATCATGGGCACACGTGCGCCCGCACGCCGACAGGGATGGAACACAGAGGAGGCGCCGCGATGGCCATGAGGCCGGTGTCCCGATGAGACACCTGCCGGAAAGCTGTATCATTCGGTAACATTGAGTAACATTCGCCCGGCGCTCCTGGTCCGCCGCACGCCGGTCCCGAATGCAACACACCGCCGAATCCGTTGCATGGTGTTGCATCCGGTTGCATTCGCCCGGCGCCGCCAGCCCACTCACTCGCACCCGCTCACGCGGACCCGCTCACTCCTCGCCGTGCAGGCGCTCCACGGCGCGGCGCTCGCGCTTGGTCGGGCCGTACGGTCCGATCGGACATGGCGATCCCTTTTCAGACGCGTCCGTGTCCGCCGGCAGACAGAAAAGGGATGATAGGGTCGTTCAAACGCCAAGTGGTTGCGGGCGCAGCCCTTTCCGCGGACGTGGAGGCCCCAACCAGGGCCGCCTCCATCGTCCTGCGGATCGGTCTGCCCGTCAAGGCGGCTTGATGAGCCCTTACTCAAGCCCCTCGAATAGGGCGGTGGACAGGTAGCGCTCGGCGAAGGACGGCAGGATCACGACGATCAGCTTGCCCTCGTTCTCCGGCCGCGCACCCACCTCCAGCGCCGCGGCCAGCGCCGCGCCCGAGGAGATGCCGACCGGCAGGCCTTCCAGGCGGGCCACCTTGCGGGCCGTCTCGAAGGCGCGCTGGTTGGAGATGCGCACCACCTCGTCGATCATCTTGGTGTTCAGGATGTCGGGCACGAAGCCGGCGCCGATACCCTGGATCTTGTGCGGGCCGGGCATGCCGCCGGACAGGACGGGGCTGTCCTCCGGCTCCACCGCGATGGCCTTGAACTCCGGCTTGCGGGCCTTGATCACCTCGGCCACGCCGGTCAGCGTGCCGCCGGTGCCGACGCCCGAGATCAGGATGTCCACCTTGCCGTCGGTGTCGCGCCAGATCTCCTCGGCCGTGGTGCGGCGGTGGATCTCCGGGTTGGCCGGGTTCTTGAACTGCTGCGTCATGAAGGCGCCGGGGGTGGAGGCCACCAGCTCCTCCGCCCGGCGGATGGCGCCCTTCATGCCTTCCGGCGCCGGGGTGAGCACCAGCTCCGCCCCCAGCAGCTTCAGCATCTTGCGCCGCTCGATCGACATGCTCTCCGGCATGGTCAGGATCAGCTTGTAGCCCTTGGCGGCGGCGACGAAGGCCAGCGCGATGCCGGTGTTGCCCGACGTCGGCTCGACCAGCGTGGACGTGCCCGGGGTGATCTTCCCCTCGCGCTCGGCCGACTCGATCATGGCGAGGCCGATGCGATCCTTGACGCTGGCGAGCGGGTTGAAGAATTCCAGCTTGCCGACGACCTGCGCCTTCACGCCGGCCTCCTCGGCCAAGCGCTTCACGCGCACGAGCGGGGTGGCGCCGATGGTGTCGACGATGCTGTCGTAGATCTTGCCGCGGAACTCGGGACCGGACATTGGTTCTACCTCCCGGTTACGTGAAATCGGTATGTTTCACACATTCTTATTGAAGCTTAGCCGCAACGACCTTCGAATCAAATGGTAAAGTCGATGCGGTCCTCGGTTTCGCTCTCCACGCCGGCGGCGCGGGCTCGCATGCAGAGATCCTCGATGGTCACCGATTCGAGGCGCTTCATGCAGTCTTCCTGCAGCTCGGTCCACAGCGGGCGCACCACCTTGTGGCCGAGGATGGAGCCGGCCGGTTCCTCAATGGGGTCGGTGGCCGTCTCCATGGCGCGCACGACACGCACAATCTCGCCGATGGTGATGCGCCGCCGCTCGCGCGCGAGGCGATAGCCGCCGCGCGGGCCGCGCACACCGGCCAGGATGCCTTCCCGCACCAGCTGCTGGAGCACCTGTTCGAGGTAGCGTTTGGGGATGCCCTGCCGGCGGGTGATCTCGCCCGACTGCACGGGCTCGGTCCCGGCGTTGTAGGCGATGTCCAGCACCGCCTCGATGGCGAACATCAGCTTCTTGGAGATGCGCAGCATGGTTCCGCTTCCTGGCTGAATTGGCCCGTCGAACCGAAGCCGCCCGTGCCCCGCGCGCTGTCGGGCAGGGTGGCGGCCTCGCTCCAGGCGATGCGCTCGTATCGCGCGATGACGAGCTGGGCGATGCGCTGCCCGCGCTCGATGGTGAAGGTCTGGTCGCCGTGGTTGATCAGGATGACGCCGATCTCGCCGCGGTAGTCCGCATCCACGGTGCCGGGGCTGTTCAGCACCGTCACCCCGTGCTTCAGCGCCAAGCCCGAGCGCGGGCGCACCTGCGCCTCGAACCCCTCGGGCAGGGCGATGGAGACGCCGGTCGGCACCAGCGCGCGGGCACCCGGCGCCAGCACCAGCGGTCCGGCGACGGCGGCCTGCAGGTCCAGTCCGGCGGCGTGCTCGGTGGCGTAGGCCGGGAGGGGAAGCCCTTCGGCGTGCGGCAGGCGGACGATGGGGATGCTGACGGTCACGTGGTCTTTCCCTGGAAATGGGCAGCAATGGTATCGGCGAGGCGCTGGGCGACGGCGTCCTTTCCCATGCGCGGCCAGTCCTCGACGCCATCGGCGCGGATCAGGTGGACGGCGTTGTCGTCGCCGCCGAAGGTGGTGGTGCCCAGCGACACGTCGTTGGCGACGATCCAGTCGCAGCCCTTGCGGGCGCGTTTGGCGCGCGCGTACTCAACCACGTCGCCGGTCTCGGCGGCGAAGCCCACCACCAGCGCCGGGCGCAATGCGCCGGAGCCGGCGACGGTGGCGAGGATGTCGGGGTTCTCGGTCAGCTCCAGGGCCGGCGGGGCGTTGCCGTCCTTCTTCAGCTTGCGCTCCGATTCGCCCTTCACACGCCAGTCGGCGACGGCGGCGGCGAAGACGGCGATGTCGGCCGGCAGCGCCTCCGTGCATGCCTTCAGCATCTCGCGGGCACTCTCGATGCGCACCACCGTGCAGCCGGCCGGGTCGGCCAGCCGGGTCGGCCCGCTGACCAGCGTCACCTCGGCGCCCAGCTTGGCGAGCGCCGCGGCGATGGCGTGCCCCTGCTTGCCGGAGGAGCGGTTGGCGATGTAGCGCACAGGGTCGATCGGCTCGTGCGTCGGGCCGCTGGTGACCAGCGCCCGCTTGCCCGCCAGCGGCTTCGGCGCTTCCAGCGACGCGAAATGCGCCGCGACGGCGTCGACGATCTCCATCGGCTCGGCCATGCGGCCGGGACCGAACTCGCCGCAGGCCATGTCGCCCTCGTTGGGGCCGACGCGGGTCACGCCGCGCTGCTCCAGCAACGCCATGTTGGCCTGCGTCGCCGGGTGCAGCCACATGCGCACGTTCATGGCCGGCGCCACCAGCACCGGCTTGTCGGTGGCGAGCAGCGCCGTGGTCGCGAGATCGTCGGCCATGCCGGCCGCCATGCGGGCCAGGATGTTGGCGGTGGCCGGGGCCACCACCACCAGGTCGGCGCTGCGCGAGAGCTGGATGTGGCCCATCTCCGACTCGTCGGTCAGCGACCACAGGTCCTGGTAGACCTTGTCCTCGGTCAGCGCCTGCACCGACAAGGGCGTCACGAACTGCGCGCCGGCCTTGGTGAGGATGGCGCGCACGGCGCAGCCCCGCTCGCGCAGGCGGCGGATCAGCTCCAGGCTCTTGTAGGCCGCGATGCCGCCG
>NZ_DASPMG010000410.1:0-14812 GCF_035627195.1 Azospirillum sp.
CGCTTCGACGGCCGCCCGGTGATTGATCGCACCCCGCACGGCCTGGTGCGCGCCGGCCTCTTCCACGTCATGGAGGGCCGCCGCATCTTCGAGGACCTGACGGTCGAGGAGAACCTCGTCGCCGCCACCTATGCCCGTGACGGCAAGGGCCCGGCGTCGGAACGCTTCGACCTCGTCTACGAGTACTTCCCCAACCTGCACGCGCGCCGCGGCGTGCGCGCCGGTTACCTGTCGGGCGGCGAGCAGCAGATGCTGGCCATCGGCCGCGCCCTGGTGGCCGAGCCGCAGCTGATCCTGCTGGACGAACCCTCGCTCGGCCTGTCGCCCAAGCTGGTGGAGGAGATCTTCACCATCATCGCCCGCATCAACGCCGAACAGCGCGTGTCCATGCTGCTGGTCGAGCAGAACGCGGCGGTGGCCTTCGCCGTGGCCTCCTACGGCTACATCATGGAAACCGGCCGCATCGTCATCGACGGCCCGGTGGAGCGCCTGACCCGCGACCAGGACGTGCGCGAGTTCTACCTCGGCCTCGGCGGCGCCCATGGCGAGGCGAAGAGCTACCGCGACATCAAACACTACAAGCGCCGAAAGCGGTGGTTGTCATGAACGCACCCAGCCTCCCCTCCCTCACTCTGCCGCAGATGCTGCGCGCGCACGCGCGCTCCAACCCGCTGGGCATGGCGCTGCGGCAGAAGGACTTCGGCATCTGGAACCCGGTGTCGTGGGATCGCTATTACCAGCGCGCCCGCCACTTCGGCCTGGGCCTGAAGGCCCTGGGCCTGGGCGAGAAGGGCCACGTCGGCATCATCTCCGAGAACCGGCAGGAATGGGTGTTCGCCCAGCTCGGCTGCGGGGTGGTGCGGGCGGTGGCGGTCGGCGTCTATCCCACCAGCCCGTCCAACGAGGTCGCCTACGTCCTGGGCCACGCCGACGCCGAGTTCGTCGTGTGCGAGGACCAGGAGCAGACCGACAAGGTGCTGGAATCCCTGGACGACCTGCCGAAGCTGCGCCGCATCATCGTCATCGACATGAAGGGCCTGCGCCACTACCCGCGCGACCGCATCGTGTCCTTCGAGGAGGTCGAGCGCCTGGGCGCCGAGCGCGAGGCGAAACACCCCGGCGAGGTGGACGCGCTCCTGGGCGACCAGCGCATGGAGGACATCGCGCTGATGGTCTACACCTCCGGCTCGACGGGCAAGCCCAAGGGGGCGATGCTCAGCTTCCGCAACATCCACGCCATCGCCCCCGGCCTGATCGAGCGGCTGGGCCTCACGCCCGCCACCACGCACCTGTCCTACCTGCCGCTCTGCCACGTGGCGGAGCAGATGCTGACCACCTTCGCGCCGCTCTACCTCGGCTCCACCGTCAACTTCGGCGAATCCATCCGCACCGTGCAGGAGGATCTGCGGGAGGTGGCGCCCACCATGTTCCTGGGCGTGCCGCGCATCTGGGAGAAGCTGCACTCCGCCATCCACATCAAGATGGCCGAGGCGGGCGGCATACGGCGATGGCTGTTCGAACGCGCGATGAAGGCGTGCGAGCCGTGGGCGGAGACGGTGCCGTCCCGCCGCCCGCCGCTGGCGCGGCTGGTCTACGGGTTCTGGTACGCGCTGGTCTTCCGCGCACTGCTCAACTACATCGGCCTGCGCCGGGCCGGCGTGGCGCTGACCGGTGCGGCGCCGATCTCGCCGAAGATCGTGCGCTTCTTCCGCACGCTGGGCGTGCCGCTGGTCGAGGTCTACGGCCTGACCGAGACGGCCGGCATGGTCACCGGCCAGTCGCTGGAATCGCTCGTCCCCGGCTGCGTCGGCCCCGCCATCGTCGGCGCCGAGGCCAAGGTCGGCGACCTTGGCGAACTGCTGATCCGCGCCGGCTGCGTCTTCGAGGGCTATTACAAGAACCCGGAGGCGACGGCGCAGTCCATCCGCGACGGCTGGCTGCACACCGGCGACGTGGTGGAGGTGGTGAACGGCCAGTTCCGCGTCGTCGACCGCCTGAAGGACATCATGATCACCGCCGGCGGCAAGAACCTCAGCCCGTCGGAGATCGAGAACGCCGTGAAGTCCAGCCCCTACATCAAGGAATGCATCGTCATCGGCGAGGCGCGCAAGTACGTCTCGGCGCTGATCCAGATCGACCTGGAAACGGTCGGCAAGTGGGCGGAGGAGAACAACATCCCCTACACCCACTTCCGCAGCCTCGCCGAGAACCCCCGCGTGCACGAGCTGGTGCAGCGCGAGATCGACGCCGCCAACGCCACGCTGGCCCAGGTCGCGCACGTGCGCAAGTTCCACCTGCTGACCAAGGAACTGGACCACGACGACGACGAGGTGACGGCGACCATGAAGGTCCGCCGCTCCAACATCCAGAAGAAATACGCCACCGAAATCGCCGCGCTTTATTGACCTTACTTCCCTCTCCCGCCCCGGGAGAGGGTGGCCGGCAAAGCCGGCCGGGTGAGGGCAAGGGCAAGGATCCTCGCCTTTACTCCCACTCCAACCCTCTCCCGGGACGGGAGAGGGGGGAAAGAAGAAATACAGGGAGCCCTTCCATGAAAGACGCCTACATCGCGGGCTACGTCCGCTCGCCCTTCACCTTCGCGCGCAAGGGCGCTCTGGCCGGCATGCGGCCCGACGACCTGGGCGCCGCCGTCATCCGTGCCCTCCTCGCGCGCACCGGCGTGCCCGCCGACCGGATCGAGGACGTGATCTGGGGCTGCGCCTTCCCGGAGGGCGAGCAGGGCCTGAACATCGGCCGCACGGTCGGCATGCTGGCCGGCCTGCCGGTCACCGTGGCCGGCGCCACCATCAACCGCTGGTGCGGCTCCTCCATCCAGGCGGTGCAGATGGCTCACGGCATGATCGCCACCAACGCCGGCGACGCCTTCATCTGCGGCGGGACGGAGTGCATGTCGCGCGTCCCCATGATGGGCTTCAACGTCCTGCCCAACCCCGCCTGGACCCGCGAGCAGGTCGAGGACTACATCAGCGTCGGCATCACCGCCGAGCGGGTGGCGGAGCGCTACGGCATCACCCGCGCCGACCAGGACGCCTTCGGCGCCTCCAGCCAAGCCAAGGCGCTGGCCGCCCAGCGCGACGGCCGCCTCGCCGCCGAGATCGTCCCCATCACGCATGCCGGCACCGTCGTCGAACACGACGGCTGCGTGCGCGAGACCTCGCCGGAGAAGCTCGCCACGCTGAAGCCCGCCTTCCTGGCCGGCGGCACGGTCACCGCCGGCACCTCCTCCCCCACCACCGACGGCGCCACGGCGCTGCTGGTGTGCAGCCGGGACTTCGCCGAAAGCAACGCCCTCACCCCCATGGCGCGGGTGCGGAGCTTCGCCGTGTCCGGCTGCGAGGCCGGCGTCATGGGCCTCGGCCCCATCGAGGCGTGCCGCAAGGCGCTGGCCCGCGCCGGCCTGACCATGGCCGACATCGACCTCGTCGAGATGAACGAGGCCTTCGCCGCCCAGGCCATCGCCTGCTGCCGCGAACTGGGCATCCCGGACGAGAAGCTGAACATCGACGGCGGCGCCATCGCGCTCGGCCATCCGCTGGGCGCCACCGGCGGCCGTCTGGTCGGCAAGGCGGCGCAACTGCTGAAGCGCACCGGCGGCCGGCACGCCATCGCCACGCAATGCATCGGCGGCGGCATGGGCATCGCCATGGTTCTGGAGGCCGCATGATGGACACGAGCATCCGCAAGGCGATGGTGATCGGCGCCGGCTCCATGGGCTCCGGCATCGCGGCGCAGTTCGCCAACGGCGGCGTCCCGGTGATCCTGCTGGACGTCACCGCCGACGCCGCCCGCGCGGGCGTCGAGCGCCAGCTGAAGGCGCAGGGCTTCATGGACCCGTCCGCCGCCGCCCTGGTCGAGACCGGCAGCATCGCCAGCGACCTTCCCCGCGCCAGCGAGGCCGACTGGATCGTCGAGGCCATCGTCGAGGACCTCGCCATCAAGCGCGACCTCTACGCCAAGCTGGAATCGGTGCGCCGCCCCGGCACGGCGGTGTCCTCCAACACCTCCACCATCCCGCTGGCGTGGCTCGCGGACGGGCGGTCCGACGCCTTCAAGCGCGACTTCACCATCACCCACTTCTTCAATCCGCCCCGCCACATGCGCCTGATGGAGCTGGTGGCCGGCCCCGCCACCGCCCCCGACCTCGCCAACACGGTGCGCGAGTGCGCCGAACGCGTTCTCGGCAAGACGGTGGTGGACTGCCGCGACACCCCCGCCTTCATCGCCAACCGCCTGGGCTGCTACTGGATGTCGGTGGCGGCGCTGGAGGCGCAGCGCCTCGGCCTGAGCGTGGAGCAGGCGGACGCCGTGGCCGGCGCCCCCTTTGGCATCCCGCGCACCGGCGTCTTCGGCCTGCTCGACCTCGTCGGCATCGACCTGATCCCGCTGGTGTGGTCCAGCCTGCTGGGCGCCCTCTCCGCCACCGACGGCCACCACGCCTTCGACCTGACCAGGGACACGCTGGTCCAGCGCCTGATCCGCGAAGGGCGCATCGGCCGCAAGGCCAAGGGCGGCTTCTACCGCATGGTCGCCGGCACCAAGGCGCGCGAGGCGGTGGACCTCGCCACCGGCGACTACCGCCCGCAGCAGGAGGCGAAGGCCAACCGCGACCTGCGCGCGCTGATCGCGCAGGACGACGCTATGGGCCGGTACGCGTGGTCGCTCCTGTCCCACACCATCGCCTACACGGCCGAGGTGGCGGCGGAAATCGCAGACGACGTGGCGGCCATCGACACCGCCATGCAGCTCGGCTACGGCTGGGCGCGCGGCCCCTTCGCGCTGGCCGATTCCGTCGGCTGCGCGCTGATCGCCGATCGTCTGGCGGCCGAGGGTCGCCCCGTCCCCGCCCTGCTCGCCCAGGCCGCCGCCGACGGCGGCTTCCACCGGCGCGGGTCCGCCGGCCGCGAGGCGCGGCTGACCACCGGCGCCTGGGCGCCCGTCAAACGCCCGCCCGGCGTGCTCGACCTCGCCGACGTGAAGGAGGGCACCGCACCCCTGGCCGGCAACGCCTCCGCCTCCCTCTGGGACATCGGCGACGGCGTGGCCTGCCTGGAGTTCCACACCCGGATGAACGCCGTCGACCACGGCATCATCGAGATGGTAGAGACGGTCGCAAAGGGCCTGCCCGCCGGCTTCCGCGCCCTGGTGATCTACAACGACGACCCGCGCGCCTTCTCCGCCGGGGCCAACCTGAAGTTCTTCGTCGATCGCTTCGACGCCGGCGACTTCGCCGCGCTGGAGGCGTTCGTCGTGCGCGGCCAGCAGGCGTTCCGCGCGCTGAAGTACGCGCCCTTCCCCGTGGTCGGCGCACCGGCCGGCCTGGCGCTGGGCGGCGGGTGCGAGGTGTTGCTGCACTGCGACGCCGTGCAGGCGCACGCGGAGGCGTACCTGGGCCTTGTCGAGCTGAAGGTCGGCATCATCCCCGGCTGGCGCGGCACGACGGAGATGCTGCTGCGCGCCGCCTCCCGCGACGACCGCCCCGCCGGCCCGATGAAGGCCGCCACGGCGGCGTTCGAGGTGATCGCCGGTGCCACCGTCTCGGCTTCCGCCCTGCACGCCCGCGCTCTCGGCTTCCTGCGCGCGGGCGACGGCATCACCATGAACCGCGACCGCCTGCTGGGCGACGCCAAGGCCAAGGCCCTGTCCCTGGTGGACGGCTACGCCCCGCCGGAGCCCGGCACGGCCGTCCTCCCCGGCCCAAGCGGCCGCGCCTCCCTGATGAACCTCGTCCAGGGCTGGCAGCGCGCCGGCCTCATGACGGCGCATGACGGCGTGGCCGCCGACTGGCTGGCCCGCGCCTGCACCGGCGCCGACGCCGACCCGCTGGTCCCCGTCACGGAAGACGACCTCGCCGCCCTGGAGCGCGACGCCCTCTTCACCCTGATCCGCGCTCCCGCCACCCAGGCCCGCATCCGCCACATGATGGACACCGGCAAACCCCTGCGGAACTGAAGGTGATTAATCCCTCCCCCAGCCCCGCTGGGGGAGGGAGGGACCCAAGCGAAGCTTGGGAGGGTGGGGGCTAGTTGTTCGCGAGAATCAGCGGCGTATCGGCTGGCGACGACGGTGCGGATCAAAAAATCAGAGACTTAGAGATGAAGAGACTTTTGATGTCTTGCCACAGCCACAACTTCGCGCTGCGCCATTTCTCAACCAACCCCTCTTGATCTCTCAATCTCTCAGTCTCTGATTTCCTGATCCGTACGAAATCCGCCAGCTTGGGCTTCCGCCCGCCACAAAGGCCGTTGCCCCCACCCTCCCAGCCTGCGGCTGGGCCCCTCCCTCCCCCGCCGTAGGCGAGGGAGGGAGGGGCACAAAGGACAAGGAGACACACACCATGGCCGCCTACCGCGCGCCGCTGACGACGCTGCGCTTCCTGCTGAACGAGGTGCTGGACGCCCCCGCCACGCTCACGGCCGCCGGCTGGGAGGACGCCTCGGCCGAGCTGTTCGACGACGTGCTGGCCCAGGCCGGCCGCGTGGCGGGGGAGGTACTCTTCCCCCTCAACGGTCCCGGCGACGCCGAGGGTGCGCGCGTCGAACCGGCCGGCGTGCGCATGCCCGCCGGCTTCCATGACGCCTACCGCGCCTGGGTGGACGGCGGCTGGAACGGGCTGGGCGGCGACCCGGCCTACGGCGGGCAGGGCATGCCGGCAGTGCTCGACACGCTGGTGATGGAGATGGTGTCCGGCGCCAACCTCGCCTTCTCCATCCTGCCCGGCCTGACGCAGGGCGCCATCCGCGCCATCGCCGCGCACGCCAGCGACGACCTCAAATCCCGCTACCTGCCCTCCATGATCTCCGGCCGCTGGACCGGCGCCATGGCGCTGACGGAGCCGCACGCCGGCACCGACCTGGGCATCCTGCGCACGAAGGCGGAAGCGGCGGGCGACGGCTCCTACCGCGTCACCGGCCAGAAGATGTTCATCTCGGCTGCCGACCACGATTTGACCGACAACCTCGTCCACCTCGTGCTGGCCCGTCTGCCCGACGCGCCGCCGGGCACGCGCGGCATCAGCCTGTTCCTGGTGCCCAAGGTGCTGCCCGATGGTGCGCGCAACGCGTGGTCCGTCCTGTCGGTGGAGCACAAGATGGGCCTGCACGCCTCGCCCACCTGCGTGGTCGCCTACGACGGCGCCACCGGCTGGATGGTGGGGGAACCGCACCGCGGCCTGCCCGCCATGTTCACCATGATGAACCACGAACGCCTGTTCGTCGGCATCCAGGGCATCGGCGTCGGCGAGTGCGCCGCCCAGTCCGCGGCAGCCTACGCCCGCGACCGCCTGCAGGGCCGCGCTCCGGACGGCCCCCGCGCGCCCGACAAGCCGGCCGATCCCATCGTTTCGCACCCCGACGTGCGGCGCATGGTGCTGACCGCCCGCGCGCTGACCGACGCCGGCCGCGCGCTGGCCGCCTGGACCGCGCTGCGCATGGACCGCGCCCACCACAGCGCCGACCCGGCCGTGCGGGAGGAGGCGGAGGACTGGGCCGCCCTCCTCACCCCCATCGTCAAGGCCGCCGGCACCGACTTCGGGTTCGACGCGGCGGTGCTGGCCCAACAGGTGATGGGCGGCCACGGCTACGTCCGCGACTGGGGTGTGGAACAGCTGGTGCGCGACGTGCGCGTCACGCAGATCTACGAGGGCACCAACGGCGTCCAGGCGCTCGACCTCGTGCAGCGCAAGTTCGCCATGGCCGGCGGCCGCCCCCTGCGGCGCCTCTACGCGGCGCTGGACGAGGCCGTCGCCGCGCTGGAATCGCACCCGGACACCGCCGACCTCGCCTCCCCCCTGGCCGACGCGGTGCAGCGCCTGCGCGCCACCGTCGCGTGGCTGGGCGAGGCGGCCGGGCGTTCGCCGCTGGAACCGGCGGCGGCGGCCACCGACACGCTGCGCCTGTTCGCGCTGGTCACCTACGGCTGGATGTGGGCGCTGACGGCGACGGCGGCTGCGCGCCGCCCGGCCGGCTACGACCCGGCGTACCTCGCCTCGCGCGTTGCGCTGGGGCGCTTCTTCATGCACCGTCTGCTGCCCGACGTGCTGGCCCTGGAGGCGCGCATCCGCGCCGGCCACGCCAGCGTCACCGCCGCGGAGCTTGGGCTGGAGGATGAATCCATTATCGGATGACGCTGAAGGCCCGGTGCCGGACATCCTGGCGCCGGGCCTGCGCGTCCTGTTCGTCGGCTTCAACCCCGGCACCCGCTCCGGCCAGCTCGGCCACAACTACGCGGGGCCGGGCAACCAGTTCTGGCGCCTCCTGCACGCCGCTGGCCTCACCCCGCGCCTGCTGCGGCCGGAGGAGGACCGGAGCATGGTGCAATGGGGCCTCGGCTCCACCAACCTCGTCGCCCGCGCCACGCCGGGTGCCGCCGACCTGACCCGCGCCGAACTGGCGGCCGGCGCCCCGCGCATTGGCCGCATCGTCGCCCAGTACCGCCCGAAGGTGGTCGCCTACACCGGCAAGGGCGTGTACCTTCCCGCCTCCGGCCGCGACCGCGCCGGCTGGGGCGCGCAGCCGGACAGCCTGTTTCCGCCCGCCGTCGACGTCGTCCTCCCCTCCCCCAGCGGCCTCGCCCGCCTGCCCTTCGAGGAGAAGCTGCGCTGGTACCGCGTGGTGGCGGAGCTGATCGCGTAAAACAGTACATGATTGTGAAATACAGAATTGCACATTCCGCATGTGCGTTTTGCCATTGACACCAACCCTACACCCAAAGTAGACATACCTCCGGACGCCCGCCGTGGGCGGCCCGCGGCTTTTGACCATGCAGCTTGCGCCGCGTCACCAAACGCTAAAGCGCCACGATGCCGGTCGTGGACCTGATGAAGGAGTGACCGGACATGAACACCGATCCGATCCACGCCTCCCCCGCCCTGCCGCCCGCCCTGGCGTTCGAACGCCGAATGCGGGCCTCGATGTGTCGCCGCGGCTGTTGATGCCGCGCCGCGCGGCCTGATGCCGCGCCCTTTCCCAGGACCATCGCACGCAGAATCCGCGCCCGCCCCACCGCCGGGCGCGCGAGGGGAGCTTTCGCCATGAGCAGCCAAGCCTACGCCATCGAAGTCCACGGCCACACCGCCGGCATCGTCGTCGCCGAGCACCGCGGCTTCACCTTCTTCGCCTCCGACTGGGCCTTCAAGGATCTCGACCGCCGCACCTTCCGCCACGTCGGACAGGCCGAGCGCGCCGCCCAGCACCTCTATTCCACGCTTTCCAAGCGTCACCGCCGCTGAACGCAAAGCTGAACGAAAAACGAATAAAGGACCCGCACCCATGAAGACCCTGTTCGCCTCCGCCCTTCTCGGCATCGGCCTCCTGGCGACGTCCGCCGCCGCCGATCCGCTGAAGCTCGGCGTGTCCGCCGGCCCCTACGGCGAGATCCTGGAGTTCACCGCCAAGATCGCCGCCAAGGAGGGCCTGGAGGCCAAGGTGATCGAGTTCACCGACTGGAACATGCCGAACGCCGCCGTCCAGGCCGGCGACATCGACGCCAACAACTTCCAGCACCAGCCCTTCCTGGACAACCAGATCAAGCAGCGCGGCTACGACATCGTCCCGGTCGCCAAGAGCATCGTCGTGCCCATGGGCGTCTACGCCAAGACGGTGAAGACCCTGGACGATCTGAAGCCGGGCGCCACCATCTCCATCCCCAACGACCCCACCAACGGCGCGCGTGCCCTCGCCCTGCTCGCCAAGGCCGGCGTGATCGCGCTGAAGGACGGTGCCGGCGCAACCGCCAGCATCGCCGACATCGCGTCGAACCCGAAGAAGGTGAAGTTCGTGGAGCTGGACGCAGCACAGCTTCCCCGCTCTCTGGACGACGTGGACGCGTCGGTCATCACGCTGAACTACGCGGTGCTGGCCGGGCTGAACCCCAAGGCGTCGCTGCTGTTGGAGGATGACCAGTCGAAGTGGCACCTGGTCTGGGCCGTGCGCAAGGACCGCGCGAACGACCCGGCCATCAAGCGCTTCATCGAGATCTACCGCTCCCCCGAGGTGCGCCAGTTCATCCTGACGCGCTTCGACGGGACCATCGTTCCGACGTGGTGAGTCGTCCATGATCGTCTTCGACACGATCGGCAAGGTCTACCCGGCGCGCGGTACGGGCGCGCCGGTGGCGGCCATCGCCGATATCTCCTTCTCCGTCGAACGGGGCGAGGTCTTCGGCATCATCGGCCGCTCCGGTGCGGGCAAGAGCACGCTGCTGCGCACGGTGAACCGGCTGGAGACGCCGACGTCCGGCACGGTTCTGGTGGACGGCGTCGACATGACGGCGCTGAAGCCCGCCGAACTGCGCGCCGCGCGCCACCAGATCGGCATGATCTTCCAGCACTTCAACCTGCTCTCCTCGCGCACCGTCTACGGCAACGTGGCGCTGCCGCTGGAGCTGGCCGGCGTGCCCAAGGCCCGCATCCGCGATGAGGTCGAACCGCTGCTCGACCTCGTCGGGCTGGCCGACAAGCGCGACCGCTACCCGGCCGAGCTGTCGGGCGGCCAGAAGCAGCGCGTCGGCATCGCCCGCGCGCTGGCCTCCAAGCCCAAGGTGCTGTTGTCGGACGAGGCAACCTCGGCGCTCGACCCCGAAACCACCACGCAGATCCTGCACCTGCTGGGCGACATCAACCGGCGCCTGGGCCTGACCATCCTGCTGATCACGCACGAGATCGCCGTGATCAAGGAGATCTGCCACAAGGTGGCCGTCCTGGACGGCGGCCGGCTGATCGAGACGGGGCCGGTCTTCGACATCTTCGCGCACCCCCGCCACGCGGTGACGCGCAGCTTCGTCGACCCGGTCATCAACCGCGGCATGCCCGACAGCCTGAAGGAGCGCCTGTCGCACGAGCCCGTGGCCGGCAGCAACCCGGTGCTGCGCATCACCTTCACGGGCGAGCGCGCGACCTCCCCCGTCATCAGCCTGCTGAGCCGGAAGTTCAACATCGACCTCAACATCTGGCACGGCCAGATCGACGAGATCCAGGGCGCCCCCTTCGGCACCCTGGTGGTCGAGGTCGTCGGCCCCGAAACCTCCATCGAGGCCGCCGTTAGCCTGCTCAAAGTGAACAATCTCGGCGTCGAGGTGCTTGGCCATGTTGTCTCCGGAAATCATCGCGTTGCTGTTTAAGGCGACGCTCGACACGCTGCACATGGTGGCGGTGTCGGGCGTGCTGGGCACGCTGATCGGCCTGCCGCTCGGCGTCCTGCTGGCGGTGACCGGGCGGGGGGAGCTTCTGCAGAGCCTCACCTTCAACCGCATCGCCGGGGCGGTGGTGAACGTCACCCGCTCCACCCCCTTCATCATCCTGGTGGTGGCGATCATCCCGTTCACGCGGCTGGTCGCCGGCACCTCCATCGGCACCGCGGCGGCCATCGTGCCGCTGACCGTGGCCGCCATCCCCTTCATCGCCCGCATCGTCGAGGGCTCCGTGCGCGAGGTCGACCGCGGCCTGATCGAGGCGGCGCAGGCCATGGGCGCCACGCCCTTCCAGATCATCCGCAAGGTGCTTCTGCCCGAAGCCATGTCCGGCATCGCGCTGGGCCTCACGCTGGCCGCGGTCAGCCTGATCGGCTACTCGGCCATGGTGGGTGCGGTGGGCGGCGGCGGCCTGGGCGACCTGGGCATCCGCTACGGCTATCAGCGCTTCCTGCCGGAGGTGATGCTGGCCGTGGTGGTGATCCTGGTGGTGCTGGTGCAGATCGTCCAATCGGCCGGCGACGCGCTCGCCCGCCGCTTCAACAAACGCAATATGAAAGCCTGAGGAGGGTTCCCATGTCCCGTTCCCGCCTGTTCGGCGCCCTGATCGGCGCCGCGGCCCTGACGTTCGCGTCCGGCGCGTCGGCCGAGACCATCAAGGTCGGCGTCAGCGCCGGCCCGCACGCCCAGATCCTGGAGCAGGTGAAGCCGATCGCCGCCAAACAGGGCCTCGACATCCAGATCATCGAGTTCACCGACTACGTGATCCCCAACCAGGCGCTGTCGGCCGGCGACCTGCAGGCGAACTCCTTCCAGCACGAGCCGTACCTGGACAACCAGGTGAAGGACCGCGGCTACCAGATCGTCAACGTCGGCAAGACGGTGGTCTTCCCGATGGGCATCTATTCGAAGAAGGTGAAGTCCCTGGCCGACCTGAAGGACGGCGCCAAGATCGCCGTGCCGAACGACCCGACCAACGGCGGCCGCGCCCTGCTGCTGCTTCAGGCCAACGGCCTGATCAAGCTGCGCGACGGCGCCGGGCTGAAGGCCTCGCCGGTCGACGTCAAGGAAAACCCGAGGAAGCTGCAGATCCTCGAACTCGACGCGGCCCAGCTGCCGCGCTCGCTGGACGACGTGGACGCGGCGGCGGTCAACACCAACTACGCGCTGGAATCCGGCCTCGACCCCGCCAAGGACACGATCGCCAAGGAAAGCGCCGATTCGCCCTACACCAACATCATCGCCGTCCGCGCGGCCGACAAGGACAAGCCCTGGGTGAAGGCGCTGGTCGCCTCCTACCACACGCCGGAAGTGAAGCAGTTCGTCCTGGACAAGTTCAAGGGCGCCGTCGTTCCGGGCTGGTAAGCCTTTTAACCCCTCCCCCGCCTCCGGCGGGGGAGGGAGAAATGCACGTTACGCCGCGGCACCGTGGCACTTCTTGTACTTCTTGCCGCTGCCGCACGGGCACGGGTCGTTGCGGCCGACCTTCGCGGCGTGGCGCGGGCGCGGCCCCAGGGCGCCGTCCACGTACCACCAGCGGCCGTCGCGCTTGCTGAAGTGGCCGGTCTCGTGGTGCACGGCCTCCTGCCCGTTCAGCTTGAAGCGGGCGACGAACTCGACATAGCCCTCCTCGTCGCCCTCGCCGCCGGCCTCGGTCGACTTCACCTGCAGGCCCAGCCACTCCGCCGTCTGCGACCATTCGGTGACGCTCTTGCGGTCGAAGTCGTCGCGCGTCTCCGGCAGCAGCGTGTCGTGCAGGTAGTCGATGTTGCCGACGACGAACGCCGAATAGCGCGAGCGCATCAGCGCCTCCGCCGTCGGCGCCGTGGTGCCGCCGGCAAGGTACGGGCCGCAGCAGGTGTCCAGCGTCTTGCCGGAGCCGCAAGGGCAATCGGTCATGGGAATCGGGCCTCCGTTTCGAACGCGCCCCTCATAGCGCAAGCGCGGCATGGCAATCAACGCACGCGTCCGCCCGACACCGCGCTCCGGTAGGCGGCCGACAGCGCGGCCAGCGCGTCGCGCGGCCGGCCGTCCCTGACCCGCGTGTGAAGCAGGACCGGCAGGCGCGGCAAATCGGGCAGCCCGAGCCTGGGGCCGACGTCGACCGCGCCGAACGGCAGCATGCGCGGCGCCAGCGCGGCGATGCCGAGCCCGGCCATGACGGCCGCGGCAACCGCCGTGACGCCGCCGCCCACGAAGATTTCCGTCCAGGGCACGCCCGCCGCGTCGAGAAGCTGGCTGGACATCACCCGCACGCCGCACGGCTCGGCCAGCGTGGCGACCGGCAGGGGCTCGCCCACCCGATGCTGCCAGCTCGGCCCCGCGAACCAGCCGAACTTTTCTTCCGTGAGGACTTCCCCGTCGTTCCGCCCGGCGTGCAGGCGGACGATCACCGTGTCGAGTTCCCGCCGGTCGAAGCTTTGCAGCAGGTCGCCCGACGACCCGATCCGGATTTCGATCAGCAGCTGCGGGTCCTGCGCGTTCATGCGCGCGATCAGCGCGGGCAGCTCCGGCCCCGCGACATGGTCGCTGATGCCGATGGTCAGGCGCTGCCGGGCGCCCGCAAACACGGCAAGCGCCCGGTCGTGCGCCTCCAGGAGTTCGCGGGCGTGGTCGAGGAAGGCCGTGCCCCGCGCCGAAAGCTGCACGTACCGGGGCGTGCGCTCGACTAGCCGGCAGCCGAGCCTATCTTCGAGCCGCTTCAGCTTCAGGCTGACCGCGGCCTGCGTCGTCCGCATGGCCTCGGCCGCGCGCGTGAAGCTGCCAAGCTCGGCGATGCGGACGAAGGCCTGCACGGCATCCAGGTCGAGCGGGCGCTCAATCATTTCCAAGCCTTATCACTGATATCAACATTCATAGCATACCAAAATGACAAGGCGGCGGGTAACGTTGAATCGGGACAAAACGGAAAGGATCCACAATGCCACTCCTCCACATCTCGATGCGCGCCGGAAAGCCGGAAGCCTACCGGCAGGCGATCTTCGACGGCCTGTACCGCGCGATGCGCGAAACGTTCGACGTGCCGGAAGACGACCAGTTCATGGCCATCACGGAGCACGAACCCGGTAACTTCCGCTACAACGCGTCCTACCTCGGCGTCGCTCGGAGTGACGACCTCGTGTTCATCCAGATCACCGCGAACAACACCCGCACCGTGGAACAGAAGAAGGCGCTGTACCGGCGGATCGCGGAACTGCTCGGCGACAACCCCGGCATCCGGCCGGAGGACGTGTTCGTAAGCCTCGTCGAGGTCGCGAAGGAGAACTGGTCCCTCGGCAACGGCATCGCGCAATACGCGGACCGGTGACCGTTCCCGACCCGGCCGGGCCTACGCAAAGCCCCTCTCCCCGCCACCGCGTCATGCACACATCTTGGCGAAGAGTGGGAAAGCCCCTCTCCCCTGGCGGGAGAGGGGTTGGGGAGAGGGGTCATTACCGCCGGATGGCGGGAAAAGAGTCTTGTTCTCCGGTGTATAGACCGGAGACATCCTTTACAGGTGTTCGGGGACATCATTGACACATATGGGCGTGGACGAAGCTTAGCGAGGGCTTGGCCATGCCATTCCAGGAGGTGTCGAAGATGTCCCTGCGTCTGGAGTTTGTGACGC
>NZ_DASPMG010000411.1:0-10716 GCF_035627195.1 Azospirillum sp.
TCGCCCGACGCCACAGCCACCGGCACCTGCTGGGCGGAGGTGAGGATCTTCAGCTCCGCGTCCAGCCCTTCCTTCTCGAAATAGCCCTTGGCCTTGGCGATGTAGATCGGCGCCGAGGACGACAGCGCCAGCACGCCCACCGACGTCTTCTCCAGCCCCTGCGCCAGCGCCGGGCTGGTTGCCGCCAGCACCGCACCACCGATGGCCGCGAGCATCGCCCGCCGGCCGAACATCCAATTCCTCTGCACGTTCCCCTCCCCTTATCAAAGGCCGAACCGTAGGTTGGGTTGAGCGCCAGCGAAAACCCAACACACGCGGCCCCGCGAACACGTTGGGTTTTCGCCTGCGGCTCAACCCAACCTACGAAGCTACGAAATCCCTACCGCCAGCGCAGCAGGCGCCGTTCCAGCACCGTCAGCACGGTGCCGATCGCCAGCCCCAGCACCGACAGCACCAGCACGCCGGCCAGCAACTGGTCGGTCAGCATCAGGTTGCCCGCACTCAGCACGAAGGCGCCGATGCCGTACTCGGCCCCGATCATCTCCGCCGCCACCACCAGGATCAGCGCGATCGACGCCGTGATGCGGAAGCCCGCCAGGATGCCCGGCAGGGCCCCCGGCAGCACGATCTTCAGCACGATGCGCGGCCACGGCAGGTTGAAGCTCTGCGCCATGCGGATCAGGTTGCGCGGCACCGCGTCCACGGCACTGGTGGCGGCGATCACGGTGGGGAAGAAGACGCCGAAGCCGATGGTGGCGAACTTCGACGGCTCGCCGATGCCGAACCACAGGATGAACAGCGGCAACAGCGCGATCTTCGGGATCGGGAACAGCGCCGAGACCAGCGGCAGTCCCACCGCGCGGGCCAGCGAGAAGATGCCCATGGCAAGCCCGACGCTCAGCCCCGCCAGCGTGCCCAGCGCCCAGCCCACGCCGATGCGCAGCAGCGAGGCGCGCAGGTGCTGCCACAGCGATCCGTCCTGCACCATGTCCAGCAGTGCGCGCCCGACCATCGTCGGCGGCGGCAGGAACAGCACGCTGACCCAGCCCAGCCGCCCCGCCCCCTCCCACACCGCCAGCAGCAGCGCGAAGGCGACCAGCGCCGCCCAGCGGCGCGGCGACACGGTGAAGCCGCCGCCCCGGAAGCGCACGGGCCGCGCCGAAACCATCGCTTCCCGCATCGGATCGCGCGCGTCAGGCATCGGACAGCTCCCGGTCGGCACGCTGCGCCTCGTCGCGGATCAGGTGCCACAGCCGCTCGCGGATCTCCACGAGGCGGCGCTGGCCCTCCACCGTCATGCGCTCCTCGCGCGGCGCGTCGATGGTCACGATCTCGCGCAGGCGGCCGGGACGGCGGCTGAACACGGCGACACGGTCGGCCAGGTGCAGCGCCTCATCCAGATTGTGGGTGACGTAGACGGCGGTGGTGCGGTCGCGCCGCCAGAGGTCCAGGAAGTCCTCCATCAGCAGTTCGCGCGTCTGCGCGTCCAGCGCCGACAACGGTTCGTCCAGCAGCAGCATGGCCGGACGCACCGCCAAAGCGCGTGCGATGCCGACGCGCTGGCGCATGCCGCCGGACAGCTGCTTGGGCAGGGCCGCGCGGAACTCCCACAGGCCCATGCGGCGCAGGCCCTCCTCGATCCGCTCGCGCCGCTCGGCACCGGACAGCGGGTGGTGCTCCAGCACCAACGCCACGTTCGCCTCCACCGTGCGCCAGGGCAGCAGGGCGAAGTCCTGGAAGATGAAGGTAACCGGGTTCAGGCAGCCGGCCGGCGGTTCGCCCACCGTCTCCACCGTGCCGGACGTCGGCGCCACGATCCCGCCGGCGATGCCCAGCAGCGTGGACTTGCCGCAGCCCGACGGCCCGATGACCGCCAGCACCTCACCCTCGCGCACGGTGAGGCTGACGTCCTCCAGCACCGGCAGGTCGTCGTAGCGGTGGTTGAGGTCCGTGATC
This sequence comes from Azospirillum sp., assembly GCF_035627195.1. GTDB lineage: Bacteria > Pseudomonadota > Alphaproteobacteria > Azospirillales > Azospirillaceae > Azospirillum. The sequence continues at coordinate 1,957 of NZ_DASPMG010000411.1, forward strand.
ACGAGCCTCATGAAGCCGGCCCCGTGGGTGGCGCCGTCAACGTCATGGTGGTCCCAATCCCTACCCGGCCGGGTCCCTTGGGGATCTCGCGGCCTTGTCGTCGTTGCCGCGAACCTAAAGCCCTTCTCCCCTTGAGGGAGAAGGGTTGGGATGAGGGGTCGTTACCGGCGGCAGCCGGGACAATGATTCATCTTATCCGGCCATCCAGCCGTAACCACCCTCACCCCAACCCCTCTCCCCTCAAGGGAGAGGGGCTTTGAAGCCCGCATCCATTTCGACGATGATAGCGCGCCCCGCTCAGCCCGCCAGCTTTTCCGTCGACAGCTTGGCCAGCGCCGCCGGCAGATCGGCGAAGTGGTCGATCACCACGTCCGCTCCCAGTTGGGAAACCGGCATGCGCGGGTAGCCGTAGCTGACCGCCACCACCGGGATGCCCACGGCGCGCGCCACCTTCACGTCGTGGCCGTTGTCGCCCACCATGGCGGCGTCGCGCTCGCCCAACTGGTCCAGCACCCAGGACAGCGTGCCCGGGTCTGGCTTGCGGGTCGGCAGCGTGTCGCCGCCGGCCACCGCGCCGAACAGGTCGGCCACGCCCAGGAGGCCCAGCAGCTTGCGCGCGATGCGCTCCGGCTTGTTGGTGCACAGGCCCAGCTTGATGCCCTGGGCGGCGAAGCCGCGCAGCGTCTCCGGCACGCCGGGGTAGAAGCACGACGGCTCCGCCGTGTCCTCGTAATAATTGTCGAGGTACGCCTTCAGCACCGTCTGCGCCGCGTCCCCCTCCAGCTCGCCGCCGGTGGCGGCGAAGGCGGAGCGGACCAGCGTGGCCGAACCGTCGCCCACCATGGTTCGCACCTGCTCCACGGCCAGCGCCGGTCGCCCGAATTCGGCCAGCGTGCGGTTCAGCACGCGGGCGATGTCGGGGACGCTGTCGATCAGCGTGCCGTCGAAATCGAAGACGAGAGCGGAAAACGGCGGACGAGCAGTCATCGGAACAGACCTCGCGAGACGATCGGGTAGGCTGCATAGCGCATTCCACCCAACGCCCACAACGCCCGACCGGGTAGGTACGCCCGGAAAACTTCGTACACGAATCAGCAACACCCCCGCGCCCCACAGGCGAAGACGGGGCAACGCCGAAGCATCCTCCGACGCAACCTGAGACATATTCCGGCGGCGCAAACGCCCGTTCTGGCTATTTCGTCACCGCACGTCCTATATGACAACGTGACACAAAAGTTGACTTGGGCTTTGCCTGCCGCTTGTGGCACTAAATCATCGCGCGTTTGCGCACGCGCAACCGACCACGGACAGTCCAGGGAAAGCATGCCGCACCGTCCGCTCGCCTGCGTGATCCTTGCCGCCGGCAAGGGTACGCGCATGAAGTCCGACCTGCCCAAGGTCCTGCACCGCGTCGCCGGCCGGCCGATGGTCGGCCACGTCCTGGCCGCCGTGGCGGAGCTTGACCCCGACCACGTGGTCGTCGTCGTCGGCCCCGGCATGGACGACGTGGCGGCCGCCGTCGCCCCCTACCCCACCGCCGTGCAGGAGCAGCAGCGCGGCACCGCCGACGCCGTGCGCGCCGCCTTCGGCCTGCTGGAAGGCTTCAACGGCGACGTGCTGGTGCTGTACGGCGACACGCCGCTGGTCACGCCGGAAACGCTGCGCGCCATGGTCAACGCCCGCCGTCAGGCCGGCAACCCGGCGGTCGTCGTGCTGGGCATGCGCCCGGACGATCCCGGCGCCTACGGCCGGCTGATCCTCAACGCCCGCGGCGGGCTGGAGAAGATCGTCGAATACCTCGACGCCAGCGAGGAGGAGCGCGCGGTCACCCTGTGCAACGCCGGCCTGATGGCGTTCGACGGCGCGCGCATGACCGGCCTCATCAACCGCATCGGCAACGCCAACGCCAAGGGCGAGTTCTACCTGACCGACGTGGTGCAGATCGCCCGCACCGAAGGGCTGCCCTGCGCCGTGGTCGAGGGCACGCCGGCCGAGGTGATCGGCGTCAACTCCCGCGCCGAGCTGGCGGAGGTGGAGCGCATCATGCAGCGCCGCCTGCGCAAAGCGGCCATGGACAACGGCGCCACGCTGATCGACCCGGACAGCGTTTTCTTCAGCCCCGACACGCGCCTTGGCCGCGACGTGGTGGTGGGACCCAACGTGGTGTTCGGCCCCGGCGTCACCGTGGCCGACCGCGTGGAGATCAAGCCGTTCTGCCATCTGGAGCAGGTCAGCGTCGCCAGCGGCGCCGTCATCGGCCCCTACGCCCGCCTGCGCCCCGGTGCGGAGATCGGCGAGGACGCGCACATCGGCAACTTCGTCGAGATCAAGAACGCCCGGATCGAGGCCGGCGCCAAGGTCAACCACCTGACCTACATCGGCGACGCGCGGGTGGGGGCGAAGGCCAACATCGGCGCCGGCACCATCACCTGCAACTACGACGGCTTCGGCAAGTACCACACGGACATCGGCGCGGGGGCCTTCATCGGCTCCAACTCGTCGCTGGTGGCGCCGGTCAAGGTGGGCGACGGGGCCATCGTGGGTGCCGGCAGCGTGGTCACCACCGACGTCGAGGGCGACGCGATGGCGGTGGCGCGCGGCCGTCAGCAGGCCTACCCCGGCTGGGCCGCGCGGTTCCGCGAACGAAAGCGCGCCGAAAAGGCGAAGAAGGCATAAGCTCGGGCTCCTCCTATCGTTCGGGTCCGTCTTTCCAGGAGATACGGTTCAATGTGCGGCATCATCGGCATCATCGGCGTGCACGAGGCGGCTCCCCGGCTGGTGGAGGGCCTGCGGCGCCTGGAGTACCGGGGCTATGACAGCGCCGGCGTGGCGACGCTGGTCAACGGCCACATCGACCGCCGCCGGGCCGAGGGCAAGCTGGTCAACCTGGAGATGAAGCTGCGGGACGACCCGCTGCCGGGCACCATCGGCATCGGCCACACGCGCTGGGCCACCCACGGCGGCCCGACCGAGGACAACGCCCACCCGCACGCCACCAAGCGCGTCGCCGTGGTGCACAACGGCATCATCGAGAACTACGCCGAACTGAAGGCCGAGCTGCAGGCCGAAGGCCGCGTGTTCGAGAGCGCCACCGACACCGAGGTGATCGCCCACCTCGTCACCCATTACCTGGACGCCGGCAAGACGCCGGTGGAGGCCGCCAAGGCCGCCTTCGCGCGGTTCGAGGGCGCCTTCTCCCTGGTCCTCATCTTCGCCGGCGAGCACGAGCTGATGATCGGCGCCCGCCACGGCACGCCGCTGGCCGTCGGCTATGGCGAGGGGGAGATGTATCTCGCCTCCGACGCCTTCGCGCTGGCGCCGCTGACCAACCGCATCTGCTATCTGGAAGACGGCGATTGGGTGGAGGTGACGCGCACCGGCTGCACCGTGCACGACGCCTCCAACGCCGTGGTGGACCGCCCGGTGAAGACGACGGCGCTGTCGGGCGCGCTGATCGGCAAGGACGGCTACCGCCACTACATGCTCAAGGAGATCTACGAGCAGCCGCAGGTGATCGGCGACACGCTGAACGCCTACATCAACCCCGAAACCGCCTACATCTCGATGCCGGAGTTCCCCTTCGACATCGCCAAGGCGCCGCGCCTGACCATCGTCGCCTGCGGCACCGCCTACTACGCCGGCCTCGTGGCGAAGTACTGGTTCGAGACGCTGGCGCGGCTGCCGGTCGAGATCGACATCGCGTCGGAGTTCCGCTACCGCGAGGCGCCGATGCCGGAGGGTGGTGTCGCCCTGTTCATCTCGCAGTCCGGCGAGACGTTGGACACGCTGGAGGCGCTGCGCTACTGCAAGCGGCAGGGGCAGCACATCCTGTCCGTCATCAACGTGCCGGAGAGCACCATCGCGCGCGAGAGCGACGCGGTGCTGATGACCATGGCCGGCCCGGAGATCGGCGTCGCCTCGACCAAGGCCTTCACCACGCAGCTGACCACGCTGGCCTGCCTCGCCGCCGTGGTCGGCCGCGCGCGCGGCGCCATCGGGCCGGAGCGCATGCGCGAGATCGCCCATGCCCTGCGCGAGGTCCCCGCCCGCGCCGCCGACGTGCTGGCCCACGACGAACGCCTGCACGAACTGGCGCAGGAGGTGAGCGAGGCCCGCGACGTGCTCTACCTCGGCCGCGGCTCCATGTACCCGCTGGCCCTGGAAGGGGCACTGAAGCTGAAGGAGATCAGCTACATCCACGCCGAGGGCTACGCGGCGGGCGAGCTGAAGCACGGCCCCATCGCCCTGATCGACGAGTCCGTCCCGGTGATCGTCCTGGTCCCGTCCGACGGCCTGTTCGAGAAGGTGGTGTCCAACGTGCAGGAAGTTTGCGCCCGCTCCGGCAAGGTGCTGCTGGTGGCCGACAAGAAGGGTGTCGAGCGCCTGGGCGACCGCGTGCGCTGGTCGGTCGAACTGCCGGCCTGCGACCCCATCGTGGCCCCGCTGCTCTACGCCATCCCGGTGCAGCTGCTGGCCTACCACACCGCCGTGCTGAAGGGCACCGACGTCGACCAGCCCCGCAACCTCGCCAAGAGCGTGACGGTGGAGTGATCCAATCTCCCCCTCTCCCGCCCCCGGCGGGCGAGGGGGATTTTGCAGGTTGGGTTGAGGCCGTGCCGAAAACCCAACGTCACCGCAGGTTGGTGCCAAGCGCCAGCGCGGCCCAGCGGTGGAACGCTTCCCGTATCGCCGCAACCTGCACACCGGCCAGCGCCTCGTCCCCCGCCAGTGCCGCCTCCTCGAACGCCTCCGCGTGCCGCGACAGGTCGTGCGCGCCGACGCAGCGGGCGGAGGACTTGAGGGAGTGGGCAGCGGTGCCGCGCTCCTCCAGGCTGTCGGTGTCCCGCTCGATGACCTGCACGAGGTCGGCGGCGGTGCGGCGGAAATCTTCCAGGGCGCCGCGCAGCGCGTCCGGATCGTCGCCGATCAGGTCGCGCAGCAGCGACAGGTCCAGCGCGGCGGCGGCCGGCGGCGCTTCCTTCGAAGGCGGATCGGCAAGGGGCGTGCGCAGGCCCCCGGCGGCCGGCAGGTGCCGCAGCAGCGCCGCGTTCAGCTCCTCCAGGCGGATCGGCTTCACGAGGTGGCCGTCCATGCCGGCGGCGAGGCTCTTTTCCACCGCACCCCGCACGCCGTCGGCGGACAGCGCCAGGATGGGCAGGCGCTCGGCGCGCCCGGCCTCCGCCTCGGCGCTTCGGATGGCGCCGGCCAGGGCATAGCCGTCCAGGCGCGGCATGTGCAGGTCGCTCAGCACCAGCCCGTGCACGCCGAAACGCAGCCGCTCCAGCGCCTCGGCACCGTCCGCCGCCATGTCGAAGACGATCCCCAGCCGCGTCAGCACGCGCTCCAGCACATAGCGGTTGGTGGAGTTGTCCTCGGCGCACAGGACGACCGCGCCCGCCGTCTCGGCCGCGCGGCGGTCCGGAACTGCCCATGGGCCAGCGACCGGCGCCCCGGCACCGGCCTCGCTCTCCGGTGCACCGCAGGCGGGCAAAGGCACCTCGAACCAGAACAGGGAGCCCTCGCCGGGCTGGCTCTCCACGCCGATGGCACCGCCCATCAGGTTGACCAGCCCGCGGCAGATGGACAGGCCCAGCCCGCTGCCGCCGAAGCGCCGGGCGATGCTGGCGTCGGCCTGCACGAAGGGGCTGAACAGGCGCAGGCGCTGCTCCCCCGTGATGCCGATGCCACTGTCCTCCACCTCGAACCGCAGGCCGCCGGCCGACGGGGCGGAGACGCCCAGGCGCACGAAGCCACGGTCGGTGAACTTGACGGCGTTGCCGATCAGGTTGATCAGGATCTGCCGCAGCCGGTTGCCGTCGCCCGTTGCCCAGTCCGGCACCGTCTCCGCCACCCGCACGGACAGGCGCAGCCCCTTCTCCTCCGCCCGGGGGCGCAGCAGGTCGGCGACGCCGCGCGCCACGGCGGCGGGGGCGAAGGGCGCATCCTCGATCTCCAGGCGGCCGGCCTCGATCTTCGAGAAGTCCAGCACGTCGTCGATGATTGCCAGCAACGCTTCCGACGACGCGCGGACCGTCTGCACCATGCGCCGCTGGTCGGCGTCCAGCGGCGTCTCGGCCAGCAGGTCGGCGATGGTGGCGATGCCGTTCATCGGCGTGCGGATCTCGTGGCTCATGGTCGCCAGAAAGGCCGACTGGTGGCGCGCCGCCCGCTCCGCCTCGACGTAGGCGTTGCGCATCTCGGTCACGTCGTAGACCCAGACGATGGTGGATTCGCCCACGCCGAAGCCGACATTGTCGATGCTGAGGCGCAGCGCCCGCACCGCGCCGTCCGGCCGGGTGAACTCCACCGCCATCTCGTGGTCGTCCAGCCCGCGCGCCAGCAGCGCCCCGCCCATCAGCTGCGCCACCGCCCCGCCGAGGTCCGCGCGGTCGACGCCCAGGATGTCGGGCACGCGGGCGTTGGCGTAGAGCACCGCGCACGCCTCGTCGAGCAGGACGACGCCGGCCGGTGCGGAGTCGAGGGTCGCGAAGAGGGCGCCGCCGCTATTCGTTTCCGGGCCCATTCCCCGGCGCCTCCTTCTCCACGGTGAAGACGACGGGCGGGATCATTCCCATCTCGGCCAGGTCCGACAGGCGGGCGATCAGCGCGCGGTCCAGGCGAATATGACCGGGCAGTAGGATCTCGCCGCTGTGGCCGCGCACGCTCCGCGCCAGAAGGTCGCCGGGAAGCAGCGCGTCGATGCGCTTCTCCACCCGCGTGATGCGGGGTGCGGCGGCGCAGGGGGCGGGCTCCGGCAGCACCTCGGCCGGGGCCACCGCCCTCTTCGGCCGCTCCGGCCCCCATGGGTTCGGGATGTCGACGGCGCGGTAGGCGTCCGGGTCCTTCAGCTTGATGGGAATGGCGCGGGCGCGCTCCAGGCGGGAGAACAGCCCTTCCTTCGTCACCGGCTTGACCACATAGGCGTTGACGTCCAGCTCCATCGCCGCGCGCACCAGCCCGGCGTCGCGCCGGCCGGTCAGCATGGCGATGGGCAGGTCGCGCGGCACGCGGTCCAGGCCCACGCGAATGCGCTGCGCCACCTCCAGCCCGTTGCCCTGCGGCATGACGAAGTCCAGCAGCGCGATGCCGATCGGCATATCGCCGGCCGTCAGGCGGTCGACGGCCTCCCGCCCGTTGCCGGCAACGACCACGTCGCAGCGGGCGGAGGTGCGGATGAGGTTGGCGATGATCGACCGCATGAAGGCATCGTCTTCGGCCAGCAGGACATTCAGCGGCCGACCGTCCGCGTTCGGCAATGCAGTCATGACGCCTCCAGTTCCGTAACAGGCCGGTGCCCATCTGGCTCTGGCGATGTTGACTATGGCGATTTGCCGGAGGGCGCAACCGCGCCCGATGCCTCATGCGCTTAACGGTTTACCTCAATTTAACCTTTCTTAACTCATGGGGCTTGCAGCAAGTCATGACTCGACTGTTCGCAGCGGCGGATTTACCATGCCCAAGGTTCTCCTGACCGATAAGGAGAAGCGGCATGCGGTGCGCGGGAATCGCATTCGGCCTGGCCCTGGCGGCGTTGCTCGCCGCCGCGCCGGCCCTCGCGGCGACCAACGGGGTCGGCCGCCCCGGCTATGGCAAGACGCTGGCGCGGGAGATGTGCGGGGAGTGCCACGTCGTCGCCCCGGACCAGAAGAGCGGCGGTGATCCGCTGGCCCCCAACCTCGTGGAGCGGGTGCAGGACGCCGGCATCACCGAACTGGCCCTGCGGGCCTACCTGCAGACCTCGCACCCCATCATGCCGAACGTCCGGCTGACGGTCGAACAGACCGACGACATCGTCGCCTACCTGCTCAGCCTCAAGGGCGCAAAGCGATGAAGCGGCTTGCCGCAGGCGCGCTGCTGCTGGCCGTACTGCCGCACGGCCCCGCCGGTGCGGCGGACGCGCGGAACGGGCGCGCCATCGCCGAGCGCTGGTGCACGGCCTGTCACGTGGTGGCCGAGGGGCAGGCCGGCAGTGACGCCGCCCCCTCCCTTCCGCAGGTCGCCCGCAATCGCGCCACCGACCAGCGCTGGCTACGCGCGTGGCTCACCGACCCGCACCCGCCGATGCCCAACCTGAACCTCAGCCGCGGCGACATCGACGACCTCGTCGCCTATCTGGAGCGGCTGGCGCGCTGAAATATCCGTCGCCACACGAAACAATCCCCTCTCCTCCCCGGTTGTCCCGGTCATGGCCGGCGTCAACGCCGGCCGCGCCTATCGAGGGAGTGGACGATGAAACGTACGTTGACCATGGCCGCCACGGCGGTCGGAACCTTCCTTCTTCTGGGCCTTCTGCTGAGCCCGGCGGCGCAGGCGCAGCAGAACCAGGGCCAGGGCGGCGGCTGGGGCGGCGCGCTCGACCAGCTGAACCGCGCGGTAAACCCCAACACCTACGAGAACGAGCAGCGCGCCCGCGAGGAGGAGCGCCTTGAGCGCGACCGCCAGAACACCCGCGAGCGGCGGCTGGAGGGCTCCTCGTCGCGGGACACCGACCGGAGTTCCGGCCGCAGCGAGTACAGCCGCTGGTCCGACAACGACCTGCGCGACCAGTTCGGCCGGGTGTCCGACGAACAGCGCCAGCTCCAGCGCGAACGCCGCGCCATCGAGGACGAGATGGACCGCCGCGGCATCAGCCGGCGGTAGACACCTACAGCGCCTTGAAGCGCGCCACCTGCTGGCGGGTCTCGTCGGCGAGGCGGGAGAGCTGCTGCATGGTGGCGGCGATCTCCTCGGACGCGGCGGCGTTCTTCTGGGCGACGAGGC
>NZ_DASPMG010000412.1:0-24489 GCF_035627195.1 Azospirillum sp.
CCTGCACGTACTTCCACGTCTCGTCCAGGGAGGCGCGCGCCACCGCCAGGCATTGCAGGCCGATCAGCGCGCGGCTGTAGTCGAACCCCTGCATGACCTGCACGAAGCCCTGCCCCTCCTCGCCCAGCATCATCGCCGCCGGCACCCGCACGCCGTCGAAGAAGATCGATCCGCGCCCGACCGGCCGCGTGCCGATGTCGTCGAACGCCGTGCGCGTGATGCCGGGCAGGTCCATGGGCACCAGGAAGGCACTGATGCCCCGTGCCCCGTCCGACTCCTGTCCGGTGCGGGCGAACACCACCGCCACGTCGGCCTGCGTCGCCATGGAGATGGACGTCTTCTCGCCGGTCAGCACCCAGTCGCCGCCGTCGCGCACCGCGCGCAGCTTCAGCCGCACCGCATCCGACCCCGCCCCCGGCTCGGTCAGCGCGATGGCGATCAGCGCGCGGCCGCCGATCACCGCCTGAAGGCACTCGCCGGCGATCTCCGGCCGTGCGTTCCGGGCGACGATCTGGCCGCACAGCGACACCAGCAGGTTGACGTAGGAAACGTTGAAGTCGCCGTAGGCGATCTGCTCCAGCAGCAGGCCGCTGGTCACGCAGTCCACACCCAGGCCGCCATAGCCCTCCGGCAGTTCCGGCCCAAGGAAGCCCAGCTCGCCCATGTCCCGGACGACCTCCCGCTCGACGCAGAGCGCCTTTTCCCGCTGCCGGTAGCCGGGCGCCAGACGGTTCCGGGCAAAGCGGCCGGCCGCCTCCACCAGCGCCTGCTGCTCCTCGGTAAGGCTGAAATCCATCGCTGATCCTCGCTCGTCGGGGGATGCCCGGATGTTAGCGACGGTTACGCCGATATGTCAATACGTTGTCGTATGGTGCCGCACGATCCGCCGTTTTGCCGAACCCGACCATCAGCCATATGGCACCACCAACGGCTATTTTGCAGCGCAAACAGGACCGGCGACGCAGAAGCCGTTCGCCTCACTGAAATGACAATATATTGACTTTGATGCCCGGCCCTGCCTAGGATGCGGCCACGGTGCGCGACGGCGCCCGACAAGAACGACGGCCGGACAGGGAGGGGTCGATATGCTCAGGAACGGAACGCGCCCGCACGGGGGCAACCACGGTTCACGGCGCGCCGCGCTGTTCGGGGCCACGGCGTGCGGCTTGGCGATGCTGGCGGCGCCGGCAACGGCGGCGGCGGCGCAGACGCTCAGCGACGACGTGGTGAAGATCGGCGTGCTCACCGACATGGGTGGCGTCTATTCCGACTTCACCGGCCAGGGCGCGGTCGTCGCCGCCCGCATGGCGGTGGAGGATTTCGCCAAGCGCGGCGGCGCGCTGGGCAAGAAGCTGGAGGTCGTCAGCGCCGACCACCAGAACAAGGCCGACATCGGCGCCGAGCGCGCCCGCTATTGGTACGAGCGCGACAAGGTCGACGTGATCGTCGAGCTGGTCTCCACCAACGTCGCCCTGGCGGTGATGGAAGTGGCCGAGCAGAAGAACAAGCTCGCCCTCGTCTCCGGCTCCGCCTCGCTGCCCATCACCAACGAGCGGTGCAACGCCAACACCGTGCACTGGGTCTACGACACCTACGCGCTGTCGTCCGGCACGGCCAAGTCGGTGGTCGCCTCGGGCAAGCCCAACTGGTACTTCATCGCCGCCGACTACGCCTTCGGCGCCGCCATGGTGGGCGACGCCAGCGAGATCATCGCCGCCAGCGGCGGCAAGGTGCTGGGCGTGTCCAAGCACCCGTTCCCCAGTTCCGACTTCTCCTCCTACCTCCTCCAGGCGCAGACGTCGAAGGCCGATGTCATCGCGCTGGCCAACGGCGGCCACGACACCATCAATTCGGTCAAGCAGGCGGCCGAGTTCGGCATCATCGGCTCGAAACAGACCGTGCTGCCCATGGTGATGTTCCTCAACGACGTGCACGCGCTGGGCCTCAACACCGCGCAGGGCCTGACGCTGACCGAAGGCTTCTACTGGAACCGCGACGACCGCACCCGCGCGTGGTCGCGCCGCTTCTTCGAACAGGCGCAGAAGATGCCCAGCATGGTGCACGCCGGCGTCTACTCCTCCGTCCTCAACTACCTGGAGGCGGTGGAGCGCACGGGCACGGACGAGGCCGGCGCGGTGATGAAGCACCTGAAGTCGGTCGAGATCGACGACGGCCTCTTCAAGGGCAAGATCCGCGTGGACGGCAAGTTCGCCCACGAGATGCTGCTGCTGGAGGTGAAGAAGCCCGCCGAATCGAAGGAGCCGTGGGACTACTACCACGTCAAGGCGGTGATCCCGGCCGACGACGCGACGCTGCCGCTGTCCAAGTCCAAATGCAAGCTGGTCCAGCGCTGATCCAATGACGGAGCCACGTAGGTTGGGTTGAGGCGCAGCCGAAGCCCAACAGAGTCCGCACCGCGAAGACGTTGGGCTTCGCTGGCGCTCAACCCAACCTACAGCGCCTGGCGTGCGCACAAGAAGACAAGGGAACAGGACCATGGAATTCGATCCAGTTTTGCTCGCGGCGCGCATGGGGCCGATGAAGGCGCAGGGCCTCTGGCGCGACGAAACCATCGACCTCTTCATCAGGCGCGCGCTCGAAACCTGCCCGGACAAGCCGGCGCTGGTCGATTGCCGCCAGGGTCTGGCGGAGCCGATCCGCCTCAGCTACCGCGACCTCGACCGGCGCGTGGACCGCATCGCCCGATCGCTGGCGGCGCTGGGGGTGGAGCACGGCGACGTCGTCACCTTCCAGCTTCCCAACCGGTGGGAATTCATCGCCCTGGCGCTGGCCTGCGCCCGCATCGGCGCGGTGGCCAACCCGGTGATGCCGATCTTCCGCCAGCACGAGCTGACCTTCATGCTGAACTTCGGCGAGGCCAAGGTCTTCGTCGTGCCCAGGAGCTACCGCGGCTTCGACCACGAAGGCATGGCGCGCGGCATGCTGCCCAACCTGCCGCACCTGCGCCACCTCGTGGTGGTCGACGGCGAGGGCGAGGACGGCTTCGACAACAAACTGCTGCGCGACGACGCCCCGCCGCGGTCCGCCTCCGGCATCGGGCCGGACGACGTGTTCCTGCTGATGTACACGTCCGGCACCACCGGCGAGCCCAAGGGGGTGATGCACACCTCCAACACGCTCTTCGCCAACCTGCACGCCTACATCGACATCATGGAACTGACGGCCGACGCGGTCGTGCTGGGCGCCTCGCCGATGGCCCACCTCACGGGCTTCGGCTACCTCGCCATGATCCCGCTGATCCTGAACGCCACCACTGTCCTGCAGGACATCTGGGACGCCAAACGCGCCCTGCGGATCGCGCGGGACGAAGGGGTGACCTTCAGCATGGCCTCCGCCCCCTTCGTCGCCGACCTGTGCGCGGCGGTGGAGGGCGGCGAGGTCCCGGCGCCCAGGTTCACCACCTTCAACTGCGCCGGCGCGCCCATCCCGCCGGTGCTCATCGAACGCGCCCACCGGCTGATGGGCCTGCGCGTCTGCTCCGCCTGGGGCATGACGGAGATCGGCGCCGCCACGGTAACCGAACCGGCGCGGGCGCTGGAGAAGTCCGGCACCTCCGACGGGCGGGCGCTCATCGGCATGGAGGTGAAGGTGGTGGACGCCGCCGGCGCCGCGCTGCCGCCCGGCGAGGTCGGGTCCCTGCTGGTGCGCGGCGCCTCCGTCTTCGGCGGCTACCTGAAGCGCCCACAGTACAACAACGTCTCCGACGACGGCTGGCTGGACACCGGCGACCTCGCCTTCATCGACGCGGAGGGTTACGTCCGCATCGCCGGCCGCACCAAGGACGTGGTGATCCGCGGCGGCGAGAACATCCCGGTGGTTGAGATCGAGAACCTGATCTTCCGCCACCCCGCCGTCGCCTCGGTCGCCATCGTCGGCTACCCCGACGCACGCCTGGGCGAGCGCGTGTGCGCCTTCGTGTCGCTGAAGCCCGGCTGCACGCTGAGTTTCGAGGAGCTGACCGGCTACCTCCAGCAGCAGCAGATCGCCAGGCAGTACTTCCCGGAACGGCTGGAGATCGTGGAGGACCTGCCCCGCACCCCCAGCGGCAAGATCCAGAAGTTCCGGCTGCGCGACACCGCCAAGGGCTTCGGCGTCCCCGCCTGAGCGCCGCTCCGATAAGCCGTCATGGCCGGGATCCGGGTCCCGGCCATGACGCGCGCCCGTCACTTCACTCCCATCACATGGACAGCAGCGTCGGCTTGCGGTCCTTCAGGATGTCGTCCATCCGCACCTTCACGCCGGCATGGCTGTCCGGGTGGGTGAGGATGTAGAAGCGGTCCTCCGCCACCGCCGCGAACACGGCGTCGGCCACCGCTTCCGGCGCGATGCCGCCCTCCACCGCCTTCATGACGGCCAGCCCCATCTTCTGCGACTGGGCGCTCGCCCCGGCGATCCCTTCCCCGCCACGATGGCGGCCGGATTCGGCGATGCGGGTCTTCACCCACGCCGGGCACAGGACCGACACGCCGATCGGCGCCTTGCGCAGCGCCAGGTCGTGGTACAGCCCCTCCGACACCGTCACGACGGCGAACTTGCTGGCGTTGTAGGCTGCCAGCGCCGGCATGGACAGCAGCCCGGCGATGGACGCGGTGTTGACGACGTGCCCCGGCTGCCCGCCTTCCAGCATGCGCGGCATGAAGGCGCGCAGCCCGTTGACGACGCCGTAGAAGTTCACGCCCATCACCCACTCCCAATCCTTGGGCGTGGTCTCCCAGACCGTCTTGGCGATGGCGACGCCGGCGTTGTTCACCAGCAGGTGCACCGCGCCGTAATGCTCATACGCCGCGTCGGCCAGCGCCTCGACCTCCTCGGCCTTCGACACGTCGGTGCGCAGCGGCAGGCACTCCGCGCCCGCATCGGTCAGTTCGGCCGTCAGCGCGTCCAGCGCGCCCGTGTCGATGTCGGCCAGCACCACCTTCATGCCGTCCAGCACCGCCCGGCGGGCCAGCGCCTTGCCGATGCCCTCGGCGGCGCCGGTGATGACGGCGACCTTTCCCTGCAGATCCTTCACGCTTTCCTCCCTGTGTTCCGGCGGCTTGTTCCGGCGGCCGTCAGGCGTCCGCGACCTTCAGCACCAGCTTGCCGAAGTTCTCGCCGGTGAAGAGCTTCAGCAGCGCCTCCGGAAAACCGTCGAGGCCGCAGACGATGTGCTCGCGCGACTTCAGCTTGCCCTCGGCCATCCAGGCGGACAGGTCGCGCACCGCCTCGGCGTAGCGGTCGGCGTAGTCGAAGACGACCATCCCCTCCATCCGCGCCCGGTTGACCAGCAGCGCCATGTAGTTCTTCGGCCCCGGCGCCGGGGTCGTGTTGTTGTACTGCGAGATGGCCCCGCAGATGACGATGCGGGCGTGCCGCGCGAGATTCGCCAGTGCGGCTTCCAGCGTGTCGCCGCCGACGTTGTCGAAGAAGACGTCGATGCCCTTGGGGCATTCGCGGCGCAGCGCCGCCCGGACGTCCTCCGCCTTGTAGTCGACGGCGGCGTCGAAGCCCATCTCCTCGACCAGATAGCGGCACTTGCCCGCCCCGCCGGCGATGCCGACGACACGGCAGCCCTTCAGCTTGGCGATCTGGCCGACCACCGTGCCGACGGCGCCGGCCGCCCCCGACACCACCACGGTCTCGCCCGGCTGCGGCTTGCCGATGTCCAGCAGGCCGAAATAGGCGGTCATCCCCGGCATACCGAGCGCGCTGAGGTACACGGGCAGCGGCGCCGCCGCCGGGTCCACCTTGCTCAGCTGCGCGCCGGGCACGCAGGCATAGTCCTGCACGTTCAGACGGCCGCTGACGCTGTCGCCCTCGGCAAAGTCCGGATGGCGCGACGCGATCACCTGCCCGATGCCGCCGGCCCGCATCACCTCGCCGATGCCCACCGGCGGGATGTAGGACTTGCCCTCGTTCATCCAGCCGCGCATGGCCGGGTCCAGCGACAGGTAGCGGACCTTCACCAGCACCTCGCCCTCGCCCGGCTCCGGCACCGGCTCGCTGGTGAACTGCCAGTCGCTGCGCTTGGGCAGGCCGACCGGCCGCGCGGCCAGCCGGACCTGACGATTCATCACGTTCATCCCCGTTTCCTCCCTCGTCATGTTCATTGTCACGCGATCAGATAGCCGCCGTCGACGTTCAGGCAGGCCCCCGTGGTGTAGCTGGCGGCGTCCGACGCAAGGTACAGGATCGCCCCGGCCATCTCGTCCGGCTGCGCCACGCGGTTCATCGGCACGTGCGCCAGCACGGTGTCGAGCACCGGCTTGTTCTTGATCAGCACGGAGGCGAACTTGGTGTCCGTCGCCCCCGGCAGCACCGCGTTGACCCGCACGCCGGTGGTCGCGCATTCCTTGGCGAAGGCCTTGGTCATGGAGATCACCGCCGCCTTGGTGATCGAGTAGATGCCCTGGTACAGCCCCGGAATCTCGCCGTTCACCGACGCGATGTTGACGATCGACCCGCCGCCGCCCTTCGCCATCAGCTTCGCACCACCCGCCGACATGAAGAAATAGCCGCGGATGTTCACGTCCACCGTCTTCTGGAACGCCCCCAGGTCGGTGTCGACGATGGGGCCGTAGTGCGGGTTGGTGGCCGCGTTGTTGACCAGGATGTCGAGCCGGCCGTGTTTCTCCTCGATGGCGGCGAAGGCGGCGGTGATGGCGTCCATCTCGCCGATGTGGCAGGCCAGCGCCTCGGCCGAGCCGCCGTCCGCGTTGATGCCGTCGGCGACACCCTGGCAGGCATCGAGCTTGCGGCTGGAGACGACGACGTGCGCGCCAGATGCCGCCAGCAGGCGGGCGGCGGCCTCGCCGATGCCGCGGCTGGCGCCGGTCACCAGCGCGATCTTTCCGGTCAGGTCGAAGGGGTTCCTGTGTTCCATGGCCTTGGTTCCGTGGGTTCATCGATAGGTGAAAAGGTCGGCGTCGCCCGCCGCGTCCAGGTGCGCCACGCTGTTGAAGCCGGCAAGATTCACCCGCCCGCGTCCGTGCCGCAGCGTGGTCACCGCCGTGTTGGGAATCAGCGCGTTCAGCTCCATCGCCTTGGCGTCGGACAGTTCCAGCACGTGCTTGCACGCCGCCGCCATCGGCCCGCCGGAGGTGAAGACCCAGGCGGCGCCCGACGGCGGCGTGCATTCCATCACGCGCCTCAGCCCCGCCACGCAGCGGGCCTGGAAGGCGCCCCAGCTTTCCCGGTAATCGCCGTCGTGGCGGCCGGCGGTCCAGCGCTCCACGCTCTGCGTGAACAGCTCCTGGAAGGTGCGGCGCGGGTCGTCCTGCGTGGCCAGGAAGCGGGCCAGCCGCCCCTCCTCCCGGAATTCCGGGTGGCGGCCGCACAGCACGTCCATGTGGTCGAACTCGTCGAAGGCCGCGTCGATCCGCATCGGCACGGCCTCGCCATCCGCCGGCTGCCACGCGGCGAGGCAGGTCTCGGCCGTCTCGCGGTGCCGGCGCATCCGCCCGCGCACGACCAGCCCGGCCGCCCGGCCGGTGCCGCGCAGCCATTTGCCCAGCGCCGCCGCCTGCTTCAGCCCGGTCTCCGACAGCTGGTCGTAATCCTCGGCCAGGAAGCTGGCCTGCCCGTGGCGGACGAGGAAAAGGTCCGCCATGGCTACGGCGCCGAGGCGTCGATGATGCCCCGGCAGCGCCGCTCCAGGGTGTTCACCACGCCGCCGAACGCCGCGAACTGCGGGTCGCGCGCGTGGCCCTGGGTGTAGCGCTGGTAGATCTGCTGGGCGATCACCGCCAGCCGGAACAGCCCGAACACCAGGTAAAAGTCGAAGTCGTCGACGCGGAACCCGGTGCGCTCCCCGTAGTACTCCACCACCTCGCGCCGGGTCAGCATGCCCGGCAGGTGCGTGGGCTGGCGCCGCAATGCCAGGAACGCCGGCTCGTCGTCCGCCTGCACCCAATAGGCCAGGGCGCCCCCCAGGTCCATCAGCGGATCGCCCAGCGTCGCCATCTCCCAGTCCAGCACGCCGGCGACGCGCATCGGATCGGCGGCGTCCAGGACCACGTTGTCGAAGCGGAAGTCGTTGTGGATTACGCGGATGGCGACCTCGCCCTCCGGCATCCTGTCGGTCAGCCACGCCATGACGGCGGCGAAGTCGCCGACGTCGTCGGTGCGCGCGCGGCGGAACCGCTCCTGCCACCCCTCGACCTGCCGGCGCACGTACCCCTCGCCCCGGCCGAGGTGGCCGAGCCCGGCGGCGGCGTGGTCCACCCGGTGCAGCTCGACCAGCTTGTCGATGACGTTCAGGCACAGCCGGCGCGTCTCCTCCGGCGTCAGCGCCAGCCCCTTCGGCAGGTCGCGGCGCGGGATGATGCCCTTGATCCGCTCCATCACGTAGAACTCGCACCCCAGCACCGCCGGGTCGTCGCAGGTGGCGACCACCGCCGGCACGCAGGGATAGACCGGCGCCAGCGCCCGCTGGATGCCGGCCTCGCGCAGCATGTCGTGCGCACCCTTCGCACGGTTGCCGAAGGGCGGCCGGCGCAGGATCAGGTCGCGGTTCTCGTAGCGCAGCAGGTACGTCAGGTTCGACGCCCCGCCGGCGAACTGGCTGACCTCCGGCACGCCCGCCAGCGTGCCGTCGACGCGCTTCAGAAAGGCGTCCACGGCACCGGCGTCCAACTCCTCGCCCCGGCGGACCGCCCCCGCCTTGTCGAGCAATTCCATACGTTTCTCCTCCCCCGGATTTTTGTTCGTTACTTCCTCGACGGCACCAACCCCAACTCCACCGCGTGCGGCTTCAGCGCCAGCTTGGCGATCAGCGCGCGGTGCACCTCGTCCGGCCCGTCGGCGAGGCGCAGGACGCGGGCAGCGGCGAACAGCTCCGTCAACGGCGTGTCGTCGCACACGCCGGCCCCGCCGTGCATCTGGATGGCCTGATCGACGACCTGCTGCGCCATGCTGGGCGCCACCACCTTGATCTGCGAAATCTCGCTCATGGCGCCCTTCACGCCCACCGTGTCCATCATCCACGCGGCCTTCAGCGTCAGCAGGCGGGCTTGGTCGATGGCCATGCGGGCATTGGCGATGATGTCGCCGTTGCCGCCCAGGTGGGCCAGCGGCCGGCCGAAGGCGGTGCGCGTCAGCGCGCGGCGGCACATCAGCTCGAACGCGCGCTCGGCCACGCCGATGACGCGCATGCAGTGGTGGATGCGCCCCGGCCCCAGGCGCCCCTGCGCGATCTCGAAGCCGCGGCCGGGACCGGCGATGATGTTGGACACCGGCAGCCGCACGTCCGTGAAGGTCACCTCGCCGTGCCCGTGCGGCTCGTGCAGGGCGCCGAACACGGGAAGCATCCGCTCGATCTTCAGGCCCGGCGCGTCGATCGGCACGATCACCATGGAATGGCGCTGGTGCTTCGGCGCCTCGGCGTCCGTCAGGCCCATGAAGATGACGAAGCGGCAGTTCGGGTGGCCGATGCCGGTGCTCCACCACTTGCGGCCGTTCAGCACCACGGTGTCGCCCTCGACGATGGCGGTGGCGCGCATGTTGGTGGCGTCCGACGACGCCACCTCCGGCTCCGTCATGCAGAAGGCGGATCGGATGGTGCCGTCCAGCAGCGGGCGGAGCCAGCGCTCCTTCTGCTCGTTGGAGCCGTACTTGACCAGCACCTCCATGTTGCCGGTGTCCGGGGCGTTGCAGTTGAACACCTCCGGCGCGATGAAGGAACGGCCCATGATCTCGGCCAACGGCGCGTATTCGACGTTGGCGAGGCCGGCGCCGTACTCCTCCTCCGGCAGGAACAGGTTCCACAGGCCCGCGGCCTTTGCCCTGGCCTTCAGCTCCTCCATCACCGGCGGCTGCGTCCAGGGGTCGGACGCCGCCTTCAGCTGCGCGGCGTAAACGGGTTCGGCGGGAAGGACGTGTTCGGCCATGAACGCGTTCAGGCGCTCGATATAGCCCTTCGTCTTGGGAGAATGATCGAAATTCATGGTGGCGACCGATCTGTCGGCGGGAATCCTTGCGACGACTTTAGCCACGTGCAAAAATCAATCAAATGATGAGTCTTCATGCGGAATCATGAACCCCATGCATGTAAGCCGGCTGGACCTGAACCTGTTCGTGGTCCTCAACGCCATCTACACCGAGGGCAACATCACCCGCGCGGCGCGCAGCCTGAACCTGACCCAGCCCGCCATCAGCCACGCGCTGGGCCGCCTGCGCGCGGTGTTCGACGACCCGCTGTTCGTCCGCCAGGGCAGCGCCATGATGCCCACGCCGCTCACCCGCTCCCTCATCGCGCCGGTGCAGCAGGCGCTGAAGACGCTGACGTCCAGCGTGCAGCAGACCGCCAGCTTCGACCCCGCCGCCACCCGGCGCACTTTCACCATCGGCGTGCGCGACGTCCTGGAATCGCGGCTGCTGCCGCCGCTGGTGGCGCGCCTGAAGGCGGCGGCGCCGGCCGTCGACATCGCGTCGGTCCGCGCCGACAGGCGGGAGGTGGAATCGGAACTGGCCGCCGGCACGCTGGACCTGGCGCTGGACGTGCTGCTCAACCTGCCGGACCGGGTGCGGCGCACGCGCCTGCTGCGCGACACGCTGGTGGTCGTCGCCCGTGACGGCCACCCGGAGGTCGGCGGGAACCCCGACCTGGACTGCTACCTGCGCCAGAGCCACGTCCTGGTGTCGTCGCGGCGCAAGGGCATGGGGCTGGAGGACGTGGAACTGGCCCGCCTCGGCCGCCACCGGCACGTGGCGCTGCGCTGCCAGCAGTACTACGCCGCCTGCCGCGTGGTGGCGGACAGCGACCTGCTGCTGACCATGCCCCAGCAGTACGCCTACTCCGCCAACGCCACCCTGCCCAACCGCATCTTCCCCGTGCCCTTCGCCATGCCGCCGCTGGACGTCTACCTCTACTGGCACGAAACGGCGGAGTACGACCCCGCCAACCGCTGGCTGCGCGAGACGCTGCTGGCGCTGTTTTCCTGAGCTACAGCGGCTCCACCACGTCCATGATGCGCCCCGTCTCCACCACCGCGCGGAAGCTGTCGGCCAGCCGCTCCGTCTCGTCCACCACGCGCTTCCAGTAGCGCAGGCGCGCTTCCGTCGGAATGCGCTTGAAGTCGCCGCGGTCGGGGATCTTGCCGTGCGGAAGTGCCGCCAGGAACTCCCGCGAGGGGCACAGCAGCAGGGTGCGCGCCACGTTGCGCCGGTCCGGCCGGCGCCAGCGCAGGCCCTTGTCGAACCAGCCCGGCACGATGCGGTCGGAGAAGTGCGGGTACAGCACCAGCCCCGGCGCACGGAACGGGATGTCCAGGTGATAGTCCATGATCCCGCCGTCCAGGTACAGCCCCGGCTTCGCCCCGTCGAGGCCCGCCACCGGCTCGAACACGAAGGGCACCGCACCCGTCGCCAGCAGCGCCGCCTCCAGATTCCCCATCGTCAGCGGCACGGCGTGCGTGGCGAACCCGCTGTGCAGGTCGAACGGCGGCAGGCTGCGCGCGTCGTGCACCAGCGTGCGTTCGAAGAACAGCGGCAGCGTGCGCCGGCTCACCGCGTTGGCCAGCGCCGCGGCGGCCAGCCCGGCGCCCAGCCCGGCCGGATGCCCGCGCCCCATCACCCCGCGCCCGCGCACCGTCAGCATCGACAGCCGCTTGGCCGGATGCGCCAGGATCTCCGCCGCCCCATGCGCCCCCAGGATGACGCGCAGCAGGTGCCGGCAGTCCTCCGTCAGCCGCGCGGCGGTGACCGGTGCCTCCACGCGGTACTGCAGGTACTCTTCCTCGAATCGGGCGCAGGCGGCGACGGGGTCGTCCTGCGCCACGCAGGCGAAGCGCCAGCAGCCGATGGAGCTGCCCACCAGATGCAGCGGCCGGTTGCGCGCGCCGAACCAGCGGCCGAAGACGGCGCGGTCCAGCCGCGTCAGCACCAGCCACTTCGGCCCGCCCGACGCGCCGGCCACCACGTCGAACAGGTCTTCGTGAAGGCCCTCGGCCCGGATGCGGGCCATCGCCTCGGGGCCGGCAAGGAAACGCAAGGGATGGTGCATGGATGGTGTGGTTTGTTGCCGGAACTGGACGGAAGGCTTCAGCGCTGTGTGGATATTACCTTCAGTGCACACATTTACACTTGGAAATGTTGCCCTGCGTGATTGACGATACATCGCCGATGCGCATATTGTACCCGGGAACGGAGGTGTGCGTTGGTCGACAAAAACAAGCTCTACAGCGTTTCGGAATTGGCGAAAGAATTCGCACTGACGCCGCAGGCCCTTCGTTTCTACGAGGAAAAAGGCCTCCTCAGCCCGCAGCGCGCGGGCACTGCGCGTGTATTTGACTACCGCGACCGCGCCCGGCTGCTCCTCATCCTGAAGTTCCGCCGCCTGGGCTTCTCGCTTGAGGAGATCAGGGAATATCTGTCGCACTACCGCCCGGATGTTCCGAACACCGAACAGTACCGCGACGGCCTCGACAAGATCCGCCACCGCCTCGCCGCGCTGGAGCAGATGCGCGTGGAGATCGACGAGGCGATCGGCGAGCTGAAGGAAATGGAAAAGGACGCGCACAAGCGCCTGAAGGAATCGGAAAAGCGCGAGGCCGCCGCCAAGAAGCAGGCGGCGGAGAAGCAGCCCGAGTAAGGATCCCTGTCAAAACCACGGCCCGGGAAGCCGAAACCGCTGATTCGCCTCAGCGCCCATTGGTTTTGATCCGTGCTCCTAAGCAGAGTGCCCAGCGCCTCCGCCGGCAGCCCAGCGGACCGGCGGGAAAGTCTGGCCTATAAGATTTGTGATGTTCTCGATTGCAAAGCATCGCCATCAGGGACAGGACAAGTTCACGTTGAGAGTCGTGCCAGATGCGACGGCAGTCAATCGACCATTTCGGCTCCCCACCGGAATGCGACAGTCAACAGTATTACCGAGGCGAGCATACAATCGAATCATGACATAATCGTCACCGCCCTTGAATTCTCTGCAATCCGTTTGCCCAATCAACAAATAGGGATTGGTCAATATTCTTCGCGCCATATATTTCCTGTAATCAACAAAAATCCAAGTAACCTCAGCAAGATATACGCCATCCTGCTTCACACAGACTTCACCCTTCCTATCGCCATCAGCGGCATTTGCGACACTCAAGCCAAGGGCGGCGCAGGCAAGCAATGCACTGACGGTGGTGCGAACAAACATTACCGACACCCCGATGCGATGACTGACCTTAAGCTATACCATTCACTAGGCATTCTGACAAACAGCTCTTTCCAAGATTCGCCAGCATTGAAAGTGCCCGACACAACCATCTCCGGTCGAATTTCCAGAAGATGAGACTGGCGCTTCGCCCAGAAATGATTCTGCTGCACTCGAAGCCTGCATCACGCCGCCTGCATGTCGGCGATGAAGCGCGACACCATGCCCCGGAACGCCTCGGCCTCCTGCGACAGGCCGTCGGCGGCGGTCAGCACCTGAAGGGATGCACCGCCGGTGGCGGCCGCCGCCTGCGACACGTCGGCGATGTTGCCGGACACCGCGTGCGTGCCGCGCGCGGCGGCCTGGACGTTGCGGCTGATCTCCCGCGTCGCCGCTCCCTGCTGCTCCACCGTCGCGGCGATGGCGGTGGAGATGCCGTCGATGCGGGCGATGATGCCGCCGATTTCCGTGATGGCGGCGGCGGTCGCCCGGCTCACCTCCTGCACGCGGGCGATCTGCGCGGCGATGTCGTCGGTGGCCTTGGCCGTCTGCGCGGCCAGGCTCTTCACCTCCGACGCCACCACGGCGAAGCCGCGCCCGGCCTCCCCCGCCCGTGCCGCCTCGATGGTGGCGTTCAGCGCCAGCAGGTTTGTCTGCCCGGCGATGGCGTTGATCAACTCCACCACCTCGCCGATGCGTTGCGCGGCTTCGACGAGGCTGCGCACGGTACCGTCGGTGCGCGCGGCGGTGCTCACCGCCTCCCCTGCGATGGCGGCGGAGCGGGCGGCCTGCGCGCCGATCTCGCTGATGGACGCCGACAGCTCCTCGGCGGCCGCGGCCACCGTGTGCACGTTGCTGGTCGCCTGGGAGGACGCGGCGGCCACCGCGTCGGCCTTGCGCGTCGTCTGCTCGGCGGTGGCCGACATGCCCTCCGCCGTCGCGTGCAACTGCGTGGCGGCGGTCGAGACGCGGCCCAGCGCCTCCAGCGCCAGCCGGTCGAACTCGCGGGCCAGCCGCTCGATGCGCTCGGTCCGCTGCTGGCGGGCCTGCTGCTCCGCCGCCTGCTCGGCCGCCAGGGCGTCGGCGCGGATCAGGCCGTCCTTGAAGATCTGCACCGCCTTCGCCATGCCGCCGATCTCGTCGCCGCGCTCCAGGCCGGGCACGGCCACGCCGCGGTCGCCGCCGGCCAGCCGGGTCATGGCGTCGGTCATCGACACCACCGGGCGCGACAGCCCCCGGCCGATCAGCACCGCCGTCAGCAGCCCCAGCGCGATGGCCGCCAGCGACGCCAGCGCCGTCATGGTGCGGGCACCGTCCGTCTCCTCCCCGGCCCGCGCGCCCAGGGCCGCCTGCGTGTCCAGGCTCATGCGCTTCAGCTGCTCGGCCTCGGCGGCCACCGCCGTGCCCTGCGGGTTCAGCGTGCTGTCCACCAGCGCATTGCGCCTGGTGGTGGCGTCCACCGCCGCCTCGAACCCGGCGGTGTAGTCGTTCAGCATGCCCAGGAAGGTGTCGGTGTTCTTGCGGTTCGCCGCGTCCTTGGCGTCCGCCTGCATGGACTTGCCGTAGTCGCGCACGTACTGGAACCCGCGGCGCGCCGCGTTGGCGTGCTCCGCCGCGCTGTCGTTGAGGAAGCTGGTGGTGGCGATGCGCGCCGACAGGAAGGCGCGCGCCGTCATGCC
Source organism: Azospirillum sp. (assembly GCF_035627195.1). Taxonomy (GTDB): domain Bacteria; phylum Pseudomonadota; class Alphaproteobacteria; order Azospirillales; family Azospirillaceae; genus Azospirillum. Next base: position 14,815 of record NZ_DASPMG010000412.1, read on the forward strand.
GGCCAGGTACGCGGCCTCCGTGTCGCCGTCGTCGTAGGCGCCGTCCATGATGGTGCCCAGCAGCTTCTCCATGGCCGGCCCCACGTCGGACAGCCGCGCCACCGCCGCCGCGCGCCGCTCCTGCAACGCCATCACCTGGGCGAAGGCGTCGCGGTAGCCGGCCAGCCCGTCGTGCATGCGCGCCACCCCCTCGCGCAGTTGCGGATCGCTGACGCGGGTCGCCGCGTCGTCGATCAGGGCCAGCGTGCTCGCCGTGCGCTCCCGCACCGCCCTGGCGGACTCCTCCGCCCCGGTCAGCAGGAAGGCCTTGGCGTGGATCTGCACCGCCAGCATGTCGGCCTGGATGTTGCCCAGGTCGTTGGTCTGCCGCGCCAGCGTGTAGTAGGTGGCGAAGCCCGTCTTCGCCCGCGACAGCGCGAAGACGCCCAGCGCGCTGATCGCCATCAGGAAGACCAGGATCCCCGTGCTGCCGGCCGTGATCTTCGTCCCGACCCGCATGTTCTTCAGCGCGTTCATGGCGACGTTCCTCCCGTGGCTGGCTTTGTTTTTTGTTCGGCTAGGCCCTGACGAAGCTGCGGCGGGTGCGCGGCGCCGCCCGGACCGGCCACATCCAGGCGGCCAGCGCCGGGGTCAGCAGCAGCGTGCCCAGCATGTTGACCAGGAAGAAGAAGCAGAGCATCAGCCCCATGTCGGCCTGGAACTTCAGCGCCGAGAAGACCCAGGTCGCGACACCCACGGCCAGCGTCAGCCCGGTGAACAGCACGGCGTTGCCCGTCTCGCGCAGCGTCTGCAAATACGCCTCGCCGATCGGCCGCCCGTCCTTCAAATAGCCTTGCATGCGGCTGAAGATGTAGATGCCATAGTCCACGCCGATGCCCACGCCCAACGCCTCCACCGGCAGCGTCGACACCTTCAGCCCGATGCCCAGCAGGCTCATCACCGCGTTGCCCAGCACGGTGGCCAGCACCAGCGGCAGGCAGATGCACGCCGTGGCGCGCAGCGAGCGGAAGGTCAGCAGGCACATGCCGATGACCGCCGCGTAGACCAGCGCCAGCATCTCCGCCTTGGCGTCCTTCACCGCCTCGTTGGTGGCGGCCATGACCCCGGCGTTGCCGGTGGCGAGGCGGAATTTGGCCGGGGCGTTCGGGTTCTCGGCGATGAAGGCCTTGGCGGCGTCGGTGACGCGGTTGATCGTCTCCGCCTTGTGGTCGGCCAGGAACACCATCACCGGCATAACCGAGCAGTTGGCGTTCAGAAGGCCGGACGACGTGTCCACCGACGCCACCGACTGCACCAGCAGCTCCGGCGTGCGCGGCAGGACGCGCCACTTCAGGTTCCCTTCGTTGAAGCCGGCGCTGACCACCTTGGCGATCTGCGGCAGGGAGATGGTGGTCTGCACCCCCTCCACGTTGCGCATGCGCCAGGCGAAGCGGTCCACCACCTCCATCACCGCCGGGTCGATGCAGCCCTCCGCCTTCGTCTCGACGATGACCGACAGCACGTCCACGCCCAGGTCGAACTTGCCGACGATGAAGGCGGTGTCGCGGTTGTAGCGGCTGTCGGCGCGCAGTTCCGGCACCCCGGCGTCGATGTCGCCGATCTTCAGGTTCCGCCCCTCCACGTATCCCCAGACGCCCAGCGCCAGCGCGCCCAGCAGCAGCACGGCCGCCGCCGGCCGGTTGGCGGCGCGCGCCATCAGGCGCCACATCGGCTCCTTGAACTCGGCCGCGCGGTGGATGCGCGCGTTGTACCCCTCCGGCAGCCGGGCGTAAGACAGCAGCAGCGGCAGCAGGAACAGGTTGGTGACGATCACCGCCCCCACGCCCACCGACGCCGCGATGGCCAGTTCCTGGATGATGCGGATCTCGATCAGCAGCACGGCCAGGAAGCCCACCACGTCGCACAGCAGCGCCACCGCACCCGGCAGCAGCAGCCGGCGGAAGGCGGTGCGCGCGGCCTCCACCTGCCCCTTGCCGTCGAACACCTCCGCCCCCACGGCGTTCACCATCTGCACGCCGTGGCTGACGCCGATGGCGAAAACCAGGAAGGGGACGAGGATCGACATGGGGTCGATGCCGTACCCCATCACCGCCAGCAGCCCCGCCTGCCACACCACCGCGACGACCGAGCACGCCAGCGGCAGCAGCGCCAGCTTCAGCGAGTGCGCGAACAGCCAGACCATCAGCGCGGAGACCAGCAGCGTGACGGCGAAGAACAGCACCACACCCTTGGCACCCGCGGCGATGTCGCCCGTCGCCTTGGCGAAGCCGATGATGCGCACCTCCACCGTGTCGGTGCCCAGCGCGCGGATCTTGCCCTCCAGCAGGTCGGCGACCTTGATGTAGTCCAGCCGCTTCCCCGTTTCCGGGTCGCGCTCCTGCAGCTGGGCGGTCACCATGGCGGCGGAGAAGTCGCGGGCGACGAGGCGGCCGACGTGCCCGCCCTTCACCGCGTTGTCGCGCACCTTGGCAAGCCCGGCGGGCGTGAGGGTGAAGTCCGACGGCACCACGTTGCCGCCGGCGAACCCGTCCTCGACGATCTCGATGAAGCGGACATTGGGCGTGTAGAGCGAGGTGACGGTGGGCCGGTCCACGCCGGGCAGGAAGTGCACCTCGTCGGTCACCGCCTTCAGCACCGTGAAGAACTCCGGCGTGAAGATGTCGCCGCCGCCCTTGGCCTCCAGCGCGATCATCAGCCGGTTGGCGCCGCCCAGCGCGCGGTGGTCGAAGTAGGTCTGCATGTACTCGTGCTTGACCGGCACCAGCTTCTCGAAGCCGGCATCGACCCGCAGCAGCGTGGTGGCGTAGCCCAGCGCCAGCGTCAGCAGCGCGAAGAACGCCAGCATCAGGCGGCGGTGGCCGAACACGAACCGTTCGGCGGCGGCAATCAACGTGTTCATGGCGTGATCTCCCGCTCGGCCGGGCGCGCGCCCTGCTCGCTCAGCAGCAGCAACTGTCCGTTGCGGCCCTCGACGGCGCCGGAAAAGGCGATGCGGCCGGGGATGACGGTGGTGCGGAAGCTGCGCCCGCCGTCGCGGCTGACCAGCACCGTGCCGGCCAGCCCGGCCAGCACGACGGTCCCGTCCGCCCGCACCGTGCCGCCCATGAGGGAGGCGGTGACGCCCGTCTCCACCTTGCCCCAGGTCCGTCCGCCGTCGTCGGAGCGGAAGACGTGCCCGCGCAGCCCGTACACCAGGATGCCGCCGTCGGCCGCCTGCACGGCGCCGAACAGCGACCCGTCGTAGGGGGACTCCAGCGCCTCGAAATTCTTCCCGCCGTCGCTGGAGACGCGCAGGGCACCCGCCTCCCCCACCGCCAGCAGCCGCCCGTCGCGCAGCGGCAGCAGGCCGTAGAGGTGCATGTCCTCCTCCACCGCCACGCGGGTCCAGGTGGCGCCCCCGTCGCCCGTCGCCAGCACCGCGCCATAGGCGCCGACCGCGAGGCCCGTGCGCGCGTCCGCGAAGTGCACGTCCAGCAGCGGCGCGCCGTCCCCGTCGCCACGGTGCTGCAGGGTCCAGCTGGCGCCGCCGTCGGCGGTGCGCAGGATGACGCCGCCGTGGCCGACCGCCCATCCCGTGCGCTCGTCGACGAAGCTGACGGCGGTCAGCGTCGCCCGTGTCGGCACCTGCCCCTGCTTCCAGGTCGCCCCGCCGTCGTCGGAGAACACGACGTGCCCGCGCTCCCCCACCGCCAGCAGGCGGCCGCCAAGCGCCGTCCCGTCCAGCAGCAGCGACCGCGCCGCCAGCCGCGCCGGCTCCGCCATCTCGGCGGCAGCCGGGGCGGCGGTGGTGGCGGCTCCCACCGTCCCAGGGCCGAGCAAGCCGGCGGCCAGAAGCGCCGCCGTCCAGGCACGCGCCCCCCGCCACGACCGTGGTCGCGTCATCGCAATCCTCCCCAGTGTGCTTGTTTCTCTAAGCCCCTCTCCCTTGACGGGAGAGGGGTTGGGGAGAGGGTGGTGCCGCGAAGCGGCCAGGAAGTTTTCCTCCGCCCCTCCGGGCGTAAATCCCCCTCTCCCCAAACCCCTCCCCCGCTCTCAGCGGGTCCTAAGGACCCGCCTGTCGCGTCAGCCGGATCGAAGATCCGGCGTGAGCGAGGGGGAGGGGCTTATCCTCAGCGCGTGCCTTCGCGGCGCAGCGCGTCGGGGGTGAAGTCCTCGGTCGTCAGCGAGGCGCCGAAGCTGTAGGCGTAGTTCGGGATGATGGCGCCCAGCGCGATGTAGCGGCGGGCCTGGAGGTCGTAGTGCGCCTCCACCGCATAGCTGTGCACCGGCAGGTCGTAGAAGTTCATGCCGTACCCCTCCGACACGCGCCACAGCTGCCCGCGCCCGTCGTACTGGTCGACGATGGCGGCCTGCCAGCTGTCCTCGTCCAGGAAGAAGGTGCGCTTGGCATAGATGTGCTGCGCCCCGCCCTTCAGCGACGCCTCCACCACCCACACGCGGTGCAGCTCATAGCGCAGCAGGTCCGGGTTCAGGTGCAGCGGCTTCACGGAATCGGCGGCACCGGCCAGCTTGTAGGAGTTGTAGGGGATGTACACCTCCTTCTTGCCGACCAGCTTCCACTCGTACCGGTCGATGGCGCCGTTGTAGATGTCGAACTGGTCGGTGGTCCGCATACCGTCCGACGCGGTACCGGGGTTGTCGTAGGCGGTGCTGGGGGCGCGGCGCACGCGGCGCTGGCCGGGGTTGTACAGCCACACCTCGCGCGGTTCGGCCACCTGGTTCAGCGTCTCGTGCGCCAGCAGGATCTGCCCGGCCAGGCGCGCCGGCGCCGTCGTGCGCTGAAGCAGGTAGGTGACGCGGTTGCCGATGGTCTCCGGCGTGGCGTTCGGCAGGCCGTAGGGCGACAGGAAGTCGTCCTCGAACTGCACCATGGTGAAGTCGCCGCCCTCGGTGGGTGCGGCCTGCCCGATGACGCGCTTCATGACCGGCGGGCGCCAGCGCAGCAGGTGGTTCCAGATCGCCTCGCGCCCGTCCTTGGGGATCGGGAACGGCGGGGCGACGGCCGCACCCTTCACCGCGTTGCCGTCCTCCACCAGTTCGGCCGTCGCCGCGTTGCGCAGGGCCGCGTCATAGACGCGCTGCGGGGCCGACGCGCTGCGCCGCGTCGGGTAGACGTTGATCTTCCACGTCGGGTAGGCCTTCAGCATGGCCATCTGCCCCGGCGTCAGCTTCGCCGCATGCTGCTCGGCGTTGGCGGCGGTGATGGTCAGCGTCGGCTTGTCGGCGGCGAACGGGTCGGCGTACTGCGCCCCCGGCTTCCAGCCGCCCGGCGGTGCTGTGATGCCGCCGGTCCACGCCGGGATGGTGCCGTCCTTGTTACCGGCCTTCTCGGCGCCGAAGGGGGTGAGGTCCTTGCCCAGCTTCGCCACCTGATCGGCCGGGGACTTCGCAAAGGCCGGCGCCGCCGCCAAACCGGCCGCCAGCGTGGCGACCAGCGCAAACTTGGTCTTCAACACGGTGTTCCTCCCTGGAAAGGATTTTTCAGCGGGTGATCAGAACGAGTACTTGACGACCAGCGAGACGAAGTCGCGGTCGCGGATCAGGTTCTTGTCCCCGCCGCCGAAGAAGTTCGTGTAGGCGATCTCGGCCTGATACCGCTCCAGGTAGGTGGCGGCGACGGCCAGGGTCACGGCCTTGCGCCCCTCCACGAAGGTGCCGAGCGGGTTGGGCGTCGTTCCGTTCACGTCGTGCGCGAAGCTGACGGACGGCTGCAAATTCATGCCGCCGATGGCGTTGTTGTAGTCGAAGCGCGCGACCGCCCGGTAACCCCAGGAGAACGGCGTGGCATAGCCGCCGTGCTGCGTCGTCGCCGCCGTCGTGCCGGGGAAGGCCGGATTGCCGCTCAGCACCGTGCCCGGCCCGTCGTAGCGCAACGTCTCGCTGCCCGGCATGTTGCGGATGTGCGTGAAGCCCACCTCGCCCACCAGCACCCACTGGTCCGCACCCAGCGCCGGGCCGAACACCTTGGTGGCCGTGGCCTGCGCCTGCACCACGTCGTGCAGGCGGTAGCCGGTGACGTTGGAGTTGAAGCGGCTTGGCAGGTTGGCGGCGGTGATCGGGTTCTGGCGCAGGATCTGGTTGCTGTTCAGCGCCGCCAGCGTGCCGCGGCAGGTGGCGCTGGTCGGCGCCGTCAGGCAGCCGCCCGAGGTGGCGGCGATGGCCGGGGCCAGGGCCGCCTGCAACAGTTCGATGTCGTCGATCTGGATCGGCTGGTCCTTGCGGTACGACACTTCGCCCTGCAGCGACAGGTCGCCGAAGGTGGTGTTGAAGCTGGTGCCGAACAGCTTGATGTTCTTCGGATACTTCAGGACGGAGCGGGAGGTCTCCGCGTAATCCGTGATGTCCGTGGTGAAGTTGCCGGCGGCGGCCAGCGTGGCGCTCTGGATCGCCGAGGCCAGCGTGCCGGTGCGGCCGTTCACCACCGGCATGCGGCTGTGATAGTTGATGAAGTAGGCGCCGAGTTCGGTGTTGTTCAGCTCCTTGGCGAAGTAGCGCGCGGCGAAGCCGTACTGGCCGCCGTCGCCCGGCTTCTCCTCGTCGCCCAGCGGCACGCGGGAGCCGAACGGCGTAACCGGCGTGCGCACGCTGCGCCGGATGTCCGGCACCAGCCGGTTGCCGTAGCCGATGTAGGCGCCGTTGCGGAACCCGTCGGGGGTGGCGAAGTCGTTGGTGCTGAAGAACGTGCCGGCCGGCTCCAGCCGGTTCTTGCCCCACTTGGCCTGATAGAAGCCCTCGATGCTGAGGTCCTCGGTGATGCCGAACTTCAGGCTGGCAATGGGCAGCGGCAGGAACGCCTGGCGCAGCTCCGACCCCGGCGTGCGCAGCGCCGCCACGTTCACCGGATTGATGACGTTGATGCCGTTGGGGATGAAGGTGCTCTCGCCCCAGCTCAGCACCTGGTTGCCGACGCGGGCCTCCAGGGAGTGATCGAAGACGTCGAAGTTGCCGTAGACATAGGCGTCCAGCAGCTCGCCGCCGCGCCCGACCAGCCGCTTGGCGTTCTCCTCCAGCGGGCGGAAGGCGCGGTCGCCGTTGGTGTTGGTGAAGTCGTAGAAATAGGTGCCGCGTACGAAGGCACCCAGGTTCTGGTACTTCAACGCCAACTCGTGCGTGGCGCGCACCTGCGACGAGACGATGCCCTTGTCGTAGTTCAGGTCGCCGTCGTCGCCGTTGATCGACCCGCCGCAGCCGCCGTTGGCCCGGCCGATCAGCCGGCAGTCACGGTCCTGCACGCGCGCCTGCACGCCGGCCTGCAGCGTCGTGTCGAAGTTGATCTTCACGTCGCCATAGCTGAAATCCAGCGCCACGGCCGGCGCCGCCGACAGCAGCGACAAGACCCCGCCGCCCGCAAGCAGGGTGGCGCGCAGCCGGCCGGTTGTCTTCGATGTTCTCCCGCAAATCATTGATGTCTTCCCCCAGACTCGAGTTGTTTGTTTTTTCACGTTCACCGTCATGCCCGGCCTTGTGCCGGGCATGACGAATTGGGAGGGATCAGAACGCCTCGGCCTCCACCGCCATCAGCGTCTCGCCGCCGGCCAGGATCGTCCGGAAGAGCGCGTCCGTCTGCGGCAGCAGCTTCGCGAAGAAGAAGCGCGCGGTCTTGACCTTGGTGTCGTAGAACCGCGCGTCGCCCTCCCCGGCCGCCAGCTTGGCCGCCGCCGTCTCCGCCATGCGCGCCCACAGGTAGCCCAGCGCCACCAGCGCGAAGAAGCGCAGGTAGTCGGTGGAGGCCGCCGCCGCCTCGTCCGGGTTCTTCATCCCCTTCTGGGCGATCAGCGCCGTCACCTGCTGCAGCTTGGCGAAGGCCTTGGCCAACGGCAGGACAAACGGTGCGGCCTCGGCATCGTCCATCTTCGCCTCGATGTAGGCCGAGACCGGGTGGAAGAAGCGGCGCAGCAGCCGCCCCATGTCCTGCGGCATTTTGCGCCCCACGAGGTCCAGCGCCTGGATGCCGTTGGTGCCCTCGTACAGCTGCGTGATGCGGGCGTCGCGGACGAACTGCTCCATGCCGTGCTCGCGGATGAAGCCGTGCCCGCCGAAGATCTGGACGCCCAGGTTGGTCACCTCGAAGCCCATGTCGGTGGTGAACGCCTTCACGATCGGCGTCAGCAGCGCCACCAGATCGTCGGCCTCCTTGCGCACCTCCGGGTCGGCATGGCTCTCGGCGCGGTCGATGTTCATGCCGACCCACACGGCCAGCGCCCGCGCGCCCTCGGTGTAGGCGCGCATGGTCATCAGGTTCTTGCGCACGTCGGGGTGGACGATGATCGGGTCGGCCGCCTTCTCCGGCGCCTTCACCCCCGTCACCGACCGGCCCTGCAGCCGGTCGCGGGCGTAGGCGACGGCGTTCTGGTAGCTGACCTCGGCCAGCCCCAGCCCCTGGATGCCCACACCCAGGCGCGCCGCGTTCATCATCGTGAACATGGCGCGCATGCCCTTGTGCGGCTCGCCGATCAGCCAGCCGGTGGCGTCGTCGAAGTTCATGACGCAGGTGGCCGAGGCCTTGATGCCCATCTTGTGCTCGATGGACCCGCAGGCGACACCGTTGCGCGGCCCCGGCGTGCCGTCGGCGTTGGGAATGAACTTCGGCACCAGGAACAGGCTGATGCCCTTCACCCCGGCCGGCGCGTCCGGCAGCTTCGCCAGCACCAGATGCAGGATGTTCCCGGTCAGGTCGTGCTCACCGGCGGAGATGAAGATCTTCGTGCCGGTGATGCGATAGGTGCCGTCCTCGCCCGGCACTGCCTTGGTGCGGATCAGGCCCAGGTCGGTGCCGCAGTGCGGCTCGGTCAGGCACATGGTGCCGGACCACGTGCCGTCCACGATCTTCGGCAGGTAGCGGTCCTTCAGCTCCTGCGTGCCCCAGCGATGCAGCGCGTTGTAGGCGCCGTGGCTCAGCCCCGGATACATGCCGAAGCTGAGGTTGGAGGAGCAGACGAACTCCTCCATCGCGAACTGCACGGTGTGCGGCAGGCCCTGGCCGCCGAACGCCGGGTCGGTGGACAGGCCGGTCCAGCCGCCCTCGCGGAACGCGGTGTAAGCTCCCTTGAAGCCCTTGGGCGTGGTGACGACGCCGTTCTCCAGCCGGCAGCCTTCCTCGTCGCCGCTGCGGTTCAGCGGGAACAGGACGTTTTCGCAGAACTTCGCCCCCTCGCTCAGGACGGCGTCAACGAGATCCGGGGTGTGCTCCTCGTGGCCGGGCAGCTGCGCCATCTCGCCGACGTCGAAGAGCTCGTTCAGCACGAAGCGCACGTCATCCAGCGGCGCCTTGTAGATGGGCATGGGTCTCTCCAATAAGTCGGGGCGGCGTCAGTTGCGCAGCGGCTTGCCGGTGGTCAGCATGTGCTCGATCCGGGCGATCGAGCCGGGGGTGCGGATCAGCGCCATGAAGTGGCGGCGCTCCAGCTCCAGCAGCTCGTCCTCCGTCGTCACGCGCGTGACGTCGGCGTCGCCGCCGGACAGCACCGTGGCCAGTTCGCCCGACACCACCACGTCGTGCGGCGTCGCCTTGCCGGTGGCGCGGAAGCCTTCCACCGCAAGGCCCATCGCCACCCGCGCGGTCGGGCCCGGCAGGCGGATCTCCACCGGCTGCGGCGGGGTGTAGCCGGCGGCCAACTCCAGCGCCTTGGCCTTGGCGTCGGCCAGCAGGCGGTCGCGGTTCATGGTGATGCCGTC
>NZ_DASPMG010000413.1:0-9337 GCF_035627195.1 Azospirillum sp.
CGAACCGGCCGGCCGTGCGCACCCCCTGCGCCGCCTTGGCGGCGGCCAGCAGCGCCTTGGACGGCACGCAGCCGGTGTTCAGGCAGTCGCCGCCCATGGCGCCGCGCTCGACCAGAACCGTGTCGACGCCCATCTGCGCCGCCGCCGCGGCCACCGACAGCCCGCCGGAACCGGCGCCGATCACGCACAGTCCGCACCGGATCGTCTCCTCCGTCATGCCCGGCCCCGCCACGCCTTCACCGCCACCGGCAGCAGCGCCAGCGCCGCCAGCCCCAGCAGGGGGAACAGCACCTCCGGCGCGAAGATCAGCCCCAGGTCCGGCGTGCCCCCGGCGTCCAGCACCGCGCCCAGCCCGTTCCCGACGGAGGCGTAGACCAGCCCGCCCGGCACGATGCCGATCAGCGTCGCGAATGCATAGGTGCGCAGCGGCACGCCCAGGAAGGCCGGCACCAGGTTGACCAGCCAGAAGGGGAACAGCGGCACCAGCCGCAGGAACAGCGTGTAGGAGAAGGCGTGCTCCCGGAACCCCGATTCCAGCCGGGCGATCCACGGCCCCGCGCGCTCCCGCAAGGCCCCGCCCAGCGCCGTGCGCGCGGCCAGGAACACCGCCACGGCGCCCAGCGTGGCGCCGGTGACGGCATAGGCGGTGGCCGGCAGCGTGCCGAACAGGAAGCCGCCGGCCAGCGTCAGCACCGTCGCCCCCGGCACCGAGAACGCCACCGACAGGGCGTAGACGCCGATGTAGGCCAGCACCGCCACGGCCCCCTGCGCGGCGACGAAGCCGGCCAGATCGGCGCGATGCCGCGCCAGTGCGGCGAGCGACAGCTGCCGGTCGAGCCCCAGGGCGAAGAACGCCGCGAAGCCGGCCGCCAGCAGCAGCAGCGGCAGCAGGCGCCTGAGGAGCGGCGGGGAGGGTGCGGCGGGAGCGTCCATGCCCCCGATCTAACGCCGCAACCCGCTCACCGGCCAGTCACCTTGCCGTGAGCGGGCCGCGACTGGTAGAAGTGCGCGCATGAGCGACCTTGCCCGCCACATCGATTCCCTGTCGTCCGCGCGCGTTCTGTGCGTCGGCGACGTCATGCTCGACCGCTTCGTCTACGGCGCGGTGGACCGCGTCTCGCCCGAGGCGCCGATCCCCGTCCTGCGCATCGAGCGCGAGAGCGCCATGCTGGGCGGTGCCGGCAACGTGGCGGCCAACGTCATGGCGCTGGGTGCCGGCTGCCGCTTCATCTCCGTCATCGGCGACGACGGCGCCGGGGCGGAGCTGCGCCGACTGGTCGCCGGGGAACTGGGGGACGCCGCCGGCATGGTCGCCCAGCCCGGCCGCCAGACCACGGTGAAGACGCGCTTCATCGGCGGGCGCCAGCAACTGCTGCGCGCCGACGCCGAGACAGTGGCGCCGATCGCCGCCGACAGTGCCAACCTCGTCTCCGGCATGGTGCGCGACGCGCTGTTCGACGTGGGCGCCGTCATCCTGTCCGACTACGGCAAGGGCGTGCTGACCGACAAGCTGCTGGCCCGCGTCATCGCCGTGGCCCGCACCGCCGGCCTGCCGGTGGTGGTGGACCCCAAGGGCAGCGACTACCGCCGCTACAAGGGGGCGAGCATCGTCACCCCCAACCGCAAGGAACTGATGGAAGCGACCGGCATGCCGGCCGACACGGACGAGCAGGTGGCTGCCGCCTGCCGCCGCATCATCGAGACCTGCGGCATCGACGCGGTGCTGGCCACGCGCTCCGAACGGGGCATGAGCGTGGTGACGAAGGACGGCCTCGTGGCCCACCTGCCGGCCGAGGCGCGCGAGGTGTTCGACGTGTCGGGGGCCGGCGACACCGTGGTCGCCACGCTGACCGCCGCCCTGTCCGCCGGCGTGCCGCTGGAGGACGCGGCGCGGCTGGCGAACCTCGCCGCCGGCATCGTGGTGGGCAAGGTTGGCACCGCCGTGGTCCGCGCGCCGGAACTGCTGGAGGCCCTGCACACCCAGGAATGGCGCCACGGCGAGGCCAAGGTGGCGACCCGCGAGCAGGCGGCCGAGTGTGCCGAGCGCTGGCGCCTGCGCGGCAAGCGGGTGGGCTTCACCAACGGCTGCTTCGACCTGCTGCACCCCGGCCACGTGTCGCTGCTGTCTCAGGCCAAGGCGGCGTGCGACGTTCTGGTGGTCGGGCTGAACAGCGACGAATCCGTGCAGCGCCTGAAGGGTCCGACCCGCCCGGTGCAGAGCGAGACGGCGCGCGCCACCGTGCTGGCCTCCATGGCCCCGGTGGACCTGGTGGTGATCTTCGGCGAGGACACGCCCGAACAGCTCATCAAGGCGCTGCGCCCGGACGTGCTGGTGAAGGGGGCGGACTACACGATCGACAAGGTCGTGGGTGCGGACTTCGTCCAGAGCTACGGAGGCAAGGTCGTGCTCGCCGACCTCGTCGCCGGGCAGAGCACCACCAACACCATCAAGCGCATGGCGGGGTAGGACCCGCGCCCTCCCCCGCCGGGAGGCGGAGGAGGGGCTGGTGAAGAGGCTTACATCTTCTTCTGCACGCTGTCGGCCGAGCGCTCCATGGCGCGGCCACCGGCCTGGACGTCCTCGCCCATGCCTTCGAAGGTGTTGCAGGCGGCCAGCAGCGAACCGACGATGCCGAGCAGGGCGAAAGCCTTGATGATGCGCATGTTCGTCTCTCCAAAATCCGTTCGGTCGGGGTGCCCTTACAAACGGCGGCGACCACGCTTGGTTGCGCCGCCGAACGCGGCGCGGGCGGGGTTCCCCGATGGAAGGGCGCCGGACTCGCCGAACGGAGGATGGAGGACGGGCGGCGCTTACCAGCTTCCCGCCGGGGTCTTCACCTCGTGCGCACCGGCGGCCGGCTCGTTGGCGGCCAGCCAGCGCTCGACCTCCAGCGCGGCCATGCAGCCCATGCCGGCGGCGGTGACGGCCTGACGGTAGACCTTGTCCTTGATGTCGCCGGCGGCGAACACGCCGGGGACGTTGGTGGCGGTCGAGTCCGGGGCGGTCAGGATGTAGCCGTGCTCGTCCATCGCCACCTTGCCCTTGAAGACCTCGCTGGCCGGGGAGTGGCCGATGGCGACGAACACGCCCTCGCACGGGACGGTGGTCTCGGCGTCCGTCTTCACGTTGCGGATGCGCACGCCGGTGACGGCGCGCGGGCTGTCGAAGGTGCCGTCGCCCTGACCGACCACCTCTTCCACCACGCTGTCCCAGATCACCTCGATCTTCGGGTTGCGGAACAGGCGGTCCTGCAGGATCTTTTCGGAGCGGAAGCTGTCGCGGCGGTGGATCACCGTCACCTTGGACGCGTGGTTGGTGAGGTACAGCGCCTCCTCCACGGCGGAGTTGCCGCCGCCGACCACCACGACCTCCTTGCCGCGGAAGAAGAAGCCGTCGCAGGTGGCGCAGGCCGACACGCCGAAGCCGCGGTAGGTCTGCTCGCTCTCCAGGCCAAGCCAGCGCGCCTGGGCGCCGGTGGCGATGACCACGGCGTCGGCGGTGTAGGTGTCGCCCGAGTCGGCCTTGCAGACGAAGGGGCGGGTCGTGAAGTCCACGTCGGTGATGACGTCGAAGACCATCGTCGTCCCGACGTGCTCCGCCTGCTTGGCCATCTGCTCCATCAGCCAGGGGCCCTGGATGGGGTCGGCGAAGCCGGGGTAGTTCTCCACCTCGGTGGTGATGGTCAGCTGGCCGCCCGGCTGCATGCCCTGCACCAGCAGCGGCTGCAGGTTGGCGCGGGCGGCGTAGATGGCCGCGGTGTAGCCGGCCGGGCCGGCGCCGATGATCAGGACCTTGGTGTGGTGCGTCGCGGGCATGGGTCGGATGATCCGTTAAGGAAGATTAATAGCCGAACATATGGTCGAGGCTGAACGCACCGTCACCGGCAAGGCAGCCATGATATCCGAACAGGCGGCAGGTCACGTCGCGGATCAGGACGTAGGCGTGGTCGCCCGCCGCCTGCCGCTCGGCCGCCGTGAAGGTCTCGTGGTAGCGGAACAGGCGCGAGCCGCCGCAGGGGATGGCGATCTTGCGCCGCGCCACCTCCTGCCCGTCGGCGCGGGTCAGGATCAGCGCGGTGTCGGACGCCGGGTGCCAGGGCGTGGAGGCCGGGTAGACGAGGTGGCACAGCGTGTCCCACGGCTGCGGCCCCAGCCGCAGGAACAGGCGCGACGACAGCCCCGGCGGCCGGCCGTGGTAGCTCTGCGGCTCGTCCCGGTAGGTCAGCGCGGTGTTGAAGATGTGGCTGCCAAAGCTGGTCTCGGCCACGTGGCCGGACCGGCGGTCCTCGTAGCGGAACAGGGCGTGCAGCCAGCCGTCGGCGCACTCCCCGGCCGCGAAGTCGTAGAGCAGCTCCACATGGCCCCAGCCGCCCGGCAGTTGGGCGCCCGCCAGCAGCTCCGTCACATCCAGCGCCACGCTGTCGGAGCGCTTGAGGTTGCCGAAGCGGTGGCGGGCCAGCTCGCGGCCGGAGGCGTCGTAGGCCACCGCCTGCACCGGCAGGGCGTCCTGCGCCGTGCTCATGGGCGTGGGCAGCAGGATGGTGCGCCAGCGCTCCGGCGGCAGGATGGGGGCCGGCAGGATGTGGCCCTTGCCCAGCAGCGTCGCCAGCGTCGCCAGCTTCGGGTCGGGCGTCAGGTCGGTGCGCTCGACGTTGGCGTGGGCAATGCGGCGGCGGCCGTTGGCCTGGAGGACCTCGTAGCGCGGGCGGACGAAGTGCTTGCCGGCCCGCACCTCCAGCTGCTGCGGCCAGCGCGCCTCGGGGAACAGGTCGGCGACGTCCAGCGCCACGGTGGCGAAGGGCGGCAGCGCAACCTGCAGCCGGCGCACCTCCTCCCGGCCCATCAGGTTGAGGCCGACGGCACCGGCCGGGATCGGCGTCGGGTGGCTGTTCTGGATCCACAGCAGGACCTTCTCGCCCTCGGCCGGGGCCGGCAGGCCGGCGTAGCGCTCGGCCGGCCAGGCGTTGGCGTCGTGCGTGCAGGACAGCTCGTCCGGGTCGTCGCCATAGGTGTCCAGGGCGTACTTCACCACGTCGTGGCCGGCGGCGCCGATCACGTGCAGGAACAGCGTGCCGCAGAAGTCGCCCAGGCCGAAGCGGCGGCGCACCTCCCGGCTGTCGACCACCACGGTGCCGCCGGCCGGCGGCATGGCGTCGGTCCATTCGGCGATGGCGCGGCCGTCGGCGTCGAACAGGCGCGCCCACAGGCGCGGCGCCCGGGCGCCGTAGCCGGTCCAGTAGTTGGCCGAGACGACGCGGGTGTGCCGTCCCCCTTCATCGCGCAGCCAGGCGAAGTTGGTGGCCCAGTTGAACTTGGCGAGGTAGTTCACCCGGTCGGTCAGCATGTCCTCCGGCACCCGCATGGCGTCCAGCGACACCACGCGCGCCCCCGCCGGCACCAGATGGGCGATGTGGTTCTCCAGCCGCTGCGAATCGAAGGCGGCGACGAACACCGTGCGCGCCCCGCTGGCCGCCAGTTCGGTGACCGGCCGGGCCGCGTGGCCCAGCACCGCGCGCCCCACCGCGTCCACGTCCTGCACGTAGACGCCGGAGATGGCGATCCGGCCGATGTCGTAGAACTCGGCGAAGGCCGAGGCCATGCCGTGCGGGTCGTAGACGGCGACCGGCCCTTCGCCGGCGAGGCGCCCGATCAGCGCGTGCGCCTTGGGCACGGCCAGCGGATGCCCGACGGCCTTGAAGAAGCTGAAGCCGCCGGTGACGTTGGAGAAGGTCTCGATCCGAAGGGGCATGACGGGCGCTGGTTTGATGGCCGGGCCGACGGTTATAGCCCGTCAGGACAGGCCGCGACAGAGCAAACCGAGCGGCCGGGTGGGCGACCGGACGGCGAAATGTTACCCGATGTTACCGGATGATACGCTTTTCCCAGGGGCGTCACATCCCGCCACCGGCCGCGCCGGCCTCAAAGCGGGGTGGGCGATTGCAACCGGATGCAACCGGATGCAACGCATTTCGGCATGTGTTGCATTGTCTCATATGGCACCGTTTTTCGCCGGAGCGCGCGGGTCGGCGCGGGCCGGGCAGGATGGGGACGGAAGATGCCGCGATTATCGCACCCATCATGGCGGTCGGTAGGAATATTGTCAACCGCATCGGCCGGGCGCGGCGGCTGTGCCGGGCTGCGGTGGGACACGAAGCAACAAAGGGCACGAAGGGGCACGAAGACGCGCCGGCACCTGCCGGGTCAGGCGCGCGCCGGGGATCAGCCGTAATTGAAGGCGCCACGGTCGATCAGGCGGTAAACCCTTTCGCCGAACGCCGTGAAGGGGCTGAGATCGATTCCCAAACCGGCGATCTTACGCGCGGCCTCATCCCCGCCGTCGTCGATCACGTTGAAATAGGCAAGGCGCTTCGGGTCGGCGGGCGGCCTCGCGGCGGCGGGCTTTTCGGCGGTGATCCGGTCGGCGGCTATCGGGGCGTCGCCCGGGGGTGGTCCGACGTCGGACCCGCGTTCACCGCGCCAGTGCATGCCGACCGCTGAGGCTTCAAACTGCTTGATAGCCGTAGCCAGATCGGACGTCGGCTGTGGGACGATGACGTCGGTGCCCAGCCCAAAGCCGATCCGCTTCAGGCGCGTGGTCAACCCTTTGGCGACATCCTCGCCGGTCAGGGTGCCGGCGCGAACCGCATCGTCCAGTGTGCGGCGGTCGTCATCCGTCAGGGCCTCGTTGAACATCGTCAGCGCGTTGCCTTTCAGCGCGGCGGCGATGGGGCTGAGGGTCACGCTGTCGCCGGAGCGGGCAGCGGTGGCGGGCGGCGCATCCTGGGGGGACGTGGCCGCCAAGTCCGTGCGCGGAGCCCTCAAGGCGCGCAGAAACGCAGGAACGTCAGCGGGTGATGTCGCGCCTGTCGTCGCCATGGGGCCTCCGGCGGGATAAAGCGTGGCCCAGGTTAAGGCGCAAAGACTAACGCAACATCATTGTAGATTAGATCTATAACGAAGCAATCGACGTGTGCTTGTTTGGTCAAGCCGCCGGCTTCGTCGACTTCCGGTTCTGCGGATTTGCGGCGGTGACGCGGCGAGCCCGTCCATTCCGCACCATCGCGGTCAGGTCGAGGCCGGTCGTGTCCGTATCGTCTTCCGCTGCTTGGCGGGCGATGTCGGCTTCGGTCGTCTCGTCCACGATCCGGCGGTTCACGCGCGCTTCCCGGCGGATGTCGTCAAGGGAACGTCTGACGGTAGGCATGCCGTTCTCCTTTGTTGGCGGGGGGCGCGGAGCGCCGTAGGTTGGGTTGAGCGCCAGCGAAAACCCAACATCGCCCGCATAGAGACCACGTTGGGTTTTCGGCTTTGGCCTCAACCCAACCTACGGTGCCTGCGCGGGTCAAAGACCTTGCCCCCACCTGACCTCCCCCGGCGGGGCCGGGGGAGGGACTTTGATGGGGTGCCGTCAGGCCGCCTGCTGGCCGCCGAACAGGTTCTTGGCCCAGGCGCCGATGCGGTGGCGCCACTGTTCGTGCCAGATGTAGACGTTGCCCTTCACCCAGTTCATCTGCACCGCGCGGCGCGGGCCTTCGAACGGGTGGTGGCCGTGCCAGGAGGTGTCCGTGCGGCGGAAGCACATCAGCGTGCCCTCCTCCGGCGGAACCTCGGCCGCGTAGTCCTCCAGGTTCTGGGAGCGCAGGACGCGCAGCCGGCCGCCCGAGGCCTCCCACGGCGGGTTCATGTAGATCAGCACGGTCACCACCTTGCTGGCCGAATCCGGGTGGATCTTGCCGTCGGTGGCCCGGCACATGCCGCGCGCGGTGAACATCGTCGGGTACTTGGAGAGGTCGATGCCGAACTTCTCCGAGAAGGCCTTGGACACCTCCGGCCCGCGCAGTTCGCGGATCAGGTCGTCGAAGACCGGACCCTGCGGGAAGACGCCGAGCGGGATGGAGCCCGGCTTGTCCACCTTCGGATAGTCGCGGTGCAGCGCCTCCAGGTATTCCTTCTTCACGAAACCCGGCACGCACAGGAAATCGTAGGGGTCGCGCTGCAGCGGGGTGGCGCGGAACTTGTCCAGATCGAGCATCGACATGGAGGAACGTCTCCCGAAGGGGTCAGGCGGCGATGGGGGTGTCGGGGAAGCAGAGTTCATGGCGCGCGCGCCACTCCGGCCCGACGTAGTTGACGATGATCGACTTGCGCACGCCGTCGATGGGGCGCTTGGCGAAGCCGTGCCAGGTGTTGCTGGCCGGGATGAAGATCAGCCCGTCGTTGAAGGCATAGGGCGCGCGGCGCACGAGGTTGCCCTGGGCGTCGTTCACGTCGGTGCCCCAGTTCTCCGACCCCGGATCCTTGGAGAGGTAGACCAGCATCGTGTACTTCTTGACGCCAATGTCGGTGTGCGGCTCCAGCCAGAAGCCGTCGGTGTCCTGGCAGTACTCGATGCGCAGCGAGGTGCCGGTCAGGTCGACGTTGCAGGTCTTCTGGATGACGGACACTACCTCGGGGCTCTGGAACGCCTGGGCCACGTCGTCGCACGCCTTGTACTTCGCGCGGTTCTCGACGCTGAAGTAGGTGCGCGACGCGTTGTTGGTCTCGCGCTTGCCGTAGGTCTCCAGCACGGCCGGCGGGCCCCAGGGCAGCTCGGCGATGCCGTCCGCCGTCTCCTCGGGCAGGGCATTGGACAGCAGCCAGTGATTGTAGGGGTCGGTCAGCAGCCGGCTGTTTTCCAGGCAGGCGATGAAGCTCTGGCGCACGGCGGTCGGCGAGGTCATGCGAAGGTGATCCGGTGGTGGTGAAGCCACGCCCGAACGGGGTGCGTGGTGCCATCCTTATGGCATGGTCGCCGCCCGAAAGGAACGGGTACGGAATGTCGCATTGCCCATGGAAGATGCAGCGCTGCCGGTGCTGCGGTCACGTGTCGCGGGCGTGACGGCCGCCGCCCCGGCGTGTTGGGGTGGGAGACGCACGCACAGCAGGGGAGGCCGGCATGGCCGACAAGCGCGACGACGACCGGAAAGCCGACCGGAAAGCCGACGACACGGCGCCGAAGAAGCCGCCGAAGGATCCGGGGGCGGGCGGCTCCGGCATCGACGACCGCACCTCCAGGGCGCAGGAGGAGGCGGCGAAGGAGCGGGCGAAGGAAGGCGGGTACCAGTAGGGGGCGGCGCGCCATTCCGAAGGACGTCGACGTTGGGTTTTCGCTGGCGCTCAACCCAACCTACGGGAGCGCCGCAGGTAGGTTGGGTTAAGCCGCAGGCTGTTCAGACCGGACACTTGGTTTACAGGTGTTCGGAGACATGGTTGACAGGTTGGACCGAACCGAGGCGATCGCGCAAGTCGACTTGCGCGATCGCCTCGGCGGCGAAATGGACGGTCCAGAGACCATCGG
>NZ_DASPMG010000414.1:0-13347 GCF_035627195.1 Azospirillum sp.
GGCCTTCACCACGATGGGGGCGCCATGCGTGCGGACGTAGTCCTTGGCGGCGTCGGCGTCGGTGAAGCGCTGGTAGAAGGCGGTCGGCACACCGTACTTGGCCAGCAGGTCCTTCATGAACCCCTTGGAGCCTTCGAGCGCCGCCGCCGCCGCGCTCGGCCCGAAGGCCTTGACGCCGGCCGCCGCCAGCTTGTCGGCGAGGCCCAGGACCAGCGGCCCCTCCGGCCCGATGACCACGAAGTCGATGCCGTTGTCCTTGACCCAGGCGACGATGGCGTCCACGTCCTCCGCGCCGATCGGCACCAGCGTCGCCACGTCGGCGATGCCGGCGTTGCCCGGCGCGCAGTATAGCGCGTCGCACAGCGGCGAGGCCGAGATCGCCCAGCACAGCGCGTGTTCGCGCCCACCCGACCCGACGACCAGGACTTTCATGGCACCCCGTCCTTCCATGCTTGTTGCCGACGCGCAGCCTTGTATCATGGCGCCGCCATGACTCAAGATATTGATGCGACTCCCATCATCGCCGCCCCGCCCCGCCCGGGCTCCAACATGCCGGAGCTGTCGGTCGGCGACCTCGCGCGGGCGCTGAAGCGCACCATCGAGGACACCTACGGCTTCGTCCGGGTGCGCGGCGAGATCTCACAGCCCAAGCGCCACAGCTCCGGCCACTGCTACCTGCGCCTGAAGGACGAGACGGCGGTGCTGGAGGCGGTGTGCTGGCGCGGCACCATGTCCAAGCTGGCCATCCAGCCCGAGGAAGGGCTGGAGGTGGTCGTCACCGGCCGCATCACCACCTACCCCGGCCGCTCGCAGTACCAGCTGATCATCGAGTCGATGGAGCTGGCCGGCGAGGGTGCCCTTCTCAAGATGCTGGAGGAGCGCAAGCGGCGGCTGGCGGCCGAGGGGCTGTTCGACCAGGGACGCAAGAAGCCCCTGCCCTTCCTGCCCGACGTCATCGGCGTCGTGACCTCCCCCACCGGCGCCGTCATCCGCGACATCCTGCACCGGCTGAACGACCGCTTCCCGCGCCGCGTGCTGCTGTGGCCGGTGGCCGTGCAAGGCGACAACGCCGCAGCACAGGTGGCCGCCGCCATCGCCGGCTTCAACCGGCTGGAGCCGGGCGGGCCGGTGCCGCGCCCGGACGTGCTGATCGTCGCGCGCGGCGGCGGCTCGCTCGAAGACCTGATGGCCTTCAACGAGGAGGTGGTGGTGCGCGCGGCGGCCGCCAGCCGCATCCCGCTGATCTCCGCCGTCGGGCACGAGACCGACACGACGCTGATCGACTTCGCCTCCGACAAGCGCGCACCCACGCCGACGGCGGCGGCCGAGATGGCGGTGCCGGTGCGGGCCGAGCTGCTGTCGCAGGTGCTGGACTGTGCGCGCCGGCTGGTCGGCTGCACGCACCGCTTCGTCACCGAGCGCCGCACGCGGGTGGAGGGGCTGGCGCGCGGCCTGGGCGACCCGCGGGCGCTGCTGGAGGGGCACGCCCAGCGCCTGGACGACCGGGCCGAGCGGCTGGCGATGGCGGCCGGCGCCTTCGTCGAGCGCCGCCGGGTGCGGGTGTCTGACTTGGGCGCGAAGCTGCGCCACCCGCGCGAGAAGCTGGCCGACGCCCGCTCCCGCCTGACGCTGGAGTCTCGCGCGCTGGACGCCGCGCTGCGCCACGCGACCATGGCCGCCGGAGGGAAGTTCGAGCGGGTGGCCGGCCGCCTGTCGCTGCGCACCGCCAAGCTGAAGATCGAGGACGGCAACCGCCGCCTCGCCGACCTCACCCCGCGTGTCGAGCGCGGCTACGGCAAGGGCCTGGAAGAGCGCGCGGCGCGCGTGCAGGCGCTGGGCCAGCTGCTGGAGAGCTATTCCTACGAGGGCGTGCTGAAGCGCGGCTACGCCGTGGTGCGCGGCGCCGACGGCCGGCCGCTGACCGGCGTGGCCGGGGCGGCGCCGGGCCTGCCGGTCACCTTGCAGTTCCACGACGGCACGGCGGCGGCCACCATTGACGGAGGCGCCGGCGACGCGCCGCGCGTGGACGCGGTGCCGGTGCCGGTGCCGGAACCAGCGGTGGAGGCGAAGCCGTTGCCGAAGCCCGAGAAGGCGAAGGCCGAGCCGAAGAAGCCGGCCAAGGCGCCGGTGCAGGGGAGCCTGTTCTGATCCCTGCGTCGCAAGGGCACGACACGGGAGACAGGCATATCGGGCGGCGGCGATGCCGAACCACGGCGCGCTCGGCGTCACTCAACCTTCGGCGCATTCACCTCGCGGTTGTTGATGATCAGGGGCCGATAGACCATGTCCGCCTTGAAGTTCGGGTAATCCGCCAGGGCTGCCTGTGCAGCCTTGTCGTTGCGGACGACGCCGATCACTTTCGGATTGCAGGGCGCTTCATAAATGATGTCGCCGACGTAGACCACTTCGCCCTTCAGCGCCGCGAATTTCGGTGCCTTGCGTTCTTTGAACGGCGGCGCGGAAAAACTGATCCCGTCGTCGGTATAAATGGTTCGGCACCGGTTCCGAAGATATTTACTTTGCTCGCCGTCAAAGAAGTTCAGGACAAACTGGCTCGGCGCAACCTTGAGAACGCTGTAGCCCACATGGCCTCCCTTCTCCAGGCAACCAACGGTGTTGGCCAGAAAGAAGCTGAAATCGGGAAACGCTTCGTCGCGTATGCCAGACCATGCCGACACACCGGGAGTGCACCCACTTTTGAATGCCTGCCCAACGATCACGACAACGGCGTTTTCGTTGGGGTCATAAACGGCGTCCTTCTTCATGACGCTGATGTCGGCACAGCCGGCCTGCATCAGCGCGAAGAATGCAACGGCCACAAGGGAAGACCGGAAACTCACCACCACCTCCAGCGGGAACAGGGCGCCCAGCCATCACGCACGGCGCCGCTATCGGGCGGCATGCCAACCCTGCCGTCCGCTGTCAACGATGTGATGCAACCATCCCTCAATAAACCTCCGGCACCCAGTTCTGGCTGGACTTCTTCGGGCGCTTGTAGCCGGGGTCGGGCTGGCGGGGCGGCAGTTCCATTTCGACCGGCACCAGGTCCTTGTAGGGGATCTGCTGGAGCAGGTGGTGGATGCAGTTCAGCCGGGCCTTCTTCTTGTCGTCGGCATCCACGATGAACCACGGCGTCGTCTTGCAGTCCGTATGCTTCAGCATGACGTCCTTGGCCATGGAGTATTCGACCCAGTGCTTGCGGGATTCGAGGTCCATGGGGCTGAGCTTCCAGCGCTTGATCGGGTTGCGCATGCGCTCCTCGAAGCGCTGCTCCTGCATCTCGTCGCTGACCGAGAACCAGTACTTCAGCAGGATGATGCCGGAGCGCACCAGCATCTCCTCGAACAAGGGGCAGGAGCGCAGGAACTCGTGGTACTCCTCCTCGGTGCAGAAGCCCATGACGTGCTCGACGCCGGCCCGGTTGTACCAGGAGCGGTCGAACAGCACGATCTCGCCCTTGGCCGGCAGTTGCGCCACGTAGCGCTGGAAGTACCACTGGCCGCGCTCGCGCTCGGTCGGCGTGCCCAGCGCCACGACGCGGCAGACGCGGGGGTTCAGGCTTTCGGTGATGCGCTTGATCACGCCACCCTTGCCGGCGGCGTCGCGCCCCTCGAAGATCACGCAGACCTTCAGGCCCTGGATGCGCACCCATTCCTGGAGCTTCAGCAGCTCGAACTGCAGGCGCGCCAGCTCGTCGATGTACTTGTACTTCTTGGGCGGCTGGCCGGGGGGCGTGGCGTCGCCGACGATGTGCCAGTGCGATTCGATCCGCGCGGCCTCCTTGGCGTCCCTCAGCAGTTCGCCGCCGGGCTTGGCGGCCTTCTTCGGCTTCTTGCCCTTCTTCTTCGTGTCCGGTGCGCTGATCGCGTCCATGCTCGGCCCTTCCCTCGCGTTTCCCCGAAAGGAAAGCTAAGGGAAAGCGCAAGGAAAGCGCAACCGGCGCCCGGCCGGAGCGACAATGTTGCTCACTCGGCCTTGCTCATTCGGCCCTGATCAGGCGCCAGTCCAGCGTCTCCCCGCTCTTGAAGGGCAGGATGCCGTCGCCCTCGGCCAGCAGGACGACGTCGGCCACCTTGGAGGGCACGCGCTCCAGCACGATGCGCTCCTCGTTGAGGGGCAGGCGGTAGAAGCGCGGGCCGTTCAGGCTGGCGAAGGCCTCCAGCTTGCCCAGCGCACCGGCCTCCTCGAAGGCCTGTGCGTAGAGTTCGATGGCGCTGGGCGCGGTGAAGCAGCCGGCGCAGCCGCAGGCGGTTTCCTTGGCGGTCACCGCGTGCGGGGCGGTGTCGGTGCCCAGGAAGAACGGCCCCTCGCCGGACGTCGCGGCCTCCACCAGGGCGCGGCGGTGCACCTCGCGCTTGGCGATGGGCAGGCAGTAGAGGTGCGGGCGGATGCCGCCGGCGAAGATGTGGCTGCGGTTGATGAACAGGTGGTGCGCCGTGATGGTGGCGCCGATCCGGCCGGAGGCCGCGTGGGCGCGCACGAAGTCCACCGCCTCCTTGGTCGTCACGTGCTCCAGCACGACGCGCAAGGTCGGGTGGCGGTCCAGCAGGGGGCTGAGGACCTGGTCGAGGAAGACGGCCTCGCGGTCGAAGATGTCGACGTCCGGGTCGGTGACCTCGCCATGGATCAGCAGCGGCAGGCCGATCTCCGCCATGCGGGCCAGCACGCCGTCGATGCGGCGGATGTCGGTCACCCCAAACGCGCTGTTGGTGGTGGCGTTGGCCGGGTAGAGCTTGGCCGCCGTGAAGACGCCCGAGGCGGCGCCGCGCGCCAGATCGTCGGCGTCGGTGGCGTCGGTCAGGTAGCAGGTCATCAGCGGCGTGAAGCGGGCACCGGCCGGCAGCGCCTCCAGGATGCGGGCACGGTAGGCCTCGGCATCCGCCGCGGTGGCGACCGGCGGCTTCAGGTTCGGCATGACGATGGCGCGGGCGAACTGCTGCGCCGTGAAGGGCAGGACGGCCTTCAGCATGGCGCCGTCGCGCAGGTGGACGTGCCAGTCGTCGGGGCGGCGGAGCGTGAGGCGGGCTGCGGGCATGGTCCTGGCCGGAGGTCGGGGGGCGGATGGCGTCTTGTAGACGCTTCCGCCCGCCCGCTCAACCGGCGTGCTGGGTGTGGGGGTTACTGCTTCACCGTCCCGCCGGCCTGCGGCTTGGTGGCGTCGGCCTTCTTCGCCGCATCGGGCTTCGCGGCATCGGGCTTCGCCGGGTCGGCCTTGGCGGCGTCCGCCTTGGCGTCGGGCTTGGCGTCGGTCTTGATGGCATCGGTCTTGATGGCGCCGGCCTCGTGCTTGCCGGACTCGGCCTTCTTCGCGGCGGCCGGGGCGGCCGGATCCACCTTCTTCACCTCGGCTTTGGTTTCGGCGGCCTTGGTCTCGATGCTCTTGGTCTCGATGCTCTTGGGCGCGTCGGCCGGCTTGGCCGTCTCGCCGACCACGGCCGGGGCCGTCGGGGCGGTGGCGGAGGTGGCCATCGCGGGCGCCGCCATCAGCAGGGCGCCAACCGCAAAGGTGGAAGCAACCGTGGCGAAACGCTGCCCAAAGGAGAAACGAGTCATGAATGACCTCTCGTTGCGTGTGCGATCTCATCATCGGATCGCACTTAGATGAACGCGGGGCCGCGCGGCTTCATTCCGCGCCTGCCCAAAAAATTTTTCGCTTTCTCGACGCGCGCGGCGAAAGCCGCTAAAACGCAAGGCCTTTCCCAGCCCTTCCCGAACAGACGCGAAGCCGACGCCATGAGCCTGATCACCCCCCGCACCCCGCCCGGCGTGATGGAACTGCTGCCGCGCCAGCAGGTCGCCTTCCAGCGCATGCTGGACACGATCCGCCGCGGCTATGAGCGCTTCGGCTTCGTCCCCGTCGAGACCCCGGTGTTCGAGACGGTGGAGACGCTGCTGACCAAGTCCGGCGGCGAGACGGAGAAGCAGGTCTATTTCGTGCAGTCCACCGGCGCCATCCAGCAGGGGCACAAGCCGGAGATGGCGCTGCGCTTCGACCTGACCGTGCCGCTGGCCCGCTATGTGGCGGAGCACGAGCGCGACCTGGCCTTCCCGTTCCGCCGCTACCAGATCCAGCGCGTGTACCGGGGCGAGCGCGCGCAGCGCGGCCGGTTCCGCGAGTTCTACCAGTGCGACATCGACGTGATCGGCAAGGACAGCCTGTCGCTGCACTACGACGCGGAGATGCCGGCCGTCATCTACCACGTGTTCCGCGAGCTGGACTTCGGCGGCTTCACCATCAACGTCAACAACCGCAAGATCCTGCTGGGCCTGCTGGACGGCCTGGGCATCGCGGACGCGGAGAAGCGCGTCCTGGTCCTGCGCGAGATCGACAAGCTGGACAAGATCGGCCGCGACAAGGTGCGCGCCAGCCTGACCGGCGAGACGCTGGCCGTGCCCGGCGAGGTCGCCGACACGCTGCTGTCCCTGATGGCGGAGGAGCGCACGAACGACGGGACGCTGGCGGCCCTGCGCGCGCTTGGCATCGACAACGCCACCTTCGCCAAGGGCGTGGAGGAGCTGACCACCGTCATCGAGGGGCTGAAGGCCTTCCAGGTGCCGGACGGCTATGTCCGCATCAACCTCGCCATCGCGCGCGGCCTCGACTACTACACCGGCACCGTCTACGAGACCTTCCTGAAGGGGTACGAGCACATCGGCTCGGTCTGCTCGGGCGGGCGGTACGACAATCTGGCGAGCCACTACACCAAGTCGACGCTGCCAGGGGTGGGCATCTCCATCGGCGCCACGCGGCTGTTCTACCAGTTGCAGGAAGCCGGCCTGATCAAGGACGGCGGCGCCACGGCGGACGTGCTGGTGACGCAGATGGACCTGGCGCTGTCGGCCGACTATTTCCGCCTCGCCGCCGATCTGCGCGCGGCCGGGCTGAACACCGAGATCCAGCTGGAGGGCAGCAAGCTCGCCAAGCAGATGAAGTACGCCGACAAGGCCGGCATCCCGGTGGCCATCCTGATGGGCACCGACGAGAAGGCGCGCGGCACCGCCACCGTCAAGCACCTCGCCAAGGGCGAGCAGGTCGAGGTGCCGCTGGCCGAGCTGCCCGCCAAGGTGAAGGAACTGCTGGGCCGCTAGGCCGGATGCAACCGGATGCAACACCATGCAACGCTTTCGGCAGTGTGTTGCATTCCGGATCGGCGCACGGCGGGCCGGGGACGCCCGGCGAATGTAACGGGATGAAACCGGATGAAACGCTTTTCGGGCATGCGTTTCATGCTTCATTGGGAAGCGGCGCGCATGGAGGCCGGCGGCGGGTGCCGCAGGAGTCTTCCGGAGATGATCGCACGCGCGCCGCGCCATGACCGCCTCCTTGCGCAAGGACTTTTATCCTAGCGTCAGGGGGCGGGTTTGGCAACGGGTGCCGGCAGGGGTCAACGGATCGTTTCGATCGTCACGGCCAAACCGATCGAGGCCCACACGCGATCGGCGGTCAGCACCGGCAGCCCGAGTTCCATCCCAAGCGCAAGACAGGCGCGATCACCCAGGGACAAGCCGAACGCCCGGGTCTGCGGCACAAGGTCCGCCGCCATTTGCGCGTGCCGCTCGCCGAAGGGGATCCATCGCACGCCGTGCGCCTTGAGCGGCTCCAGAAGACCGGATGGATTCCTTCGCGAAAGAGGAAGGCCAGCAAGGCGGACGCGTCGAGGACGATCATTCGCGCTCGGCTTCCTGCCGGCGCTCCGCGATGAACTGGTCGACGACGCCGGTGGGCTTGGCGGGACCGTACAGGTCATCCACCAACGCCTGAAGGGCTGACGAGTCGGTCACCGGGCTTGTGGCCATCAGGCAGGCGGATGACAGAATGTCGCGCGCCTCGGCCTCCATGCTGCGGCCGTGCAGCGCGGCGCGCACGCGCAAGCGGGCGTGCACGTCGTCGGGCAGGTTGCGGATGCTCAGCGTCGCCATGCCTTCAGTGTGGGCGTTGCCGGTATCGTCGGCAAGGGCGGTCTACCGCCCGAACGAAGGGCTGTGCCCGCTGCGGCCCTGTTGTAATCATTGGATGATATCGGAGGAGCGTCGGCCATGCCCCGCAGCTACACCCTTGGAAAGCATTACGAAGCGTTCGTGCAGGCCCAACTGGCAAGCGGACGCTTGGACGCGGTCATCGCGCGCGGGCGCGCCGACATCGACGCGGGCCGCGTTCACGATCTGGACGAGGTGTGTGACGCGCTGGACGCGGAACTGGCCACCGCTGCAACGGACCAGCCGGAGCGCTGACATCCCCGCCCACACCCTGAATCGTCCGATAAAAGACGGCCGCTCCACGCGCAATGGAGCGGCCGGTTTTCTTTGGCGGTTCCGGCGGCGGGGCGGGATTCTTCTTGAATGCGGGGGCGGACGCCCCATGTTGTATACTTATGTTGCCTGCCGGGAGCATCGAAATTGCGCGATCGTTCGCGCCCCGCGTCCGGGATGCGGACGGCCCCAGGCACCACCAACAAGAAAGGGACGAGCCATGGCGCACGCACACTATCTCGTCGCCGAGAAGGCGACGGGTTGGTTCATCACCATGGAGGAGTCCAGCTACGGCCCGTTCCCCGGCGGCCGCAACGGCGCGCTGATCGCCGCCGTGCAGGCGGCGCAGCAGGCCGGTAAGGACGGCCACGACGCCCACGTGCGGCTGCGCGCCGCCGACGGTACCGTGAACACCGCCTGGACCTTCGGCAGCGACCCCTACCCGCCGCCCTGGGCCGAGGAAGCGCGGAACGAGGCCGCCACGCCGCGCCGCGCCTCGTCCCGCCCGGCCGTTCTCGCCGGGGTGAGCGCAGCCGCCGGGCCACCCGCGGCGGGGGGTGGGGCATGATCGATTCAGAACTGCTGGGCCGCTACCGCGCGGTCTTCGGGGACACCTTCAACGTCGCGCTGTGGGCGATGCGGCCGGGCGACGCGGTGAACGGCATGATGCGCGCTGCCCTCTCCGGCACCGCCGGGCCGCCGTCCGACGACTTGATCGCGGCGGAGCTGGCCGAACGGGTCGGCACGCCCGCCAACGACGCCTGAAACCGGAACGCCCGAACTCGGAACGCCCGAACTCGGAACGGAGGCTGTCCATGCGGATCCGGCGCATTCTCAAGGGCGACACCCGCCGCCTGTGGCGCAACCACGGCGCCCAGGCCGGCACCGTGCTGCTGGCCGCCGTCATCGTGCTGACGCTGGCCTGGGCCATGGCTGCCTGGGCCTGAGCGCCCGCCCTGCCCGGCCGCTCATCCCGCGCCTTTAATACTTGCCGGAGCCCGACTCGGCCGGCACGCCGGACGGCGTGGCCGCGACCATAGCCGTTTGCTGAGAGCGAGGGCGCTGGTTGGTCCGGTGGGCGTCCACGTCGTGTGGGCCGTTTTGGAACACGAAGCAACAAAGGACACGAAGGGGCGCCGGAGCAACGAAGACGTGCGGCCAAGCTGACGTTTCTTTGTGTTCTTGGTGACCTTTGTTGCTTCGTGTTCAACCGCAGTCCGGCAAGGCCGGGATCCTGCGGGCGGCGCTGGGGGATGTGCGGGGGTTGCTGTAGCGGGGGGGAAACCCTCACCCGCCCGCGCTGTGCGCGGGCACCCTCTCCCGGGGCGGGAGAGGGTTTTGTCGGCGCGGCGGCGTGACCTTCGGCCGTCGGCTCCGCGCCCCAGGGGGAGCGGGGATTGCCGCCCCGACAGAATCCCCCCACAACCACAACGCGTTTCCGTAGCAGCCGCGCAACAGTGGCCAACAATTCGTTGGTAGCACTTTTTTGCGGAACCTTTTTGGGCCTTTCTCAGGTCCGGGTTACACACGTTGTTAACCAGACAACGCTTACGTTTTGGCCATATCGCTCGGCAGTTTGCCGGGCATTTTAACCAATTCGCGATATGGCGGGCGTCCCATGACTCGGACCTTCTGGCGACGGATGCTTCTGGGTGTTGCCACGGTGGCGACGGTGACCGGGTTGGGCGCCGCAGCCGTTCAGGAGATTCGCACGTCACGGTTGCAGGCGCGCGTGTTGTCCTGGGTGGCCGGGGAGATGTCCTACACGCTGCGCGAAGGGCCGAACCCGCAGGCGCGCTTCCCCACCCAGGGGCCGTACGACGAGCGCATGGGCTACACCGGCCTGCCCAACTATCTGAAGGCGCTGACCGACGACATGTACGCGGTCGAGATGCAGGCGTCGCTGTCGCCGCGGCTGGAACAGTTCATGGCGATGGGCGGCTTCACCATCTACCGCGAGAAGACGCGGGCCGGGCTGACGCTGCTGGACCGCAACGGCGCCACGCTGTTCTCCGCCCGCTATCCGGAACGCGTGTTCAACCGGTTCGAGGACGTGCCGCCGCTGGTCGCCGACACGCTGCTGTTCATCGAGAACCGCGAGCTGCTGGACGACGCCGAGCCGCGCCGCAACCCGGCCGTGGAGTGGGACCGCTTCGCCGGCGCCATGCTGACGCTGCCGATGAAGTACATCCACCCCGGATCGCGCGTGGCCGGCGGGTCGACGCTGGCCACGCAGATCGAGAAGTACCGCCACTCGCCGGACGGGCAGACGGACGGGCCGGTGGAGAAGCTGCGCCAGATGATGTCGGCCAGCGTGCGCGCCTACCTGAACGGCGAGGACACGGGCGAGGCGCGGCGGCGCATCCTGGTGGACTACCTGAACTCCACGCCGCTGACGGCGCGGCCGGGCTTCGGCGAGGTCAACGGGCTGGGCGACGGGCTGTGGGCGTGGTACGGCACCGACCTGCCGCTGGCGGTGAAGGTGCTGTCCGAACCGGCGCGGGACGAGCGCACGCTGCAGCTGAAGGCGCTGGCGTACAAGCAGGTGCTGTGCCTGCTGCTGGCGCAGCGGCGGCCCAGCCATTACCTGATCGCCGACCGCGCGGCGCTGGAACGGCTGGCCGACAGCCACCTGCGCGTGCTGGCGAGCGCCGGGGTGATCGACGAACCACTGCGCGACGCGGCGCTGAACCTGAAACTGAAGTACCGCGAGGACCCGCCGCAGGCGCAGACCGCCAACTTCGTCGAGCAGAAGGCGCCGAACGCCATCCGCGCGCGCCTGCTGTCCATGCTGGGCGTGCCGAGCCTGTATCAGTTGGACCGCACCGACCTGACGGCGCAGACGACGCTGGACAACCCCACGCAGCAGCGCGTGGTGGAGGTGCTGGCCAAGCTGGGCGAGCCGGCCTTCGCGCAGGCGCAGGGGCTGATGGGCGAGCGGCTGCTGGACGCCAAGAACAACGACCTGTCGAAGATCATCTACAGCTTCACGCTGTACGAACGCGGGCACGACGCCAATTACCTGCGCATCCAGGCCGACAACCTGGACCAGCCGCTGGACATCAACGAGGGCGCCAAGCTGGACCTGGGCTCCACGGCCAAGCTGCGCACGATGGTCACCTACCTGGAGATCATCGCCGAGCTGCACACCCGCTACGCCCACCTGCCCAAGGACTTCCTGGCGGACGTGGAGGAGGAGGCGAGCGACAACCTGACGCGCTGGGCCGCCAACTGGCTGATCCAGGCCAAGGACCGGTCGCTGACCGCCATCCTGGACGCGGCCATGGAGCGCCGCTATTCGGCGAGCCCCGCGGAGGCGTTCTTCACCGGCGGCGGGCTGCACACCTTCGTGAACTTCAACAACAAGGACAACGGCTCCATCCTCACCGTGACGGAGGCGCTGCGCAGCTCCGTCAACCTGCCGTTCATCCGCATGATGCGCGACATCGTGCAGTTCTACATGGCCGAGGGCGGCGAGGATTCGGCCGACATCCTGCACAACGCCGACCACCCGGCCCGGCAGGCCTATCTGGCGCGCTTCGCCGACAAGGAAGGCAGCGAGTTCCTGAACCGCTTCTTCAACGACTACCGCAAGCACAGCCCGGACGAGATGCTGGCGCGGCTGGCCAGCCGCGCGCGGCCGGTGCCGCATCGCCTCGCCGTCATCTTCCGCACGGTGCGGCCGGAGGCCGGCATCACCGAGTTCGCCAAGTTCATGCGCGCCCGCCTGCCGGCCGCCAACCTGGACGACGGCGACATGCAGAAGCTGTATTCCAAGTACGGGCCGGACAAGTTCCCGCTGAACGACCTGGGATACCTGGCCAAGGTGCATCCGCTGGAGCTGTGGCTGGTGGCGTACCTGCAGAAGAACCCGCAGGCCAAGCGCTCGGAAGTTCTGGAGGCCAGCGCCGACGAGCGGCAGGAGAGCTACCGCTGGCTGTTCAAGAAGAGTCAGGCGGCGCAGAACACCCGAATCCGCATCGGCCTGGAGGAGGAGGCGTTCCAGCGCCTGACCGCGTCGTGGCGGCGCCTGGGCTATCCGTTCGAGACGCTGGTGCCGTCCTTCGCCACCTCCATCGGCAGCTCCGCCGACCGGCCGGCGGCGCTGGCCGAGCTGGTGGGCATCCTGGTCAACGACGGCGTGCGCATGCCGACCGTGCGCGTCAACAAGCTGCACTTCGCCGCCGGCACGCCGTACGAGGCGGTGGTGGGGCTGGGCCCGCTGGAGGGCAAGCGCGTGCTGAAGGCCGAGATCGCGCAGACCGCGCGCAAGGCGCTGATGGACGTGGCGCAGAACGGCACGGCCAAGCGCGTGTGGGGGTCGTTCAAGGACGCATCCGGGCAGATCATCCCGATCGGCGGCAAGACCGGCACGGGCGACCACCGGCTGGACCGCTACGGCCCCGGCGGGCACCTGATCGAATCCCGCGCGGTGGCGCGCACGGCGACCTTCGTCTTCTACATCGGCGATCGCTTCTTCGGCACCATGACCGCCTTCGTGCACGGGCCGGAGGCCGACGGCTACCGCTTCACCTCGGCGCTGCCGGCGCAGCTGCTGAAGAGCCTGGCCCCGGCGCTGCAGCCGCTGATCGACCCCGGCACCTCGGCCCACACCGCCGACACCGTGAAGCCGCAGACCGGGCTGTAACGGCGGGGCTGTAAGGCCGGAGCCGCAAAGACGGGGCACGCGAACCCCAGCGTTTCCGCCACGTTGCGTGGCGGAAACGCTGGGGTTCATGGTGTGCGCTGCGGCATTCGGCCACGCGCCGAACGGCATACCCCACTAGCCGAATAAATAATAAAATATCAAAACCGCCCGTCCTCAAGACTGATTTTTGAAATTTTCTTATTCTCTCCAGTCTTCCAGAAATCTCGCCAGTGCGTTAACGTGTCGTTGACTTATTCAGATAGCGGGGTATACATTTCCCCTGCGGTCGCCGTCCCATGTCTTTTTTCCGGGAACTGAGCTGTGCAGTATGAAATTAACTGCCTCGTCCAAAGTGGACAGGACGGAAGCGAAGACATAACCCTGAAGTACTTGGTCGAGGCCACCCAAGTCCTTGAGAAGTTCCTCAATTCCTGCAACATTTCTGGAAC
>NZ_DASPMG010000415.1:0-32240 GCF_035627195.1 Azospirillum sp.
CACCGTCTGCTGGAAGGCCTGCGCCGTCTGCATCAGCACGCCCAGCGTGATGGCGCCGGAGATGTAGCTGGGGGCCGCCACCAGGATGGGGAAGGCGGTGGACAGCACCGAGTAGAAGGCGCTGAAGACCATCATGTTGGCCAGTGCGCGCGTCTGCCGGTGCCAGCCGCGCTTCACGCCGGCGAACAGCTCGCTCAACCGGCCGCGCTCCCCCGACTCGCCGTGCAGGAGGGCGATGGGCTGCGCGTTCTCGCGCACGTGGGCAAGGCCGAAGCGGAAGTCCGCCTCGAACCCCTGGCGCTGGTTGACGGCGCGCACCAGCGGCTGCCCGACCACCAAGGCGATGGTCGTGCCCGCGGCGGCGTAGAGGAGTGCGATGTACAGCAGGTAGCCGGGCACCGTGAAGGTCGCGCCAGCCACCGTCACCTCCGGCGCGCCCGAGAGCATCCACAGGATGTTGGTGAAGCTGACCAGCAGCAGCACGCAGTAGGTCAGCGACAGGCCCAGGTCGATGGCGTATTCGGTGCTGATGCGGATGTCTTCTGCGATGCGGCCGTCCGGATTGTCGTGGTCGCCGGGCAGGTAGTTGACCTGATGCTGCCGGCCGCGCGTCAGCCAGTCGTCCAGGATCTTGCGTGTCAGCCATTCGCGCCAGCCGAGTTGGAGCCTGCGCTTCACCCACAGGTGGCCCAGCGTGTTGGCGATGTTGAAGGCGATGATGCCGAAGACCGCGACGATCATGGTCATGAAGCGGTCCATCGAGCGCTGCTCCAGCGCGTCGAACAGTCGCTCGCTCCACAGGTTGATCATGATCGGCACGAACACTTGGCCGACCGTCAGCACCGCCAACGCCAGCGCCAGCAGGCGCACCCGCCACTTGTTCTCGCACGACCAGTAGCCGCCCGCGAGATCGAGGAAGCGGCGTGGGAAGGCGGGCAGTGCCTGCGGTCGGGTCTGTTCCACCGGAGCCGTCCAAATATCGCTAAATCTTCATACGGTTTAATACTAACGGCTAGGCATTACCAAGTGCTTGCGACGCCGCGCCGGGCAGGCGGGAAACGTGACATCCGCGTGACCTTGGAAAAACAGGCATACGAGCGGCGGGAACCGCCCGTGCGGCGGTCATGTTGCCGGTGGGTCGATCCGTCGCAAGGAGACCGATTCATGAGCACGAAGATGCCGCCGGTGCCGCCCGCGGGCCGCAGCAACAAGGGGCCGGGCGCCGGGCCACAGCCGAAGGCCCGCGATGACGCCGCGCAGGACCGCTCGCCGCCCGAGAACTTGGAGGAGCAGGACCGCCAGGGCGACATCAAGCAGAACACCACCCACCAGGGCTACCAGCAGGACCGATGAGCCGAATCGGGCCGGACAGTCATCACATCCGGACCGACGTGCCCGCGCGCCTCGACCGGCTGCCGTGGAGCCGCTTCCACGGGCTGGTCGTGGTGGCGCTGGGCATCACCTGGATCCTCGACGGGCTGGAGGTGACCATCGCCGGCGCCATCGCCGGGGCGCTGACCGAAAGCCCGGCGCTGCGCTTCACGGAGGCTCAGGTCGGCGGGATCGGCAGCGCCTACATCCTGGGCGCGGTGCTGGGCGCCCTCTTCTTCGGCTACCTGACCGACCGGCTGGGGCGCAAGACGCTGTTCTACGTCACGCTGGCCGTCTACGGCACGGCGACCTTCGCCAACGCCTTCGCCTGGGATTTCTGGAGCTTCGCCGCCTTCCGCTTCCTGACCGGCGCCGGCATCGGTGGCGAGTACGCGGCCATCAACTCGGCCATCCAGGAACTGATCCCGGCCCGCTATCGCGGCCGCACGGACCTGGGCATCAACGGCAGCTTCTGGATCGGGGCGGCGCTGGGGGCGGTGGGGGCGATCGTGCTGCTGGCACCCGGCGTGCTGCCGCCGGACTTGGGCTGGCGCTTCGCCTTCGGTATCGGCGGGGCGCTGGCGATCATCATCATCTTCCTGCGCAGCTTCCTGCCCGAAAGTCCGCGCTGGTTGATGATCCGCGGCCGGATCGGGGAGGCCGAGCACATCGTCGAGGGCATCGAGGCGCGGGTGCGGGCGGAGACGGGGGCGCCGCTGCCACCGCCGGGACGGCCGATCACGCTGGACCTGTCGCGCGACACCGGCATGTGGGCGGTGGCGCGTGCACTGTTCACGCACTACCGGCGGCGCTCCATCCTCGGTCTCACGCTGATGACGGCGCAGGCGTTCTTCTACAACGCCATCTTCTTCACCTACGCGCTGATCCTGACGAAGTTCTACGGTGTGCCGGTCAGTTCGGTGGGCTGGTACATCCTGCCCTTCGCGCTGGGCAACTTCACCGGCCCGCTGCTGCTGGGGCCGCTGTTCGACACGGTGGGTCGCAAGCCGATGATCGCCGGCACCTACGCGCTGTCGGGCGTGCTGCTGATCGTCACCGGCGTCCTGTTCCAGCAGGGCGTGCTGACGGCGGTGACGCAGACGGTGGCGTGGAGCGTGATCTTCTTCTTCGCCTCGGCGGCGGCGAGTTCGGCCTACCTGACGGTCAGCGAGAGCTTCCCGCTGGAGGCGCGGGCGACGGCGATCGCACTATTCTACGCCCTGGGCACGGCGCTGGGTGGAGTTGCGGCGCCGTGGTTCTTCGGCCGCCTGATCGCCACCGGCGATCCCGGGCAGATCCTGATCGGGTACCTGATCGGCGCTGGCCTGATGATCCTCGCGGCGGGCGTGGAGCTGCTGCTGGGCGTGTCGGCCGAGCGCAAGTCGCTGGAGACGGTGGCAACGCCATTGTGCGGGGTTCCAGCGGCGGCGGAGTAGGTCACCGTGCATACACCTCCGGCCGGCGCGCGGCCGGGGCGGTCACCAGGGCGGCGATGGCGCGGGCGATCTTGGCGCCACCGTGGACCGAGGGCTCGATCGGGTTGGCGTAGTCCTCGTCCTCGTCGCACAGCAGCCGCAGGTCGATCAGCGGCAGACCGCGGGAAAACGCCTCGCGCGTGATGGCGTCGTTGAAGACGGTGAGCGCGGTCACCACCAGCCGCTGGCGCTGGGCGTCCGGGTAGCGGGTGTCGTAGATGGTGCAGACGGCCGTCGGCAAGCGGCGGGCCATCACCGTGTCCAACATGGCGCGGTAGTCGTGCTGGAATCGCTCGCGCACGCCGGCCAGGCGATCGACGGCGCCGGCGATGGAGAAGGCGCGCTCGTCCAGAACGCCCGACTGGCCCAGCGCGTCGTTGCCGCCGGTGCTGATCACCAGATGGCTGGCATCGGCTGGAAGCTGCTGGAGCTGGCGGCTGATGCCGACGGTGACCGCGCCGTCCACCGCCCGCAGCGTGGCGCGCCAGCCGGCCGGCAGCAGCGGGCGCAGCTGCGCCACCACGTCGGGGCCGCCGCCGACGTAGGCCGCGTTGTCGAAGATGGAATCGCCGAGAAGAACGACGTGGCTCATGCCGTGTGCAAACCGAACGGCG
The DNA here is from genome assembly GCF_035627195.1 of Azospirillum sp. Taxonomy (GTDB): domain Bacteria; phylum Pseudomonadota; class Alphaproteobacteria; order Azospirillales; family Azospirillaceae; genus Azospirillum. The sequence continues at coordinate 3,461 of NZ_DASPMG010000415.1, forward strand.
GCACGGAAGGCGTGCTGCTCCAACGGGGTATTTCCTCTGACGGCCGGGCCGTACGCGTCCGGCCCCGGTTATGATCCCCGCGCCATGAGGAGATATGCATGCCGGAGATCGAGGTTTGGGGTGGCATCGAAAGCACCGTCGCCCGCATCGGCGACGACTGCGTCGACCAGACGGTGCTGAGCGGCCACCACGAGCGCCTCGACGACCTGGACGCCTTCGCCCGGCTGAACATCCACCGCATCCGCTACCCCGTGCTGTGGGAGCGGGTGGCGCCGGACGGGCTGGAGAGCGCGGACTGGAGCTGGACCGACCGGCGCCTGGAGCGGCTGCGGGAACTGGGCATCAAGCCCATCGTCGGCCTGCTGCACCACGGCAGTGGACCGCGCGCCACCAACTTGGCCGATCCATCCTTCGCCGAACGCTTCACCGCCTTCGCCGCGCGGGCGGCGGAGCGCTACCCCTGGGTCGAGGACTGGACACCGATCAACGAGCCGCTGACCACCGCGCGGTTCAGCGGCCTCTACGGCCTGTGGTACCCGCACGCCCGCGACCACCGCGCCTTCCTGTGCATGCTGCTGAACCAGATCGACGGCATCCGCCGCGCCATCCGCGCCATCCGCGCAGTCAACCCGCAAGCCCGGCTGATCCAGACCGAGGACATCTGCCGCGTCTTCAGCACGCCGCACCTCGCCTATCAGGCGGCGTACGAGAACGAGCGGCGCTGGCTGAGCCTCGACCTGCTCACGGGCCGCGTGGACGCGGAGCACCCGCTGCGCCCCTACCTGGACGAGGCTGCGCTGGAGGCGCCGCACCGCCGGCTGCTGGAGGAGCTGGTGGAGGATCCGTGCCCGCCCGACGTCATCGGCGGCAACCACTACCTGACCAGCGAACGCTTCCTGGACGAACGGCTGGAGCGCTACCCCCCAGAGACGCATGGCGGCAACGGCATCGACCGCTACGCCGACGTGGAAGCGGTGCGCGTGGTGGCCGAGGGCGTCGTCGGCTTCGAGGGGCTGCTGCTGGAGACGTGGGAGCGCTATGGCCTGCCCGTCGCCGCCACGGAGGTGCACAACGGCTCCACCCGCGAGGAGCAGATGCGTTGGCTGAAGGAGGTGTGGGATGGTGCCGTCCGCCTGCGCGCGCGGGGCGTGGACGTGCGGGCGGTGACGGCGTGGTCGCTGCTGGGCAGCGTCGACTGGAACAGCCTGCTGACCCGGCGCGACGGGGTGTACGAATCCGGTGTCTTCGACGTGCGGTCACCAAGGCCGAGGCCCACCGCCCTGACCGGGTTGCTGGCGGCGCTGGCGCGCGACGGCGACGCGGACCATCCGGTGCTGGACACGCCGGGCTGGTGGCACCGGCCCGACCGCTTCTTCTGGCCGCCGGTGCGCTGCCGGCCCTACACGCTGCCCTACGGCGCCTGGACACTGTCGGCGCGACTGGGGGAGCCGCGCACACTGCTGATCACCGGGGCGACGGGCACGCTGGGCCGCGCCTTCGCCCGGCATTGCGCGTTGCGCGGGCTGCCCTACCGCGTGCTGGGGCGGCACGAGCTGGACATTTCCGACCCGGCGTCGGTGGCGGCGGCGCTCGACCGGCACCGCCCGTGGGCGCTGGTCAACACCGCCGGTTACGTCCGCGTCGACGAGGCGGAGGCCGAGCCGGAGCGTTGCCGGCGCGAGAACACGGATGGGGCCGTGCGTCTGGCCGAGGCCTGCGCGGCGCGCGGTGTGGCGCTGGTGACCTTTTCCACCGACCTCGTGTTCGACGGGGCGAAGCGGGCGCCGTACGTGGAGTCCGACCCTGTGGCGCCGCTGGGCGTCTACGGTGCCAGCAAAGCGGCGGCGGAGGCGGGCGTGCTGAGCGCGCTGCCGTCGGCGCTGGTGGTGCGCACCAGCGCCTTCTTCGGCCCGTGGGACCAGCACAATTTCGTGACGCAGACGCTGAACCGCCTGCGCGCCGGGCAGCGCGTCGCCGCGGCGGCGGACGTGGTGGTGTCGCCCACCTACGTGCCGGATCTCGTGGACGCCACGCTGGACCTGCTGATCGACGGGGAGGCGGGCGTCTGGCATCTGGCGTCGGCGGGGGCGGTGAGCTGGGCCGATCTGGCGCGCATGGCGGCCGACCGCTGCGGCCTGGACGCGTCGCGGGTGGACGCGGTTCCCGCCGTCCGGCTGGGCTGGACGGCACCACGGCCGGCCTACGGTGTTCTGGGATCGGAGCGCGGCTTCATCATGCCGGCGCTGGACGACGCGCTGGCACGCTACGCGGCCGCTCGCGCCCCGGTGGCCGCGCAGATCGGCCCGGCTGAAGGGCTGGCCGAGTACTTCCGCACCCACCACGCACACTGACCATCACCACGGGAAATGGGGACCGTATGGCCGACGTGACGATCGTTTCCGAGCACGGCAGCTTCCGCCTGATCGAGCGCCAGGGGCGCTACGCCATCGTCGAAGTGCGCAACGGCGCCGCCTACGCGCTGGGCTCGGACGAGGGGGAGCGGCCGGGTGCCGACGCCACGCCGCAGGGCATGGCCGGCGTGGTCGCTCCCGACGCCTGGGTGGGCGAGGAGGAAGCGCGCCGGACCTTTGCCGATCTGACCAGCCGGGGTGACGATCTGGCGCGCAAGGTGTGGTGAGTGCTGGGGGAGAACGCTACGCCACCCAGACCGGCTCCAGCCGGAAGGACACGGTGGTGGTCTGCCCCGCGGGCAGGAGCATGCCGCCGACGCGCTCCGTTCCGAGCTGAGTAAGGTTGGGCCAGTCCGTGCAGTTGCCGACCGGCTCCAGGCAGAAGAAGTCCTCCATGGCCGGCGTATACGCCACCAGGAAGTCGAGCGGGGCGTCGGCGGTCATGCGCAGCGCGGCACCCAGCTCCGGCCAGCGGACCGTCGCGGTGCGGTCCCAGCCGGTGAAGTTGTTGTCCAGCACCGCGTCGTTGACGCGCAGGCCGTGGGCGAACTGATCGGTCACCCAGGTTCGCTCCATGCGCGTGGGCATCACCTCGTGGTCGGTCGACCAGATGGCGTCGACGCGGGCGGTCACCGTCGTCTTCGGCGTGCGCGGCAGATAGGGATGGTGGCCGAGGCCGAGCGGCATCGGCACGCCGCCACGGTTGGTCACCGTCAGGCTCACCGTCAGGCCGGCGTCGTCCAGCGCGTAGGTCTGGCGCGCGTCGTAGCGGAAGGGCCACGCGTCCGGCCGGTGCTCGAAGGCGAGCGTCACGACGCCGTCGGTGCGGTCGATGACCGTCCACGGCCGCTGCCACGCGTGGCCGTGGATGGCGTGGCGGGAGTGGGCGTAGTTGGCGGGCAGGCGCACCTCGGTCTCGCCGACGGTGAAGCGGCCGTCGCGGATGCGGTTGCAGAAGGGGATCAGCGGAAAGCTGGCCATGCCCAGCGGGTCACGCGCGGCCAGCGCCTCCGCGGTTGCCGGGCGCAGCCAGTCGACCATGCGCGTGCCCTGGCGGCCCTGGAAGCGGGCGATGGAGCCGCCAACCTCCGGCGCCACGTCGAGGGTGAGGGGGCCGGCGGCGAGCGAGACGACGTCGGGATGACGCAGGGCCGAGGGGCTGGTCAGCATGCGGATACCATTCGAAAGGACAGGGGAAAGGCGTCGTGGGCGGGAGTATCCGGACGGCGGCCACGCCGGTCGAGCGCCCGAAAGTGGACCCGTGCCCATGTCCGCCAATTGTTTCACGGGGCAGCCGCTCCGATCGTGCGGGGTGCAAGTGGCGCAACCGCAGGTCGGATGGGTACCGCCCCTGGGTTATGCCGGACGAGAGACGATTCGTCTTCGCGGTGGCGCGCCAAGCATATCTTGTGACTAAGTGCTCTTGTCTTCGCGATGTCCTGTAACACTTGAAAAACCTGCAAATAAGCGAGTCTTTCCCCGATAGACGGTGGAGTGTCCAGGCGGGTTTGGAAAACGGGGGTTACTCCCTATCGTTATGACGCGGCGCGGGAACCCTTCCCTAAATCCGCTGTTGGCGGACCCCGTAGGCGGACGTGACTTTCATGCATCCGCACCATCACATTCTTGAACCAGGGAGATCGTGCCGATGGAGTACGCCGAGGGCGATGACCTGACCGTGCGCCCCGACCGGACAGCGGTCGCCGATGGCGCGGATCCGGTCGCCAAGCGAACCAGCAAGAGATCGTACCCTCGGGACTTCGTCTGCTTTTCGCATCTGCGCTGGCATTTCGTTCACCAGCGCCCGCAGCACCTGATGACGCGCTTCGCCCGCGAATCCCGCCTGTTCTTCGTGGAGGAGCCGGTGCCGACCGACGCGGCGGAGCCGCACCTGGACGTGCACGGCACCGACGCGGGCGTCACGCTGCTGGTGCCGCGCATCCCGGCGGGGGTGGACGCGGAGGCCGCGCAACGCACGCTGCTCGACCGCCACTTCGCCGATGCGGGGGTGACGCGGCCGATCCTCTGGTACTACACGCCCATGAGCCTGGCGTTCTCCGACCACTTGGAGGCGTCGGCGGTGGTCTACGACTGCATGGACGAGCTGTCCGCCTTCAAGGGTGCGCCGCCGCAGCTGGTGGAGCGCGAGCGCGCGCTGATGGAACGCGCCGACCTCGTCTTCACCGGCGGCTACAGCCTCTACGAGGCCAAGCGCGACCGGCACCCCAGCGTGCACGCCTTCCCCAGCAGCGTGGACGTACCGCATTTCGCTGCCGCCCGCGGCGCCGTGGCGGAGCCGGAGGATCAGGCGGCGCTGCCGCGCCCGCGCATGGGCTTCTTCGGCGTCATCGACGAGCGGTTCGACATCGACCTGCTGGCCGGCATCGCCCGCATGCGGCCGGACTGGCAGCTGGTCATGGTCGGGCCGGTGGTGAAGATCGACCCGGCGACGCTTCCGCAGGCGCCGAACATCCATTACTTGGGCGGGCGCAGCTACGCCGACCTGCCGCGCTACCTGTCCGGCTGGGACGTGGCGCTGATGCCCTTCGCGCTGAACGAATCCACCCGCTTCATCAGCCCGACCAAGACGCCGGAGTTCCTGGCCGCCGGCCGCCCCGTCGTCTCCACGCCGATCCGCGACGTGATGCGCACCTACGGCGACGCCGGCCTTGTCCAGATCGCCCGCACGCCCGACGAGTTCGTCGCCGCCATCGAGCGCGCGCTGAGCCCGGAGGGCCGGTCGGAGCGCTGGCTGGCCGAGGTCGACCGGGCGCTGGCCGACATGTCCTGGGACCAGACCTGGGCTCGCATGAAAGGGTTGATCGAATGCGTGATCTGAACGACGGCGTCCCGGGGCAGCCGGTCGTCGCCTCCTCGCGCTCGCCGCGCAACGGGGTTCCGCTGGTGGGGCGCGCCGGCTTCGACTATCTGGTCGTCGGCGCCGGGTTCGCGGGCAGCGTGCTGGCCGAACGGCTGGCGCGCGGCCTGGGCAAACGCGTGCTGATCATCGACCGGCGCCCGCACATCGGCGGCAACGCCTACGACCACTACAACGACGACGGCGTCCTCATCCACCGCTACGGGCCGCACATCTTCCACACCAACGCGCCTCAGGTGGCCGAGTACCTGTCGCGCTTCACCAAATGGCGCCCGTACGAGCACCGCGTGCTGGCCCACGTGGACAGCCAGCTGGTCCCCATCCCGATCAACCGGACCACCGTCAACCGGCTGTACGGCCTGAACCTGGCCGAGAGCGAGGTGGACGCCTTCTTCGCCGCCCGCGCCGAGGCGGTGCCGGAGATCCGCACGTCGGAGGACGTGGTGGTGAGCAAGGTGGGGCGGGAGCTGTACGAGAAGTTCTTCCGCGGCTACACGCGCAAGCAATGGGGCATGGACCCGTCCGAGCTGGACAAGGCGGTGACGTCCCGCGTGCCGACGCGGACCAACGACGACGACCGCTATTTCGGCGACAGCTTCCAGAACATGCCGCTGCACGGCTTCACGCGGATGTTCGAGAACATGCTGGACCACCCGAACATCAAGATCATGCTGAACGCCGACTACCGCGAGGTGGCGCGCGACGTGAAGTATGACTCCCTGATCTTCACCGGGCCGATCGACGAGTATTTCGACTACCGCTACGGCAAGCTGCCATACCGCTCCCTGCGCTTCCGGCACGAGACGGCGGAGCAGGAGTGGTTCCAGCCGGTGGCCGTGGTGAACTACCCCGGCGAGGACGTGCCCTACACCCGCATCACGGAATACAAGCACCTCACCGGCCAGCACCACCCCAAGACCAGCCTGACGTTCGAGTTCCCGGCCTCCGATGGCGACCCGTATTACCCGGTGCCGCGGGCGGAGAACGCCGAACTGTACCGCAAGTACCAGGCGCTGGCGGACGCGACGCCCAACGTGCACTTCGTCGGCCGGCTGGCCACCTACCGCTACTACAACATGGACCAGGTGGTGGCGCAGGCGCTGACCCTCTATGGCCGCATCGCCAAGGCGGAGGAGCAGGGGCGCAGCACGGCCGAGGCGGCGCGCGCGCTGTCCACCATGGCGCAGGGCGTGGCCGTTTCGAAGCCGGTCAGTGCCGCCGAATGAGGCGATCCCCATCCGGAGGGCGACGGATGCACACGCCGACCCTGTTCGACAGCGTCTTCCTGGGCGGCTTCGAATGCTCCACGCACCGGCGGCCGGACGGCCGGCGCCTCGACCTGGTCGCGGCGACCGGGCATGACCGGGCGGCGGCGGCCGACTACCGCTGCCTGCGCGGCCACGGCATCGGCACGGCGCGCGACGGGGTGCGCTGGCACCTGATCGAGACGTCGCCCGGCCGGTACGACTGGTCCAGCGTCCTGCCCATGCTGCACGCCGCGCGCGACCATGGCGTTCAGGTGATCTGGGACCTGTGCCACTACGGCTGGCCGGACGATCTGGACATCTGGCGCCCGGCCTTCGTCGACCGTTTCGCCCGCTTCGCCCGCGCGGTGGCGCAACTGGTGCGGGACGAGACGGACGGCGTGCCCTTCTACTGCCCGGTCAACGAGATCGCCTACTGGTCCTGGGCCGGCGGCGACATGGCGATGATGAGCCCGTGCGAGCGGGGCCGGGGGTTCGAGCTGAAGCACCAGTTGGTCCGCGCCGCCATCGCCGGGATCGAGGCGGTGCGCGACGCGGACCCACGCGCCCGCTTCGTGCACGTCGACCCGGCAATCCACGTGGCCGCGCACCCCGAACGGCCCGAGGACCGGGCGGAAGCCGAGGCCTACACCCGCTGCCAGTACCAGTCCTGGGACATGACGACGGGCGCGTTCTGGCCGGGGCTGGGCGGACGGCCGGAGCTGCTGGACGTCATCGGGCTCAACTACTACTCCGACAACCAGTGGTTCCTGAGCGGCGGGACGATCCCGGTGGGGAGCCCGCACTACCGCCCCTTCCGCGAGATCCTGGCCGACTGCTGGGAACGCTACCGCCGGCCGATCCTGGTGGCCGAGACGGGGGCGGAGGACGACGCGCGCGTGCCCTGGCTGGACTACGTGGCCGGCGAGGTGCTGGCGGCGATGCGGGCCGGCGTGCCGGTGGAGGGGATCTGCCTCTACCCCGTGCTCGATTACCCCGGCTGGACCAACGACCGGCATTGCAGGGTGGGGCTGCTCGGCTATTTGGATGCGCGGCATCCGGACGTCGGCCACCGCACCGTTCATCAGCCGCTGGCCGAGGCGCTGCGGCGCTGGCAGGCGGTGTTCGAGGGTGCGCGCGCGCGCCGGGCCGAAACGGCGGACAGCGCCGCCTGAACCCCTCCAAGGATCTGCGTCATGGCTTCCAGCCCGCCGTTTCCGCAGCGCCCCGTGCTGTTCTTCCTGCGCTACGTCGCCCGCTGGCCCTGGCACTTCGCCGGGCTGCTGGCCCTGGTCATCGGGGCCGCCGCCTGCGCGGTGGCGGTGCAGTACGGGATGAAACTGCTGGTCGACGCCATGGCGGCGCCCGAGCGCAACGCCGCCGCGGTGTGGTCGCCGCTCATCTTCTTCATCGCGCTGATCGGCGTGGAGAACGGGCTGTGGCGGCTGGGCGGCTGGCTGGGGTGCCGGACGGTGGTCGGTGTCGGCGTGGACATCCGCCTGGACCTGTTCCAGCACCTGTCCGGCCACCCCATGCGCTATTTCGCCGAGCATTTCGCCGGCTCGCTGGGCAACCGCATCACCGCCACGGCGGGGGCGGCGGGGGCGCTGATCGGCACCTTCACCTGGAACATCCTGCCGCCGATCACCGACTTCATCGGCGCCGTGCTCGTGCTGACCACGGTCGACTGGCGCATGGCGGCGGCGCTGGTGGTGTTCGTCACCGTGGTGGCGAGCGGCATCGCGCTGATCGGCGTGCGCGGCCGGCCGCTGCACCGCACCTACGCCGAGCAGGCGTCCTATGCCGGCGGGGAGCTGGTGGACGTGGTGTCCAACATCTGGGTGGTGCAGGCCTTCTCTGCCCGCGCGCGGGAGCGGGCGCGGCTGGCGCGCATCATGGACGGAGAGGCGGCGGCGCAGCGGCGCAGCTGGCTCTATCTGGAGAAGACCCGCGTGGTGCACGACCTGTGCCTGTGGGTGATGGCCGGCGGCATGCTGGTGTGGGCGGTGTCGCTGTGGACGGCCGGGCGCATCACGCCGGGCGACGTGGTGCTGGTCAGCGCGCTGACCTTCCGCATCCTGCACGGGTCCCGCGACCTCGCTTTCGCGCTGGTGGGGACGACGCAGCACTTCGGCCAGATCGCCGACACGCTGCGCGTCATCGGCCAGCCGCACGCCGTGGCCGACGTTCCGGACGCGCAGCGGCTGATCGGCCTGGGCGGCTCCGTCGAGTTCGAGAACGTCACCTTCGCCTATTCGGACGGGCGGCGGGTGTTCAAGGACTTCACCCTGCGCATCCCGGCCGGGCAGCGCATCGGCATCGTCGGCCCCTCCGGCGCCGGCAAATCCACACTGGTCGGCCTGCTGCAGCGGCTGGACGACGTGCAGCACGGCCACGTGCTGGTCGATGGGCAGGACATCGCCCACGTGACGCGCGACAGCCTGCATGACGCCATCGCCGTGGTGCCGCAGGAGATCTCGCTGTTCCACCGCTCGGTGCTGGAGAACATCCGCTACGGCCGGCCGGACGCATCGGACGAGGAGGTGATCCTGGCCGCGCGGGCTGCCTACTGCGACGACTTCATCCGCGAACTGCCGCAGGGTTACGACACTCTGGTGGGCGAACGGGGGATCAAGCTGTCGGGCGGGCAGCGCCAGCGCATCGGCATCGCGCGGGCCTTCCTGAAGAACGCACCCATCCTGATCCTCGACGAGGCGACTTCGGCGCTGGACACGGAATCGGAGCTGGAGATCCAGCGGGCGCTGGGCGACCTGATGCACGGCCGCACGGTCCTGGCGGTGGCGCACCGGCTGTCCACCCTGTCGGGGTTCGAGCGGATCGTGGTGCTGGTGGACGGCCGCATCGTCGAGGACGGCAGCCCCACCGAACTGCGCCGCCGCGGCGGCACCTTCGACGCGCTATGGCGCCTGCAGGCGGAAGGCTTCTCGATGGACGAAGCGCTGGCGAGACGGGCGGCGGAGTAGAAAAAAGGGACGCGTCGTAGGTTGGGTTGAGCCTCAGGCGAAGCCCAACGTGTTCGCCATGCGAACCGTGTTGGGCTTCGCTGGCGCTCAACCCGAACCTACGCGTTGCCCCGTGTTACCCCACCGTCTCGCGGACGCGCTCGGTGCCGGCGGTGTCGCGGCCCTTCAGGGCCAGTTCGACGAGGCCGTCGAGGATGGCCGTGGCCGTCGGGTCGGCGCCGGGGGCGTCGTTCAGCAGGCGGAAGGTGGTCGCCACCATGCGGCCGTGGCCGCAGTCGCGCTCCACGATCAGCGCGGCCGGCTTGTGCACCCAGCCAACCACCATGCCGGCGTGCACGCGGGCCTGGAAGTCCCAGGTGGTGCAGTTGGCGATGACGTGGTCGGGGATCACCCGGTCGAAGCTGTGGTCGATCAGCGGACCGCCCGGCAGCCGGGCGAACGCCCCCGTGCGCTTCACCCACGAGAAGGACGAGGCCCACGCCCCCAGCCACATGGAGCCGTGGCGCGGCACCACGCGGACGTTCTGGAAGTGCGGGAACATCGGCTGAAGCTCCTGCGGCTCGTCGGCCAGGACGACCAGACGGGCTCCGGCGCGCACCTCGGCCCCCAACGCGTCGTCCAGGCGTCGGGCGACGATCAGGTCGGCCGCCCTGGCGTCCGGGGCCGTGGCGTAGCCCAGCGCGGCGAAGCGCTCGGCCAGGTCGGCGTCCGGGGACCACACCGCGACGGCGCCGGCCGGCGGGGCCACGCGGCGGGGATGGATCGCCAACTCCACGTGGTTGGTCGCCAGCACGCCGTCGCCGGTGGCGATCTCCAGCTCCAGGCGGTGGACCTCCGGCTGCGCCACGTTCGGGGCGCGGAAGCTGGCCGGGCGGGCGTGGCGCACGCCGGGTGTCAGCTCCATCGGCTCGCGGTCGCCCAGGCCGGCGGCGTCCAGCGACCAGCGCATCTCCACGCCGTCCACCGTGTCGCCGCGGCCGTGCGCGGCGGCGAGGCCGACCTCGACCTCCTCGCCTTCCCAATAGGCCACGCGGTTCCACTGCGGCACCACCACCGTGTCGGCGTTGATGGTGTGGAACACATTGTGGAAGGCGCGCGGGTTGCGCCGCATGTCGAGCAGGCCGTTCGACTCCCAGTGGCAGTCGGTGAACTCGGTGATGACGTAGCCGGCGAGGTTCGGCTGACGGCGCATCGCCTCGATCTGGTACTTCAGGGCGCGGAACTGCTGCCACTGCGCCGCCTCGACGAAGCGCTCCATGGTGCCGAACACGCGGTCCAGGCCATAGGAGTGGAAGCGCGTTTCGACGCCGTGGGCGTACATCACGCCCTCGCCCCAGTCATGGCCGGTCTCGAACCACCACGGCTCCTTGCCGTCGGCGTCGCGCAGCAGCTTCGGGTCGGGCAGGCCCCAGTTGCCGAATTCGGAGCACATGATCGGCTCCTGCCCGGTGCGCCTGGCATCGCCATGGTGGCTGTAGGTCGCCTCCGCGCGGTTGGCCATGCGATCGACGAAGCCGTCCCAGGAATGGCGGTGGTCGGGGATGGCCGCGTAGAAGTGATAATCCTCGATGTCGGACTGGACGTGGAAGCTGGGGTAGAGGGGCGAGTTGTCGACGACCAGACGGGTCGGGTCGAATTCCTTGAGCCGGCGGTAGGTCGCGTTGACCCAGTCGCGGTGCTCCTGGTTGTGCACCAGGTCGGTGCCCCAGTTCTCGTTGATGATCGTCCAGCAGATGATGGACGGATGGTTGCCGTCACGCTCGACGATGCCTTTCAGCGTGGCCTCCAGGCGCTCGGCGGCCGGGCCGGTCAGGCGGCCGGCGTTCGGCAACTCCGTCCAGATCAGCAGGCCGACGCGGTCGGCGACCGCGTAATAGCGGGGGTCCGGCACCTTGATGTGGCAGCGCAGGCAGTTGAGGCCGAGTTCCTTGGCCTTGCGGAACTGGTCCTCCAGGAACTCCTCCGAGGGCACCGTGCAGATGCCGTCCGGGTAATAGTCCTGGTCCAGCGCCGCGCGCAGCATGACCGGCGCGCCGTTCAGGTGGATGCGGCCGTCCTTCACGGTGACGGTGCGGAAGCCGAAGCTTTCGGACAGCGTGTCCACCAGTTCCCCATCCTGGCGCAGCGCCGCCTTCAGGCGGTAGAGGTTGGGGGTGTCGGGCGACCACGCCTGCGGCTGTGTCACGGAGATGGTGGCGGTGACGCGGTCCTGGCCGGCGGCCACGGCCTCGACCAGCGCCGCAACGGTGACGCCGTCCGGCCCGGTCACGTCCAGATCGATGTCATGATCGCGGCGCAACGGGCGGACGAGGTCCACCGTGACGCGCACCGTGCCGGCCTCCAGGTCGGGGACGAGGCGGACCGACGTGATGTGGTCGGTGGCGCGGCGTTCCAGGCGGACGGACTGCCAGATGCCGCTCAGCGGCCCGTACCAGCTCTGCTTGCCGAAGGGCGTCTCGGCGAAGGGGAACTCGGGATAGGCGTCGGGATCGTCGGTCGGCGCCGTCACCGACACCGCCAGCTCGTTGCGGCCGGGGCGCAGGAAGCGGGTAACGTCGACCTCGAAGGGCAGGTAGCCGCCCTCGTGCACCGCCACCTCGATGCCGTTGACCAGGACGCGCGAGAAGTAGTTCACCGCGCCGAAGCACAGGAACATCGGCGCGCCGGCCCAGTCGGCGGGCACCTCCACGTCGCGGCGGTACCAGGCGCGGCCCATATGGTCGCGCAGGTCGTCGAACTGCGCCTGCCAGGGGGCGGGGACCACGCAGGTCCGCCAGTCACGGACATCCTCCAGGGCGACTGCCGTGTCGCCGAGGTACTTGAAATCCCATGCGCCGTCGAGGGAGAGGGTGTTGCGCTGCACGCTTCGCTCCGCATTCGCTGTAGCCGGCGCCTGTTGAAGACGCGCCCGGCAAGTGGGGCGAAGTGTTCGAGGATCATGGTTAACGAAAAATAACCAACGGTCGCTGCGAGCTGTGCGCAAAAGGACAGGTGACGGAGGTCCGCGGGTTTCCTGGACTTGCGCGGCTGTGACAAAAAGCGGGATCTATTTGGGGATGTGACAAAAACCGGCGGGGGTGCTTCGGTCGCCATTGTTAATCTTCTGCTAACCATACTCGGCGCGACATCGGGCCTCAATTCCGGCGCAGATGCGAGGAGAAGTGGCCGTGGCGCAACTGACCGAGATTCGGGCGATCGAGATGTGGGGTGGGGTGGAATGCACCGTCGCCCGGCTGCGCGACCGCTTCGTCGACCAGACGCGGCTGAGCGGCCACCACGAGCGCGTTGAGGATCTGGATGCTTTCGCCGCGCTGGGCATCACCGCGATCCGCTACCCGGTGCTGTGGGAGCGGGTGGCGCCGGAGGGGCTGGAGAAGGCCGATTGGCGCTGGACGGACGAGCGGCTGGGGCGGCTGCGGGAACTCGGCGTGCGGCCCATCGCGGCGCTGCTGCACCACGGCAACGGGCCGCGCGGCACCGACCTGACGCAGCCCGATTTCCCGCAGAAGTTCGCCGCCTACGCCGCCCGCGTGGCCGAGCGCTACCCGTGGGTCGACCTCTACACCCCGGTGAACGAGCCGCTGACGACCGCGCGATTCTGCGGCCTCTATGGCCTGTGGTACCCGCACGCCCGCGACCACGCCACCTTCCGCCGCATCCTGATCAACCAGATCAAGGGCACGGTGCTGGCCATGCGCGCGATCCGCGCCGTCAACCCGGCCGCCCGGCTGGTGCAGACCGAGGATCTGGGCAAGTGCCACAGCACGCCGCGCCTCGCCTATGAGGCGGAGCACGAGAACTACCGCCGCTGGCTGACCTTCGACCTGCTGGCCGGCCGCGTGACGCGCGAGCACCCGCTGTGGTCCTACATGGCCGAAGGCGGGTTTGAGGACGAGTTGGACGAGTTGGCGGCCGACCCGTGCCCGCCCGATGTCCTGGGCATCGACCATTACCTGACCAGCGAGCGCTTCCTGGACGACCGGGTGAAGCGCTATCCCGGTGTGCGGGCCGGCGGCAACGACCGCGACCGCTATGTCGACGTGGAGGCCATCCGCGTGGTGGCCGAGGGCACCGTGGGCCTGGAGGCGCTGCTGGAGGAGGCGTGGGAGCGCTACCGCCTGCCCATCGCCGCCACCGAGGTGCACAACGGCTCAAGCCGCGAGGAGCAACTGCGCTGGCTGAAGGAGGCGTGGGACGCCGCACACCGGCTGCGCGGGCGCGGCGTCGACATCCGCGCAGTGACGGCGTGGGCGCTGCTGGGCAGCTACGACTGGAACAGCCTGTTGACGCGGCGGGCGGGGTTCTATGAGTCCGGGGTCTTCGACGTGCGCGGGCCGGCGCTGCGGCCGACGGCGCTGGCGCGCCTCGTGCGCGAACTGGCGACCACGGGGACGGCCGACCACCCGGTGTTCGACGCGCCGGGCTGGTGGCATCGCGAGGACCGCTTCCACTGGACGCCGGTGCGCTGCGACCCGTTCGCCCCGGCGCGCGGCCGGTGGACGCCCCCGGCGCACGCGCCGCGCCCGCTGCTGATCACCGGCGGCGACGGCGCGCTGGCCCGCGCGGTGGCGCGGCTGTGCGTGGTGCGCGGGCTGCCCTACGTTCTGCTGCCGCGTGGGGCGATGGACATCGCCGACCCGGCCTCGGCCGCCGCGGCGCTGGCGCGGCACCGGCCGTGGGCGGTGATCAACGCCGCCGGCTTCGCCCGCGTCGACGCGGCGGAGCGGGAGCCGGGGCGCTGCCGGCGCGAGAACGTCGTCGGCGTGGACGTGCTGGGCGCTACCTGCCGGGCGGCCGGCGTGCCGCTGCTGGCCTTCTCCAGCCACTTGGTGTTCGGCGGGGACAGGACCGTACCCTACACCGAGGACGACTCCCCTGCACCGCTCGGCGCCTATGGCGCCGCGAAGGCGGAGGCGGAGCGGTTGCTGCTCGACGCCGACCCGGACGCGCTGGTGGTGCGCTCCGGCCCCGCCTTCGGGCCGTGGGACGACCGCAACCTCGCCGCCCGCGCCATCCGCGCGGTGGCCGGCGGGCGGTTCTTCTCGGCGGCCTGCGACGTCGTTGTTTCGCCCAGCTACCTGCCCGACGTGGTGAACGTGGCGCTCGACCTCCTGATGGACGGCGAGCGCGGCGTCTGGCACCTCGCCAACACCGGGGCGGTGACCTGGGCCGAGTTCGCCCGCGGCGCGGTTCGCGACGCCGGGCTGGATCCGCAGCGGGTGCTGGGGGTGCCCGCTGCGGACCTGAATTGGACGGCACCCCGCCCGGCGTACAGCGCGCTGCGCTCCGTCCGCGGCGCCGGGCTGCCGTCGCTGGAGGACGCGCTGCGCCGCTTCCACGCCGAACGGCCGGAGGATCTGCTGCTGCGCCTGCCGGACGCGGAGGCTGTGGGGGTGTAGCCGCTCCCTCTTCCTCTCCTTTCCCCCAAAAACGTCATGCCCGGGACCAGTCCCGGGCATGACATTTTCATGGAGAATGCGCGCGTCGATTCCCTTCCTCAATAATAGGGAAAGCAATTCTGGGGCATCGGCACGGCTTTACATTCAATTAAGCATAACTGGTCAGGCTTCGGTCATGGCGTTGGCCGCTTCTTGTGGCCCGGTGACCGTGGCGCCCGGTCGGTTTCATTCGAGGTTGACATGCTGGCGATCGTCCGACGGATCCTGGGGCTGTTCAAGCCGTTCTGGAAGGCGCTGGCGCTGATCTCGGCGCTGATCATGCTCCAGCGGGCCGGCGACCTGCTCGTGCCGCTGTTCGGCGGGAGGGTGATCGACGCCATGGCGCAGCACCATGCGCTGGACGCCATCTACATGATGGTGGGCACGGCCTTCGTCTTCTGGATCTGCCACGGCAACATCCTGCCCTACGTGCTGGGCCGGGTCGATCTTGCCTGCTTCCAGTACGCCGGGCCGCGCCACCTGGGCGTGGGCATCCTGCGCCACCTGCTGCGCTCCCGCCGCGATCCGGCGGCGCACGACACCGCCATGCAACAGGCGGTGATCGAGCGCGGCGAGGTCGTGGTGACGCAGTTCGTGAACAGCCTGTTCCGCATCGTCATCCCGCTGGTGGTGCCGGGCGTGGTGACGCTGGGCCTGCTGCTGTGGTGGTACCCGCTGATCGGCGTGATCGTGGTGATCGGCGGCCTGCTGGACATCCTGGCGACCATCTACCTGAACACGGTGCTGAAGCCGCTCTACACCCGCCTGCAGGAACTGGATTACGAGCGCCAGCGCTGGCACACGCACGCCTTCCGCCACTTCCTGGCCATCGTGGTCGAGGGCAAGCAGCGCGCGACGGGCGACGAGTACGACCAGCGCTTCGGCACCTACGCCGAGTTCGGCGCGCACACCGGCCGGCGCTTCCTGCGCTTCAACTTCGGGCGCGGCCTGATCATCAACGTGACCAACCTGTGCACCTGGGTGGTGGGTGCCTGGTACGTGGACGCCGGCACCTTCTCGCTGGGCTACTTCCTGGCCTCGCTCAGCTGGTCCACCTACGTGCTGAACGTGGTGGGGTCGGGCATCGAGGTGCAGAAGCAGTGGATGGAGACGATGCCCGCCATCAAGGCCTTCCTGGCCGAGGTCGACGCCGCCGGCCCGCTGGACGACGCGCAGGGCAGCGCCCCGGCGGTGGTCACGCCGGTCCCGGCCGGCATGGTGCCGGCGCTGGGGGCGGAGTAAGCATCACCGCGGGTACACCAGCCAGGCGTTGGGGTGGTCCGCCTGCACGGCGGGCCACCATGCCTTTGCATCCGATACCAGCGCGATGATGCACCCGCCGAAGCCGCCGCCGGTCAGGCGGGCGCCCAGCGCGCCGCGCTGAAGCGCACTCTCCACCAGCGCGTCGACCTCCGGCACCGACACGGCGTAGTCGTCGCGCTGGGAGCGGTGGCTCTCCACCATCAGGCGGCCGAAGGCCTGCGCGTCGCCGGCCCGCAGGGCCTGCACCCCGTCCAGCACGCGGCGGTTCTCGGTGATGACGTGGCGGGCGCGGCGGTTCAGCGGTTCGGGCAGCGCCTCGATGGCGGGCAGATCGCCGACGTCCAGCTCGCGCAGGCTGGCGACGTTCAGGGCGGCCGCCGCCTGCTCGCACTCCGTCCGGCGCTGGCGGTAGCCGCCGTCGGTCAGCTTATGCGACACGCCGGAATGCACGACCGCCAGTTCATGGCTGCGCGGCAGCGGCACGTGCTCGTAATCGGACGAGCGTGTGTCGAGGAACAGCGCCGCGCCGGGGCGGCCGACGGAGCTGACCATCTGGTCCATGATGCCGCAGGGCATGCCGACGTAGCCGGACTCCGCGCGCTGGCCCATCCGCGCCAACATCTCGTCGTCGATCGACAGCTCCAGCCAGCGGCGCAGCGCCCGCAGCGTCGCAACCTCCAGCGCCGCGGAACTGGAGATGCCGGCCCCCATGGGCACGTCGCTTTCGATGGCGACGCGCAGCCCTTCGACGGGGACGCGCTGCTGCTGCACCACGCGCACGCAGCCCAGAACGTAGTCCAGCCAGTCGCCGTGCGCCGGGGCGTCGAGGCGGCGGGTCAGCGTCTCGTTGAACTGGGCGGCGAAGGCCTCGACCTCGCCGGGCTTGCCGGGGCCGACCGACACCGTGGTGAAGTAGGGGAGCGGCGTGGGCAACACGAAGCCGTCGTTGTAGTCGGTGTGCTCGCCCAGCAGGTTGGCGCGCGCCGGCGCCTTCTCGGTGGCGGCCGGGTCGGTGCCGAAGGTCTTGGTGTACAGGTCGCTCATGGCCTCACCTCGCGCAGGCGGGCGGCCATCTGCTCCGGCAGCCCGTCGACCAGGAAGGTGCCCGCCCCCTGCTCGCACCCCGCCAGGTACTTCAGGCGGTCGCCGGTGCGCAGGAAGGGGAAGAACTGGATGTGAAAGTGGAAGCGGTCCTCCTCGCCCTTGGGGGCGGCGTAGAGGATGCAGAGGTAGGGCATCGGCCGCCCGTAGAGCGCGTCGTAGCGCGCCACCACCTCCCCCAGAACGTCGGCGAAGCCCAGCGTCTCGGCGTCGGAGAAGGTCCAGGGGCCGGGGTGGAAGGCGCGCGGCATCAGCCACACCTCGCTGGGGAAGCGGGCACACGGCGGCACGAAGGCCACCGCATGCTCGTTCCCGGCGATGTCGTAGGCATCGCCGATGCGCTCGCGCAGGGTGGACAGCACCGGCCCTTCGCGGAAGGCGGCGACCATCGGCGCCACGGCCGGCGGCACGAAGGGGAAGGCGTAGATCTGCCCGTGCGGGTGGTGCAGGGTGACGCCGATCTCCTCGCCCCGGTTCTCGAACGGCATGACGAAGGCGACCATGTCGTGCGCCAGCAGGTCGCGGTAGCGGTCCGCCCACACGCGCACCAGCAGCTCCCGCCGCTCGCGCGACAGCTCACCGACCGAGCCGCGGTGGGCGGAGCTGTAGACCACCACCTCGCACTGGCCCTTGGCGGGGCGGGTGGGGATGGGCAGCTCCGGCGGTTCCGGCGCGCCGGGGTGGAAGGCGGGGAAGCGGTTTTCGAACACCGCGACCTCGAAGTCGGCGAAGGGGATCTCGCCGGGGAATCCGCCGGGCTGCACGGGGCACAGCGGGCAGAACTCGGCCGGCGGCTTGAAGGTGCGTTCCTGCCGGTGGCTGGCGTAGGCCACCCACTCGCCGCGCAGCGGATGCCAGCGCAGGTGCGGGGTGGAGACGGGGCCGGGCTCCAGCTCCTCCGTCACCGGCAGCTCGTGCGGCTGCCGGCCGTAGAGGTAGAGCTTGCGGCCGTCCGGCTTCTGGTATGTGCGTTTGTGGAAATCGGCTCCCGGTTGCACCCTCGCCCCCGCCGTTGCGGTCATTGGAGACGTGAACAGCGCCGCACGCCGGTCGTCGCGGGCGGAGATCAGCGTTCGGCGCTGGCGGCGCTGGTGGCGGCGCGGACCAGCCACCAGCCGACCGCCATCAGCAGAACGCCCGATGCCAGGAAGGCCATGTCCCACGGCAGCGGGTTCGCCACGTCGGTGCGCAGATGGTGGATACCCAGAAGCTGGTGGTTGACCAGCCCTTCGACGAGGTTGAACAGCCCGGCCCCGCCGATCATGGCCCCAGCCAGGACGCGGCCGGAGCGCGGCCCCACCAACTCCACCCGCGCCCGCCACAGCATCAGCAGCCCGATCAGGCCGAGGACATAGCTGGCGACGTGGAAGAGTCCGTCGGCCAGCGTGTTCAGCGTTATGTCGTCGCGCACCGCCGCGTCCGCCACGCCGGTCAGCATGTGGTGCCATTGCAGCACCTGGTGGAAGACGATGCCGTCGAAGAAGCCGCCGAACGAGAGGCCGAGCACCACCCCGGCCCGCACCAGCGGGCCGTTGCGGTTCGGGGCGGTCTGCCGTTGCATGGCGGCCCCTTACCCGGCGGCGGGTTTGTCCGCGGCCGGCGCCGGGCGGGCAGCGGCCAGGATGTTGGCGATGGCGCTGGCGCGCAGGTCGTCGGACAGCTCCTCCAGGCTCAACGAGAGCTTGCGGCGCCAGTTGGGGTACTGGTCCACGGTGCCGGGCAGGTTGACCTGCGCGGCCTCGCCCGTCAGGTCGTCCAGCTGCACCATGGCGATGGCGGCGTTGGTGCGCGCCAGGAAGGCGTGCACCGCGTGCCCCAGCCCGTCGTCGAAGGGCGATGCGCTGCCGAAGCTGGCCGGCAGCGGCAGGCCGGCGGTGCGCACCGCCTCGATCAGGTGGGCGCGTTCCTCGTCGCGGCGCGTCCGCTGCCTTTCGGCCTCGCCGGGGGCGGGGTAGAGGCCCTTTTCCTCCTTCAGATCGATGTCGTGCCCCTCCCACCAGCCGCGCAGGGTGGCGAGATCGTGGCTGCCCACGGTGGCCAGCGCCAGGTAGGGGTAGGCGTCGGGGCCGACGAAGCGGCCGTCCGCCGCCCATTCGAAGAACACCACGCGGTAGCTGAGCACCCCGGCCTCCGCCATGCGCTCGCGGAAGCCCGCCGGGACGGTGCCCAGGTCTTCGCCGACGACGAGGCAGCGGTGGCGCACGCTCTCCAACGCCAGGATGCCCAGCATGTCCTCCATGGGGTAGGCGACGTAGGCGCCCTCGCCGGGCGGATGCCCCTCCGGGATCCAGTAGACGTGCTGGAGCGCCATGGCGTGGTCGATGCGCAGGCCGCCGGCGTGGCGCATGTTGGCGCGCAGCAGGCGGATGAAGCCGGCGTACGCCTCTTCCCGCAAGGCGCGCGGGTGGAAGGGCGGCAGGCCCCAGTCCTGGCCGGCGGGGTTGAACAGGTCGGGCGGGGCGCCGACGTGCGCGGCCGACACCACCACGTGCGGGGCCGCCCAGGTCTCCACCCCCGCGCTGTCGGCGCCGACGGCGAGGTCGCGGTAGAGGCCGATGGCCATGCCGCGGGTGCGGGCGTGCGCCTCGGCGTTGGCCAGCTGGTCGTCCGCCACCCATTGCAGCCACGCCAGGAAGTCCAGCCGGTCGCGGTTGACGTCGGCGAAGCGGGCGACCTCGGGGGAGGCCGGGTCGCGGAACGCTGCCGGCCAGCGGCGCCAGTCGGCCTGCGCGGGATCGTCGGCGGCAAAGCGTTCGCGCAGGGCCTGGAAGACGCAGAAGCGGTCCAGCACCTCGCCCCACTCCGCGCGGAAGGCGGCGAAGGCGGCGCGGCGCTCCGCCGACGCGCCGGACTGGAAGGCGTGGAACAGCATTTCCAGCACCGGCAGCTTGAGCGCGGCCACCGCCGGGTAGTCCACGTATTCCGCGCCTTGCGCCGCCGCGATGGCCTGCCGGAAGTCGGCGTCGGCCAAGCGGGCGCGGGCCTCCGCGCAGGTCATCAACTCCGGCACCGCGCTGACGTCGATGTAGAGCGGGTTGAGGAACAGGCGGCTGGCGGGGGAATAGGGGCTGGCCTGGTCCGGGCGGTCGAGGAACAGCGCGTGCAGCGGGTTCAGCCCGATCACCGCGGCGCCGTGCCCGGCGGCGATCTCCGCGAGGTTGGCGAGGTCGCCGAAATCGCCCATGCCCCAGTCGCTGCCGGACCGCAGGGTGTAGAGCTGCGCCGACAGGCCCCACACCCGCTCCCCCATCTCCAGCGGAACGGGCAGGTGGCAGCGGTCGGGCACGATGATGACGGTCGTCTCGGCGCCGTTGCCGTCACCCTCCACGCGCAGGCGGTGGTAGCCGAGAGGCGGTGCCAAGCCGAGGTCGAGGCGGCGCACCTCCACGTCCCGTCCGTCCAGGCCGGCGCGACGGACCAGCGGCAGGTCGCCGAACAGGACGGCGCCGGTGCGTTCCGCGCCGTCCTCCTGGGCCAGCGTCCAATGCAGCTCACCGCTGCCGGCCGGCAAGGTGACGGTCACGGCGAAGGGCGGCCGGTCGTAGCGCAGGACGGCGACCGGCGGCAGCGGGCGCGCCAGCTCGGCCCGCTCGATCCCGGCCAGCCGGGCGGTGGCGGTGTCCTCGTCCGGGGCGTCCACGCCCATGGCGGAGAGCAGCGCGCGGGCGGTGTCGGGCGTGGTGCGCACGGTCTTGCCGGCGGCGTCCGTGTACTCCGCCTCGATCCCCATGCGCTCGGCGAGGCGGTCGAGGGCGCTCGCCTCCTCGATCGACCAGATCACCGACCAGGGGGACAGCACGCCGTCACGCACGCCCTCGCCCTCGGTCCACACCACGCGGCCCGGCGCGTCGGTCAGGCCGGGGGTGGGGGTGTCGGACAGGTTGGCGCGCAGGTGCAGGCGGCTGCCGTCGCCGAGCCGCCATTGCACGCTCAGGCCGCTGCGGCCCACCACCTCGTAGCGGCCGGTGCCGCCGGGCGTGCCCTCCAGGTGCGGGACGATCTCGCGCCTGCGCGTCTCGATCGCCCGGCGGTACCAGGACAGCCACTCGGCGTGCGGCGGCTCGTCCCGGCTCTCCCAGTCCAGCTTGGCGCTGTCGAACGTGTCGGGTGCCGTGGGGTCGGGGATGCGGGCGCGCGCCTCCGGATCCTGGAACTCGGGGAAGGCGGCGAATTCTTCCCGCCGCCCCATGTGCACGGCCTTGGCCAGTTCGGGGCCGAAATCGCAGAAGAAGGGGAAGGGGCGGTTCGACGCCCACTCCTCCCCCATGAACAGCATGGGGACCTGCGGGGCCAGCAGGTAGACGGCCGCCGCCGCCCGCACGGCCTCCGGCGGGGCGATCTGGGCGATACGCTCGCCGAACGCGCGGTTGCCGATCTGGTCGTGGTTCTGCAGGAAGCCGACGAAGGCGGTGGGCGGCAGGTGGGCCGACGGCTCCCCGCGCGGCTCGCCTCGGAAGGCGGTGGGCTCGCCCTGGAAGGCGAAGCCTTCGGCCATCGCGCGGCCCAGCCTGTGGGTGGCCCCGGCGTAGTCGACGTAGTAGCCGCCGGCCTCCCCGGTCGCTGCCGTGTGCAACCCGTGGTGCAGGTCGTCCGCCCACTGCGCGGTGTGCCAGCGCGGGCGGCCGTCCGGGGTGCGGGCCAGGAAGCGGGCCTGGTTGGCGTCGTTCTCCAGCACGAGGTGGACGTGGCGGCGGCCGGTGGTCAGGGCCTGCACACGCTCCGCCAGCTCCTCCAGGAAGGGGCGGTCGCTGTCGTCGATAATGGCGTGCACGGCGTCGAAGCGCAGGCCGTCCAGGTGGAACTCCTCGATCCAGTAGAGCGCGTTGTGGATGAAGAACTCGCGCACGTTGGCGCTGTCCACGCCGTCCACGTTGATCGCGGCGCCCCACGGCGTCTGGTGCCGGTCGGTGAAGAACGGGCAGGCGTAGGCGTGGAGGTAGTTCCCCTCCGGCCCGAAGTGGTTGTAGACGACGTCCAGGAAGACCATCAGGCCGCGCGCGTGCGCCGCGTCCACCAGCGCCTTCATGTCCTCCGGCCGGCCATAGGCGCTGTCCGGCGCGAAGGGCAGCACGCCGTCGTAGCCCCAGTTGCGGGCACCGGGGAAGTCGCTGACCGGCATCAGCTCGACGGCCGTGACGCCCAACTCCACCAGATCGTCCAGCCGGTCGATGGCGGCGCGGAAGGTACCCTCGGGCGTGAAGGTGCCGACGTGCAGCTCATAGAGGATGGTCTCGTGCCACGGCCGGCCCTGCCACGCCGTGTCGGACCAGGGGTAGACGGTGGGGTCGATGACCTCGCTGAAGCCGTGCACGTCGCCCGGCTGGTAGCGCGAGGCGGGGTCGGGCACCTCCTGCCCGTCGTCCAGCACGAAGCGGTAGCGGGTGCCGGCGCTGGCCTGCGCGGTGGTCCACTCGTACCAGCCGTCCGCAACGCTCAGCATCGGAAGGGGCGCGCCCACGTCTTCCAGCAGCAGCGAGACGTGCCCGGCGGCCGGCGCCCACAGGCGGAAGCGCACGGTGCCGTCCGGCAGCACCTGGGCGCCGAAGGGCATGGCGTGCGCCCGCGCCTCGCCCAGCGCCACCGATCCGGGGGCCGCCTGCCCGATGGCGCCGGGGGCGGCGTCGGCCACGTCCGGCCCGGCGTCGGCCTGAAGGATGGCGGTGACGCCCGACAGCGGGATCGCCAGCCAGTCCGGCCGGTTCGCCAGTTCGTACCCCACCTCGTAGAACGCCTTTTCCAGCAGGAACAGCTTCAGCAGCTGCGCGGCCGTGCCGGGATCGGCGGGGAAGGAGGGGCAGTCGCCGATGGCCGCGCGGTAGCCGTCCAGGAAGGCGCCGCCCGCCGCGCCCTCCCACCAGCCGATCCACGCCGTGCGCGCGGCGCGCGTCGGCTCGTCCAGATCGTCCGGCAGGCCGCGGCGCGCGGTGGCGGCGGCGTAGGCGAAGGAGCGCAGCATTCCCGCCACGTCGCGCAAGGCGCAGTGCTTGGCGCGCCGCTCCGCCAGCGGGCGCATCGGCTCCCCTTCGAAATCGATGATGAACACGTCGTCGCCGGACACCAGCACCTGCCCCAGGTGGAAGTCACCGTGCAGGCGCGTGCGGGCGAGGGTGACGGAGGCGGGGGTGAGCGCGCCGATTTGCGCCATCACGGCGCCTTCGGCGGCGGCGAGTGCGGCGGCCTGCACGGCGGTGGCGCCGTCCAGCCGGTCCAGCGCGCTGCGCAGCTTGTCCAGCGTGGTGCGCGCCATGCGGCGGACATCCTCCGCCCACTCCTCCAGCACGACGGTGTCCACCGGTTCGGGGCGGAAGGCGTCGTCGTCGGTGGGGGTGGCGAGGGCGCGGTGCAGCTCCGCCGTGCGCCGGCCCAGCGTGCGCGGCAGCGTCAGCAGGGACTGGTCGTCGGCCTGCGCGCCGTCGAAGCTGTTCAGCCGTTCGACCAGCCGGCCGGTGACGTGCGCCCAGCCGTCGACGGCGTCCGGCACCAGCGCCTGCAGCATGCCCAGCGTGGTGGGGCCCTTGTCGCCCGTGCGCTCGACCCAGCCCAGCAGCGGCGGCGTGCCGGTATAGCCCGCGACCTCCGTCAGGAAGCGGGTCATCTCCACCTCCGGGTGCGTGCCGGATTCGAGCTTGCGGATGCTTTTCAGGATCGCCGCGTCGCCGACGCGGACGGAGGTGTTGGACTGCTCCGCGCCCGGCCAGCGCAGCGTCACGTCGCCGGACAGCGCGCCCTCGACGGCGGCGAAGGCCTTGGTGCGGTGGAAGGACAAGCCATCGATGCGCCCGCCGGTGCGGATGCCGTCCAACGCGGCGCGCACGAACGCCTCCTCGCCGCAAGCATCGCGCAGCGTGGCGGACCAGTGGCCGCCCTCCGGGCCGGCGATGGTGTAGGGATCGCCGGGCTGCGCCGCGCCGCCGCGGTCGAGTGTGAGCGGCAGCAGGTATGTTTGCGCCGCAGCGCCCGGCGGCTCGACCCGCACCAGGCAGACCAGCACCGCTCCGCCCGCCACGGGCAGGGTCATGGCGTCGGCGATGCGCACGCGCGGCGTGCCGGCGTCCTTGGCGGCGTACCAGCGCCGTTCGGCGATGAAGGCGGGCAGGACGTTCTGTTCGAGATGGGACAGGGCATCGCGGTCGAGCGGGGCTTGGATCCGTTGGGCGGCGTGGCGCACGTGGCCTCTCCTGATGGCGAACTTTTGCTGGCGGGCTTCCGGGGGATCAACACGCGATGCGCGAACAACTCACGCGGACGGGCGGATCATGCGGACGGGCGGACAAGGCGGGCGGTCGCCTCCAGCACGCCGCGGCCAGCAGCCTCGATCACGTCGGCGTTGGTGCCGTGCACGCGGGCGAAGACGTCGGTGGCCGCACCCACGAAGGAGCGGGAGCCGCAGCCCATCGCCTCCAGCGTGCGGCACGCCCAGGCGTAGTGGCGCGCCTCGTCCTCGGCGTTGCGGCGCAGCACCTCGGCCACCTCGGGCGGGTGGGCGCGGGCGGCGTGGCGGGCGTACTTGGCCTGCGATTGCCACTCGTTGGACTTGAAGGCCAGCAGGATGGCGCGGTCGCCGCCGGGCAGGGCCGCCACCTGCACGCCCAGCTTGAGCAGGCCGGTGGGCAGGTGCGGCAGCGGCACGCGCACGCCGCCCAGGTCGCGCAACAGGGCGGACAGGTCGCGGATGTGGCGCTGGTGGTCGTCGCGGAACGCGGCGAGCGCGTCACGCGCCTCGGGGTTCCCGACCGCGCTGATCGCCAGCGTGTAGACCGGGAGCGCGTCGTATTCCAGCTGCAGCAGGTCGATCAACTCGGCGATCAGGGCCGGCGTGTCGGGGTGCGTACGGGTGTTCATGATCCCTCCGTGGGCGTCCGCCCGTGGTCTTTCGGCTGGGGCTCAACAGGGGGGCGCAGCCTTGCTCACGCCCAGACGGTCCGTCCTGGCGGGGCGGCTACCTCCTCCGACATAGCGGATTGCTTCGGTGACGCTTCGGTTGCGGTGCGGAATGCTTCGGCGCGGCGGCGGTTTTCAGACCGAACGCAGAGGAGGGAGAAGACCGTGCCGCAGCTCAACCGGACACCAGCGCCCGTGGACAACCACCCGCACGTCGTCATCGTCGGCGCCGGCTTCGGCGGCTTGGCGTGCGCCGCGGAACTGGGCGGTACGAACGTGCGCGTCACGGTGATCGACCGGCGCAACTACCACCTGTTCGTGCCGCTGCTGTACCAGGTGGCGACCGCCGCCCTGTCGCCCGCCGACATCGCCCAGCCCATCCGCAAGGTGCTGAACCGCTACCCCAACGTCGACGTCATCCTGGGGGAGGTGAAGGGCGTCGACCACGCCGCGCGCCGCGTGGTGCTGGCCGACGGCAGCTTCGTGCCCTACGACCGGCTGGTGCTGGCCACCGGCTCCTCCTACAGCTACTTCGGGCACGACGAGTGGGCGAAGGTGGCGCCGGGGCTGAAGACCATCGAGGACGCGCGCCAGATCCGCGCCCGCCTGCTGGGCTGTTTCGAGCAGGCCGAGGTGACCGCCGATCCGGAGCAGCAGAAGGCGCTGATGACCACCATCATCGTCGGCGGCGGGCCGACGGGGGTGGAGATGGCCGGCTCGGCCGCGGAACTCGCCCGCTACACGCTGGCCCGCGACTTCCGCCGCATCGACACGCGCTCCGCCAGGATCCTGCTGGTGGAGGCCGGGCCACGGATCCTGGCGGCCTTCCCGGAGGAGCTGTCGAACTACGCCCGCCGCGCCCTGGACCGGCTGGGCGTCACCGTGCTGACCGGTCAGGCGGTGGAGCGGATCGAGGCGGGCGGGGCGGTGATCAACGGCCGCTTCGTGCCGGCCGGCACCATCGTATGGGGGGCCGGGGTGAAGGCCTCACCCGCCGGCACATGGCTGGGCGTGGAGACCGACCGTGCCGGCCGCATCTCGGTGGCGCCGGACCTGTCGGTGCCGGGGCTTGAGGGCGTCTACGCGCTGGGCGACACGGCGGCGGTGGCCGGCGACGACGGCAAGCCGCTGCCGGGGTTGGCGCAGGTGGCCAAGCAGCAGGGCATCCACCTGGGCCGCGCGCTGGCCGCCAATCTGGAGCGGGGCGAGGCGATGCCGGCGTTCCGCTTCCGCATGCGCGGCAACACGGCCATCGTCGGGCGCAGCGCCGCCGTATTCGACTTCGGCCGCTATCGGCTGAAGGGGTGGTTCGCGTGGCTGCTGTGGGCCATCGTTCACGTCTACCTGCTGGTGGGGTTCGAGAAGCGGCTGCTGGTCAGCCTGCAATGGCTGTGGCGCTACATGACCTACCAGCGCGGCGCCCGGCTGATCACCGGCGACGTGCCGGCGCCGCTGCCGCCGACCGTTGAGCGGGAGGCGCCGGCCGAGGAGCGGCCCCAGGAGGAGAGGCAGCGCAACCGCGCTTAACGGAAGACATATCGCCGTTGATTCCGGCAGCAGCGCACCGCGCGTGGTGTTGGAAGGGGTGGCTTGAGGGCGTCTCCCCCGCGTTCGACAAGCCGACTCTCCGATGGAAAACCGTTGTTGGAACTGGGCTGGCCGCGCGAGCGGCCAGCCCTTTACTTCGTCCCGTGCGCGGACAGCCATTCCGTGATCTGCGGCCACAGCCCCTCGTGCGCCGAGCGGCCGACCAGGACGCCGACGTGCTGCAGCGCCACGCCGCGGTCGCCGGTGTAGTGCAGCACCCGCACCTCCGGCACGGCGGACAGGGCCGAGAGCGTGGCGGCAGCCGGGATCACCGTGCTGCGCGGGTCGACCACGGCCAGCACCGGGCATGCGATTGCGGCGGAACCGACCGTCCGGCTTCCCAGGGGCAGCGTGCCTTTGGCGAAGCGGTCCTCGCGGTACAGGCGCTCCACCACGTCCTCGAACAGGCGGGCGGGCATGGCGAACTCGTCCAGCGTCCAACGGATGACGCGGGTGTGCAGGCGCGTGTCCTGCGGGTCGCCAAGGCTGGCCAGTCGGTCGCGCCACACCTCGCCGGAGAAGGCGTCGGGCGCGGCGCGCACGCTGGCGTTGTTCAGCAGCGATCCGGGCACCGAGGCGGCGCCGTCCAGCAGCGTGCCGGCCGGCGGCGCCTTGGCGACCAGCGCGGCAAGATCCCCGGCGTTCGGCCCGAAGGCCAGAGGTGCTTCCAGGAGGAGCAGGGCCGCCACCCGCTGCGGGTGCGCGGCGGCGAAGACGGCGGCCAGGGTGCCGCCCAGTGAATGGCCGGCCAGCAGCACCCGCTTCGCACCGCCGCCGGCCTGCACCGCATCAACGGCCGCCGCGATGTGGCGATCGGCGTAGTCGGCGAGGCCGGTGTCGGGCGCGCCCTCATCCGGCTCGGTCCACTCGATCAGGTGGACGCGCAGGCCGGCGTCCAGGCAGCGGCGCACGGCGCTGGAACCCGGCGCGATGTCCCAGATATACGGACGCTTGATCGGCGCGGGCACGATCAGCAGCGCCGGCCCGTCCGCCGGGCCGCCGTAGGCGCGCAACCGGAAGCCCGGCCGCGCGGCGATGACGCGGAAGGGCGTCTCCTCCGGCCCGAAGCCAGCGGCGTCCAGCATCAGGCCGCGCATCCGCCGCATCCGGTCCATCATGTGCAGCGCGAACATCCGGCCACTCCTTTGTCCGTCGGGTCGCAGGAAACAACAGTCAGCGCGGCGTCTGGTACGGGCGGCCAGCGATGGTGAACAGGCCCGCCTTGAGGCTGACCGACATGTGGTTGGCCTTGGCGATGGCCCGCTCCGCGGCGGAGGCCGGCAGCACCTCGCGCGCCGTCCGGCCGAACAGGTCGAGCCAGCGGTCGAAGGACTCGGGCTCCAACCCCAGGCCGACGTGCGCCATGAAGGGGCTGCCCTTGTAGCCGCCGGTGCCGCGCAGGTGCGAGGACCAGAACGTCTCGATCTCGGCCAGATGGCCGTCCCAGTTGCGGATGGCCTTCTCGAACACCGGACCCAGCATGGGGTCCTGGCGGGCGCGGTCGTAGAAGCGGTGCACCAGTTCGGTGACCATTGCCTCGGTCACGGGCTCCTCATGGACGGGGACGGGGTCGTGCGGCATCGGCGGGATTCCCTGTGGCGGTTGCGGGATCATACGCCAAGCGTTCTCGCAAATCCCGTGCCGATCGGCCGCACGTCGTGTTGACAGGAGTGTGTGCCAACCCGACCTGACGTCTCAAGACAGCGACGAGGTTGCAAACGATGACCACCCCCGTGCGGGAGAACCCCGCAAAGGGCCGTTACGAGTTGGACGTGGACGGCAAGACCGTGTTCGCGACGTACCGCCGCGACGGTACCACCCTCTACATCCCCTACGTCGAGGCGCCGCCGTCCCTGCGCGGCACGGGTGCCGCCGGCCGGCTGATGCAGGGCATCATGGAGCGGGCGCGCGCCGAGGGGCTGCGCGTCGTGCCGATCTGCAGCTACGCATCCCTGTGGATGCGCCGCCACCGGGAACACCACGACCTGCTGGC
>NZ_DASPMG010000416.1:0-6780 GCF_035627195.1 Azospirillum sp.
GGCCTATGAGAGCGAACACGCGCTGGCCTTCCACGACATCAACCCGCAGTCGCCCACGCACATCCTGGTCATCCCGAAGGGCCGCTACGTCGACTACGACGATTTCGCGGCCAACGCGTCCGACGCGGAGATCGCCGACTACGTCCGCGCCATCGGCACGGTGGCGCGCGAGGCCGGCGTGGTGGAGAGCGGCTACCGCATCCTGTCCAACTGCGGCCGCGACGCGCACCAGGAGGTGCCGCACCTGCACGTCCACATCTTCGCCGGCCGCGACCTCGGCGGCATGATCGCCCGGCAGAAGTAATTCTTACCCCTCCCCCAGCCCCGCTGGGGGAGGGGGCAAGTTGTCCTCAAGGATCAGCGGCGCCACGGCTGACGGTGCAAGTGCTGATCAAAACACAAAGATCAGAAGATTGAAAGATCAGAAGAATATTGCCACGCCGCAGCTCCCGCGCAGAGCACGCGCGCTGTCACGATTCTTCTGATCTTCCGATCTTTCAATCTTCGTGTTTTAAATTGACACGAAATCCGCCAGCCGAAAGGCCGACGGCATCAGCCCTGCCGGCCGAAGGCCCGGCCGCTTACGGCGATGTCGCGGTTGAAGCCTTCCGACACGCGGTCGTCGCCGTTGGAGGCGAGGTACAGCGTCACGTTGATGGCGGACAGGATGGCGTGGTCGATCTGCTCGGGCCGTGCGTCGTAACGCTTGATGGCGGACAGGGCGCGTGCGACCGAAGAAGCCATCGACGGAACCTCAACCCAGTTGAGCGGCAAGCGAAGCGACGAGCAGCACCGCAATGCCGGCAGCGGCGATCATGACGCCCAGCCGCTCGGCGGCGGTCCAACGGGCCCAATCCTCGGCAAAGCTGTTCAGCACGGTTGCGATTCCATACCTGCGGCGGTGCGCTGGGGGGTATGTACCACGATCGATAGGCGGATGGGAGTCAAACCTCCTAAAACTTTCGTCTAAAATGACGCACCGCAGCGTTGCGGTTCCCGCCTCCCCCGGCTCCCTCCAATTCGCGTAAAGAGTACTTCGCATACCGGCGATTGCCCCACCAATGCCGACGGGGCAACCGGTGGCTGCGCCCTTACCTTCCACGCTGGTTCGAGACGTGGAGCAGGGCATGGCAAGCATTCCCCCCGGCTATCTCAGCACCCGGGGCAACCAGATCGTCGACGACGCCGGTACGCCGGTGCGCATCACCGGCATCAACTGGTTCGGCCTGGACGGCCCGGGCTATGCGCCAGAGGGGCTGTGGGTGGACAGCTACCAGGGCCACCTGAACCGGATGATGGACCTGGGCTTCAACGCCGTGCGCCTGCCCTGGAGCGACGCGATGCTGGAGCCGGGGCGCACCCCCTCCACGATCGACTATTCGCTGAACCCGGACCTGACTGGGCTGACGCCGCTGCAGATCATCGACCGGATCGTCGCCTACGCCGGGCAGATCGGCATGCGCGTCATCCTCGACCACCACCGCAGCGGCGTGGGCAGCGGCCCCAACGAGAACGGCCTGTGGTACACGGAGCAGTATCCCGAGGCGACGATGATCGCCAACTGGCAGATGCTGGCCGCGCGCTACGCCGGCAACCCCACCGTGGCCGCCTTCGACCTGCACAACGAGCCGCACAACCCCGCCACCTGGGGCACCGGGGCCGCCACCGACTGGGACGCCGCGGCGGAGCGCATCGGCAACGCCGTGCAGGCGGTCAACCCCAACGTCCTGATCATCGTCGAGGGCGGGGAGACGGTGAATGGTGCCTGGTACTGGTGGGGCGGCAACCTGATGGCGGCACGCGCCCACCCGGTGGAGCTGACCGTGCCCAACAAGCTGGTCTACTCGCCGCACGACTACAGCCCGTCGATGCAGCCCCTGCCCTGGTTCGGCGCCGCCGACTTCCCCAACAACATGCCGGCCAAGTGGCACGAGGCGTGGGGCCACCTGTTCGCCGGCAACACCGCCCCCATCCTGGTGGGCGAGTTCGGCACCCGGCTGGAGACCGGCACCGACCAGCTGTGGCTGGGCAAGTTCGTGCAGTACCTGAACGGCGACCTGACGGGCGACGGTATCGGCGACCTGAACGCCGGGGAGCAAGGCATCAGCTGGACCTTCTGGTCGTGGAACCCGACCAGTTGGGACACCGGCGGCATCCTGAACGCCGACTGGATGAGCATCAGCCATGCCAAGATCGACATGCTGAAGCCAGCCATGTACCAGGACCCCAGCACCGCACCGCTGGTGGGCGCGCTGGCCGACACGGCGGACCGCACCGACGGCTCGCGCTTCGACGACGCGCTGATGGGCATGGGCGGCAACGACACGCTGTCGGGCGGCGACGGCGCCGACCTGCTGTACGGCAACCTTGGTGATGACGCCTTGTGGGGCAACCAGGGCACCGACGTGGTGTTCGGCGGCCAGGGTGCGGACGTGGTGCGCGGCGGTCTGGACGGCGACGCGCTGTACGGCAACATGGCCAACGACGTGGTCTATGGCGACGACGGCAACGACACGCTGTTCGGCGGTCAGGGCGACGACCTGCTCTACGGCGGCTTCGGCGCCGACATGCTGGCCGGCAACCTGGGCAACGACGCGCTGTACGGCGGCGCCGGGGCCGACCTGTTCGTGCTGGCCGGCACGCTAGGCGCGGACCGCATCCTGGACTTCAAATCGGCCGAGGGCGACCGGCTGCGCGTCGCGCCGGGTTCGCAGCACGCCGTGAGCCAGGGTGCCGAGGGCGCCGTCGTCGACTTCGGCGGCGGCAACCACGTCACCCTGGTCGGCGTATCGGCCAACACGGTGACGGCGGACCTGTTCGTGTGAGGGCGTTTAGCCCCCTCCCTAACCCTCCCCCGCCATGGGCGGTGGAGGGGACTGCCGCCGCTCTACCCTCCACCTCGAAGAGGGGGAGGGTGGCGAGCGCAAGCGAGCCGGGAGGGGGCAACCGTACCTACGCCATCGCGCGCAGCCGGTCGGCGGCCTCCCGGGTGTCGATGCGGCGATAGACGGCCTGCACGATGCTGAACAGGCCGAAGGCGATGAGGCCGGCCGCCACGATGCCCAGCAGCCAGGGACCCGATGGCTGCTCCTCCAGCGTGCGCAGCGCCTTGACGATGCCGCCGGATTCCGAAGAGTCCGCGTGCCACGCCGCGTGCATGAAGAAGATGCCGACCAGCGCGAACACCACGCCCTTGGCCGCGAAGCCCGCCCGCCCGATGGTGCAGACGATCCCGTGCTTGTCCGATCCCACGGCCATGTGGCGGCGGAAGCTGGCCTTGTAGGCCTTCACGAAGTGGGCGATGGCCGCCGCGGCGATGCCGGCGCCCACCGCCGCCACCAGGAACCGGCCGGCCGGCATGCCCATCAGCCAGACGGTCCAGTCGCGCGCCGTGCTCTCCCCATCGCCGCCGCTGCCGCGTCCGGCCAGCAGCCCGACGGCGCCCAGGGCCAAACCGGCGTGCAGGATGCCGGCGATCACCTGCCCAGCGCGGATCGCCAGCCCCTTCCACGCGCTGCCGTAGCGGTCGACGTCCAGCACCCCCTGCATGATGCGCCACAGCGCGTAGCCGGCCAGCCCCAGCGCGACCAGCGCCAGCAGGACGGAACCGAACGGGTGCTGGAACAGCTCGACCAGCGCGCCCTTGCTGTCGGTGGGCCGGCCGGCGCCGCGCGCCGCCGTGAGCGCGAACCAGCCGATGATCAGGTAGACGAGGCCGCGCGCGGCGTAGCCCAGGCGCGCCAGCCCTTCGATGTCCCGCAGGGTATCCCGTGTGTCCATGCTCCCCTCCACCGAGGGATAACGGAACCGTTCGCACCCTGTTCCGATGGACACTGAACCGTTCAGCTGGCCGGGGTCACCGTCTTGGGCAGCAGCAGCACGTATTCGCCGGCACTCTTCATCACGCCGGCGCGTTGCTCGGCGTCCGGGCCGTGGCCCCAGAAGACGTCGCCGCGCACCGGGCCGCGGATGGCGCCGCCGGTGTCCTGCGCCACCATCAGCCGGCGCAGGCGCTGCGCCTTGTCCAGCGGGTCCTCGGCGTCCAGCCAGACCGGCACGCCGTAGGGCAGGAACTTCGGATCCACCGCCAGCGACCGGCCGGGGGTGAGCGCCACCCCCTGCGCGCCGTTCGGCCCCTCCCCCTTCAGCTCCTGGAAGAAGACGTAGGAGGGGTTCTTGTTCATCACCCCAGCGGCCTGATCCGGGTTGGCCAGCAGCCAGGCGCGGATGGTCTGCAGCGAGACCTCCTCCCGCTTCAAGGCACCCCGGTCGATCAGCTCCTTGCCGATGGCAACGTACTTGTGGCCGTTCTGCCCGGCGTAGCCGACGCGCACCACCCCGCCGTCGGGCAGCGTGACGCGGCCGGAGCCCTGGATCTGCAGGAAGAAGGCGCCGATCGGGTCGTCCACCCACGCCAGCTCCAGCCCCTTGCCGCGCAAGGCGCCGGCCTCGATCGCCGCGCGGTCCTCATAGGGCTTGAGCCGCCCATCGACGACGCGGCCGGCGATGCGCTCGCCGCGCCAGCGCTCGGCGAACTCGCCCAGGTCGACCATCACGAGGTCGCCGGGCTTTTTGTAGAGCGGTACCGGGAAGGCGGCGTCCGGCGTGCGGGAGCCCTTCAGCTCCGGCTCGTAATAGCCGGTGAAGAGGCCCTTGCGGGTGCCGTTGTTGCCGGCGGCATAGGGGGTGAACCACGTTTCGAAGAAGGTTCGCGCGCGCGCTTCGTCGCCGGCCGGCAGGGCGGCCAGCTCGGCGCACACGGCGGTCCAGTCGGCGACCTTGCCGCCGACGCCGTTCGGACCCACCGGCTTGTCGGCCGGCTGGCCCTTGAGCCGGGCGCAGGAGCGCTGGAAGGCGGGCACCGCCTCGGCCACGCGGTCGTCGGTCCAGCCGGGCAGGTCCCGGAAGGACAGAGGGGCGAGCGTCAGGCGGTCGGGCGGCGGGGGCGCCTCGTCCTTGCGTTCCTCGCCGCAGGAGGCCAGGACCATCAGGGCAACCGCCGCGGCCGCGCGGAGAAAGGGGGAGCGGATCAATTCGGCGCGCGCGTCAATTGGGCGTGCGCGTCTCGACCAGCGACCAGTTCGGGTTGTTCGACCGCGTGTTGCGGGCGAACGTCCAGATGTCGGTCACCTCGACCACCTCGTCCGCGTTGCCGTCCACCACGGTGCCCTGCGCGTCGCGAGTGACGTTCATCTGGTCGGACACGAACTTGACGGTGACGAAGGCGGTGCGGCCGTCCAGGCGGGCCTCGATCACGTCGGCGTCGCGGACGAGGTCGATGCGGGTCTCCAGCGTCTCGCCGGCCTTCTGGCGGTCGCGGATGGCGCGCGAGAAGCTGTCGTACACGTCGTCGGCCAGCAGCGGGCGCAGGGTCGGCGTGTCGCCGCGGGCGAAGGCCTCCACCACCATCTGAAAGGCGGCGCGGGCACCCTGGACGAACTGCTTCTCGTCGAAGGACGGGTCGGCGCTGCGGATCTGGGCCAGCGACGCGGCCAGCGAGATCGGCTCGTCCGGCGCGGGCTGCGGCTGGCCGCGGTCGCGGCCGGGCATCGGCACGACGTTGTCCGGCCGGGCGGCGCCGGTGGCCGGCGGCGGGGTGAAGGGGTTGGGCCGCTGCCGTTCCTCGCCGTTGCGGCGGCCGAGCACGCTGCGCAGACGATACACGAGAAACGCCGCGATCATCGCGAAGATGACGATCTCGATGAACACGAATCCTTCACCCATCGCGCTAATTCCTGAGGGTTGGGCCTGGACCGTCACGCCGGCCGATATTAAGTCTAGCTCGTGGCCGCGCGCCGAACGGGGTCGCCCGGACGAATCCATTTGGCGACGCACTGGTCTACATAGGGCCTTCACCGCGAAAGAGCAAGGATGGGCAAGGCACTTCTATGGTTTCTCCTGCTCTTGCCGGTGCTGGAGATCGCCGTCTTCATCGAGGTGAGCT
The DNA here is from genome assembly GCF_035627195.1 of Azospirillum sp. Taxonomy (GTDB): domain Bacteria; phylum Pseudomonadota; class Alphaproteobacteria; order Azospirillales; family Azospirillaceae; genus Azospirillum. The sequence continues at coordinate 5,945 of NZ_DASPMG010000416.1, forward strand.
CGCGCATCGGCGCCGGGGCGACCGTCGGCCTGATCGTGCTGGCGGCGGTGCTGGGCGTGGCGCTTCTGCGCCGCCAGGGGCTGAGCGTCCTGCGCAAGGCGCAGGCGGCGGCCGACCGGGGCGAGCTGCCGGTGGGCGCGGTGTTCGAGGGGTTCTGCCTGGCGGTCGCGGGTATCCTGCTGATCATACCCGGATTCCTGACCGACACGGTCGCCCTGCTGCTGCTGATCCCGCCCTTGCGCAACGCCCTGGGCCTCTGGCTGTTCGAGAGGATGCGGCGCACGAGCGGGCTGCACGTCTGGATGAACGGCCAGCAGGTCGACCCGCGCCACCCGCCCCGCCGGCCGCCGGGCGCGCCCGGCACGGTGATCGACGTCGACTACCAGGAGGTGGACCCGGCCCCGGATGCCGCCCCGGACGCCGGTGCGCCGCGGCTGGAGGAGTCCCGCTGGGGCCCGAAGAACCCCCGGCCCTGAGCCCCAGTTGAGAATGATTCCCGGCCGGTCATACCGCGATGGTTGTCGGGACCGGCGATCCGTGCTAGCCAGCGCGGTTGAGAAAACCCCCAGGAAGGCCGTTCACGGCCAGGAGTTCGTTCATGTCCGATCAGGCGACCAACGGTGAGGACCAGGGCGCGCAGGCGCTGCCGCTGCACGTGCTCGCGCAATACGTCAAGGACCTCTCCTTCGAGAACCCCAACGCGCCGCAGAGCCTGCTGCCCGGCCAGCCGCAGCCGCAGGTGAACATCGGCGTCGACGTCCAGGTCCGCCCGGCCGCCGACGACATCTACGAGGTGTCTCTGCAGCTGCGCGCCGAGGCCAAGCAGGGCGAGACCG
>NZ_DASPMG010000417.1:0-16537 GCF_035627195.1 Azospirillum sp.
GCGCCGACCAGTGGATGGTGCTGGGTGCGGACGACGACACGCTGCACGGCGGCGGCGGCAACGACTTCGTGGGATCCGAAGGCGGCGACGACGTGCTGTACGGCGACACCGGGCTGGACACGGTGACCGGCGGCATCGGCAACGACGCGCTGTACGGCAACCAGCAGGACGACGTTGTCTACGGCAACCAGGGCCTGGACACGCTGTTCGGCGGCCAGGATGCCGACACCGTGTTCGGCGGGCAGGACGGCGACGTGCTGTACGGCAACCGCGCCAGTGACGTGCTGTACGGGCAGTTGGGCAGCGACACGCTGTTCGGCGGCCAGGACAACGACGTGCTGTTCGGCGGCCAGGGCGACGACGTGCTGGCCGGCAACCTCGGCTCCGACACGCTGACCGGCGGCCTTGGCGCGGACATCTTCCGCGTCGGCGCGCCGCAGGAAGGCGGCGACGTGATTGCCGACTTCACCTTGGGCGAGGACAGGATCGCCGTGGTGGGGCCGAACTTCGGGGCGATCCCGGCGGGTAACCTGTCGGCGAGCCACTTCGCCTTGGACAACCCGACCACGGCGGGCGCTCAGTTCGTGTTCAACACGCGCAACGGCGTGCTGTCGTTCGACGCCGACGGCTCGGGTGTCGGGGCGGCGGTGGCCATCGCCACGCTCAACGTCCGCACGCTCAGCCACACCGACATCCTGGTGTTGCCGGGCTGATCGGCGCCGGGGGTGCCGATGCGCTCCCGATGCCCATTGAAACGCCGGGCGGCACCAGCCCGTTATGGACGATGCCGCCCTCCGTTCGAGCCTCACCATGCCCGCCGCCAAACCCGCCGGTATCACCGCCTTGCCTGGCTCGCCGCTCGTGGCGGTGCCCAGCCGGCACGGGACCTTCCTGTGCAGCGGGCAGGACATGATCGGCCGCATGCTCACCCTCTACGGCGAGTGGGCCGAGCAGGAGGTCCGGATGCTCTCTCGGATCCTGCGGCCGGGGGATGTCGCCGTCGACGTCGGCGCCCACATCGGCACCGTCAGCCTGGCGATGGCGCGCGCCGTCGGCGACCGCGGCTGCGTGCTGGCCTTCGAGGCGCAGCGCATGGTGCACAACGTGCTGTGCGCCAACATCGCCATCAACGGCCTGCTCAACGTCCACGCCTTCAACGCCATCGTCGCCGACCGCGACGGCGGCGCCCGGCTGAACGAACAGCGACCGGCGGACTGGCGCAATTCAGGAAGTTTCGCCATCCCCGCCGTCGCCAGCTCCCCGGCGTCGCCGCGCAACACGCCGAAGGTCCGGCTGGATTCCGTCCTGGCCACGCTCGACCGCTGCCGCGTCGTCAAGATGGACATCGAGGGTGCCGAGCCCCTCGCCCTCGACGGCTTCGGCGCGGTGATCGGGCGGCTGCGCCCGGCCCTCTACATCGAGGCGAACCGCGAGGACCGCTTCCTGGCCGTGAAGGAGCGGCTGGACCGGCTGGGCTACCGCGCGTGGTGGCACTGCGAGCCGCACTTCAACCCGGCCAATTTCCGGGGCGAGACCCGGAACATCTACGGCCCCACGACCGACATCAACCTGCTCGCCCTGCCGGCGGACGCGATGGTGCCGGAGGGCCTGCGGGAAGCCCGCGACTTTGCCGACGTGGCGCACCTGGCTCCACCCGCGACCGGCACGCCGGGCTGAAACGGCGCTTCCAACAGTTGTATCGCCGACAAGAAGCGCCCGGCCGTTACTGTCGGCGCGCAAGTTGTCACAGCTATCGTTACATTGCGTTGCCTTTGTATGCTTGACCCACTGGTCAGCAGTATACGACCTTTGGTGTAATTCCAGGCAAACGCATGGCCGGCGCTCCCGCGCGAACATGGGCCGGCGTCTGCCTGGAGATACAACCAATAATCATTGGTTGCCCCCATCTGAACCACCTTCCATCGATTCGAGAACCCACCGCCATGGCCCAACTGACGCTGACCGGAGCGAACGCCAACACGCTGACCGGCGTGAACGTTCAAGGCAATACGACGGCCACCACCGGAGACGACACCATCTCCACGACCGCCGCCTACCTCGCCGGGTCGACGATCAATGCGGGCAACGGATTCGGCGACAAGCTGGTACTCACCGGCGGTGGTACCTTCGACCTGTCGGCCGCCGCGGTCCTGGCCGGCATCGACCAGACCTTCCTGGACAGCCCCGGCGTCATCATCGGCACCGGCATCGGGGATTACTTTTCCGGCTCGGCCGGCGACGACACGCTCTCCGGCGGCGGTGGCGACGACGGCATCCTGGGCATGGACGGCCACGACGTGCTGTGGGGCAACGCCGGCCCCGACACGCTGGAGGGCGGCGACGGCAACGACACCCTGTCGGGCGGCGCGGACGAAGACGAGCTGCGCGGCGGCAACGGCGACGACGTGATCGTCATTTCCGGCAGCAGCGAGTTCAGCCAGTACGAGTACGTCATCGACGGCGGCGCCGGGACCGACACCATCCGCGTCCTTTCGCCCAGCGGCGCGTACGACTTCTCCAATGCCGAGGGCATCGAGCGTATCGAGTACGGCAACGCCGACGCGGGCGCCGACTGGGCCGTCACGGGCACCGGTGGGAACGACGTGATCGCCGGCAGCGGCGGCAACGAGACGATGGCCGGCGGCAACGGCAACGACACGCTCTCCGGCCTCGGCGGCGACGACAGCCTCTATGGCGGCGTCGGCGAGGACGTCCTGCATGGCGGTGCCGGCAAGGACACGCTGCTGGGCGGTGACGGCAACGACGTCATCGTTATCGACACCAACACCGACTTCACGTCGGACGAATCGATCAACGGCGGCAACGGCTACGACGTCATCCGCCTGATGGCGCCCAGCGGCACGATCAACCTCAACAACGTCGCGAATGTCGAGCGCATCGAATACGGCGGCTCCTCGGACGCCGATTGGGGCGTGACCGCCGGCATCGGCCACGACCTGATCGTCGGCGGCGGCGGCCGGGAAACCATGATGGGCGGCATCGGCAACGACACGCTGTCGGGTGCCGGCGGCCATGACGTGCTGACGGGCGACGGCGGCGAGGACAGCCTGCTGGGCGGTGCCGGCAACGACACGCTGGACGGCGGCGACGGCAACGACACCCTGTCGGGCGGCGACGGCAACGACGTGTACCTGTTCGACGCGTCCAACACCGGCTCCGCCCTCGTCGCCGACCTGGCGCTGGGCGACGTCATCCGCGTGAACAACGCCGACTTCAGCAGCGGCACCATCACCGACGGCGACGGCGGCGAAGTCGCCGCCCACTCCGTGCAGGTCTTCCAATCGGGCGGCGTCACGCGGCTGTTCATCGACACCGACGGCGCCCTCGGTCCCGACGTGACCGTCAGGCTGGCAGGGGCCTTCTCGGCCGCCGACTTCGCCCTGTCGGGCGGCGACATCGCCCTGCGGGCGCCGCTGTTCACCACCGGCACCGACACGTACACCGACACCGGCGGCAACGCGCTGACCGCCTCCGCCACGACCAGCACCATCAACACGGGCGACAACGTCGACGCCGGCGACGGCACCGACACGCTGAACGCTACGCTGGCCAACGGCCAGACCACCGGGGCCGCGACGCTGGCGGGCTGGGAGAACCTCAACCTCACGGTCGCCAGCGGCAACACTGCCACCTTCAACGCGCAGAACGTCTCGTCCTCTACCCTCAAGCCGGTGGGGGCGGGCACGCACGTCATCACCAACGCCTCGGTGAACGTCGACGCCTCCGGCCTCACCGGCGCCGGCACGCTGGACGCCACATTCACCGGCGGCAACGTGGCGGCGACCGGCGGCGGCAGCGACGACGTCTTCGCCTTCGGCACCTCGCTGAACGCTAACGACACCATCAGCGGCGGCAACGGCAACGACACCCTCACCGCCACCCTGAGCAACCTGTCCGGCAGCGCCGGCACCCTGCGCCTGGCCGACGTCGAGGTGCTGGACCTGACCAGCAGCGGCTCGGCCAACCAGATCTCGCTGGCCAGCGCCACCGGCCTCAACACGGTCAAGGTCGCCGGCAGCGCCCTGTTGTACCTTTCCGGCGTCGGCGGCAGCGTCACCACCATTGACTCCGGCACCGCCACGGGCGCCCAGTCCATCACGCTGTCCGGCGCCGCCAACGTGCGGCTCAAGGGCGGGGCGGGCAACGACACGTTCGACCTCGGCACCACGCTGACCAGCGCCGACACGATCAGCGGCGGGGCGGGCGACGACACCGTCTCCGCCTTTGTGACCGGCCTGAGCGAGTCCTCCGGCAGCCTGCAGCTGAACGGCGTCGAGACGCTGGAACTGACCGGCTACGACGCGGCCAGCACCATCATGCTGACCAACGCCAACGGCCTGACCACGCTGAACCTGGCCGGCAGCAGCAACCTGGCGGTGTCCGACATCATCAGCACGGTGACGCGGATCGACGGCAGCAACGCCATGGGCGCGCTCAACCTCAACCTGGGTGAGGCCGCCGACGTGCTGGTCATGGGCGGGGCCGGCAACGACATCTTCAAGTTCTACGGCACGCTGACCAACGCCGACACCATCAGCGGCGGCGCCGGCAACGATACGGTGAACGCCTCCGCCTCCGGCCTCAACGCCACCACCGGCGCCTTCACCCTCTCCGGCGTCGAGGCCCTGTGGCTGAACGGCGAGAGCGGGCCCAGCGTGGTCGACCTGTCCAACGCCACCGGCCTCACCGACGTGCGCATCCGCGGCGGCATGCAGGCCACGGTCGGCGGCTTCGCCGCGAGCGTGGCGCGCATCGACGGCTCCGACGCGCGGGGCGCGCTGACCATCAATTACGCGCAGACCGCCAACGTCACCATCTCCGGCGGTGAGGGAAGCGACGCGATCACCGGCGGGGCGGGCGCCGACGTCATCGGCGGCTTCATCGGCAACGACACGCTGTACGGCGGCGGCGGCGCCGACACGCTGTCGGGCGGGGCCGGCAACGACGTGCTGTACGGTGGTGCCGGCAGCGACGTGTTCGGCTACGCGGCGGCCGACGGCACGGCGGTGGACAGCATCGGCGACTTCGCCATCGGCGACGTCATCCGCGTCAACGGCGCGACGCTCAGCGGCGGCATCGGCACCACGCTGGCCGCGCACGGCGTCAAGGTCAGCACGGTGTCCAACGTCACCCGGCTCGACATCGACCTGGACGGCAACAGCGCCGCGGCGGAACTGACCATCAACCTGGCCGGCGTCTTCTCGACGTCGAACCTCCGGATCTCCGGCAACGAGATCAGCGCCTTCACCCCGGCTCCCCCCAGCACGGGGGGCGACGGTGGCGGTGGCGGCTCCGGCACGCCGAACACGACGACGCAGACGGTGGACGGCGTCACCGTGCAGCAGACGACGCAGACCGCCAGCGACGGCACCCGCACGGACATGCTGGTGGTGCCCGTCGTCACCGCCGGCCGCACGGAGCAGAACGCCGCCACCCCCAACGCCGACATTCCGCTGGCCCGCGACACCGCCGGCCAGGCGGTGCTGGAGGCGCACGTCCCGGTCGGCGTCGGCCTGACGGTGGAAAGCACCACCTCCACCGCCCAGGGCGTGCAGGGCCTGATCCGCGCCATCCAGAACCGCACGCAGAACCAGCCAGGCGACCAATCGGCGATGACCGGCATCGGCCAGAGCTTCCTCGACGTGCTGCCGCCCACCACCAACCTGACGGTGCGCACCATCGTGCCGACCGTCGCCAATCCGGCGGCCCCGCCGGCCCAGCCGATCGTCATCTCCGGCACCCCTTCGGCCGGCGGCACGGGCGCGCAGCAGCAGGCGGTGGTGATCGACGCCTCCAGCCTGCCCAGCGGCACCGTCATCCAGCTGCAGAACGTTGAGTTCGCCGCCGTGGTCGGCGCCGTGCGGGTGACCGGCGGCGAGGGCTCGCAGGTGGTCGCCGGCGACAGTGCCGATCAGTGGATGGTGCTGGGGGCCGACGACGACACGCTGCGCGGCGGCGGCGGCAACGACTTCGTCGGCTCGGAAGGCGGCGACGACGTGCTGTACGGCGACACTGGGCTGGACACGGTGACCGGCGGCATCGGCAACGACGTGCTGTACGGCAACCAGCAGGACGACGTTGTCTACGGCAACCAGGGCCTGGACACCCTGTTCGGCGGCCAGGATGCCGACACCCTGTTCGGAGGCCAGGACGGCGACGTTCTCTACGGCAACCGCGCCAGTGACGTGCTTTACGGACAGCTGGGCAGCGACACGCTGTTCGGTGGGCAGGACAACGACGTGCTGTTCGGCGGCCAGGGCAACGACGTGCTGGCCGGCAACCTGGGCGCCGACACGCTGACCGGCGGCCTGGGCGCGGACATCTTCCGCATCGGGGCGCCGCAGGAGGGCGGCGACGTGATCGCCGACTTCACCTTGGGCGAGGACAGGATCGCCGTGGCCGGCCCGAACTTCGGGTCCATCCCGGCGGGGGCCTTGTCGGCCGGCCACTTCGCCTTGGACAACCCGACCACGGCGGGCGCCCAGTTCGTGTTCAACACGCGCAGCGGCGTGCTGTCGTTCGACGCCGACGGCTCGGGTGTCGGGGCGGCGGTGGCCATCGCCACGCTCAACGTCCGCACACTGAGCCACACCGACATCCTGGTGCTGGGCAACTGACGCGCGCCGGCCGGGTGGTGGACACGCCGCCCGGCCGGCTCCCCGCCGCCGTCAGGCCCGCGGGACCGGCGTGCGGTGCGACACGCACTTCACGACGGTGTATTCCGTCAGCCCCTCGGTGCCGCCTTCGCGGCCATAGCCGCTGTCCTTCACGCCGCCGAACGGCGTTTCGGCGATCGAAGCGACGAAGTGGTTGATCGACAGGTTGCCGCACGCCACCTCGTCCGACAGCGCCGCGACGTTCGCCGCCGATTCCGTGAAGGCGTAGGCGGCGAGGCCGAAGGGCAGGGCGTTCGCCTTGGCGATCGCCTCCTCCAGGCTGCGCACGCGCTGGATCAGCATCAGCGGGCCGAACGGCTCCTCGTTCATGGCGCGGGCGTCGTCCGGCATGTCGGCCAGCACGGTCAGCGGGAAGTAATAGCCCTTCGTGCCGATGCGCTCGCCGCCCGCCACCAGCCGGGCGCCGCGCGCCAGGGCATCGGCGACCAGCGATTCCATGGCGGCCAGCCGGCGCGGGTTGGCGAGCGGCCCCAACTCCGTCGCCTCGTCCCGCCCGTCGCCGACGCGCAGGGCCGCGGCGCGCGCCCCGGCCGCGGCGACGAAGCGATCGTAGATCCGGTCGTGCACGAAGAAGCGGGTCGGCGCCACGCAGACCTGACCGGCGTTGCGCGTCTTGGACAGGACCGAGGCGACGGCCGTTGCCTCCGGGTCCACGTCGTCGCAGACGATCACCGGCCCGTGCCCGCCCAGTTCCATGATCGCCGGCTTCATGTGCCGGCCGGCCAGCTCGGCCAGATGCTTGCCCACCGGCACCGAGCCGGTGAAGGTGACGAGGCGCACCGCCGGCTGGGCGATCAGGAAGGAGGAGATTTCCGCCGGGTCGCCGAACACCAGGTTCAGCACGCCGGGCGGGAGGCCCGCGTCGACGAACGCCTGGGCGAGCTGCACCGCGCCCGCCGGCGTCTCCTCCGACGCCTTGAGGATGATGGAGCAGCCGGCCGACAAGGCACCCGCCACCTTGCGCGCGGGTGAACTGACCGGGAAGTTCCAGGGCGAGAAGGCCGCCACCACGCCGATCGGCTCGCGCAGGACGGTGTGCCGCATGCCGGGTTCGGCCGGGATGACGCGGCCGTAGAGGCGACGTCCCTCGTTGGCGTCCCATTCGATGATGTCGCAGGCGCGCAGCACTTCCAGGCGCGACTGGCCGATCGGCTTGCCCTGTTCCAGCGTCATCGCCAGGGCGGCGTCGTCGACCCGTTCGCGCAGCAGGGCGGCGGCGCGCAGGATGATGCGCGCCCGCTCGGCCGGCGCCGTCCGGCGCCAGACCTTCAGGCCGGCCTCCGCCGCCGCCAGCGCGTCGGCGAGGTCGGCCGGGCCGGCGTGCGGCAGCAGGCCCAGCGTGCTCTCGTCCGCCGGGTTGACGACCGGTTGCCCGGCGCGTCCCGGCCGCCATGAACCGCCGATCAGGAGGCGCAGCTCAGGATAGGAACTCATGGTTCGCAAACCTTTTCGATGGTGGGTTCAGCCCGCCGTGGGCTCCAGGTGCAGGCAGGCGATGTCCTCCGGTCCCGCCGGGTGGCGCGGATAGCGTTCCAGCACCAGCGGGTCGTGGCCGGGCACGATGTGGTCGGGGGAGTCGGCCAGTTCGCCGAGCCGTCGGTGCCCCTCCAGCATGGCGGCGACGTCGTGCACCAGCGGGAAGGGGTTGCCGTCCAGGTTGCCGTAATAGTGCGCGGCGTCGGCGGCCAGCACCACCCAGCCGCGTCCGGTGTGCACCCGCACCACCTGCAGCCCGGCGGTGTGCCCGCCGATCCGGTGCAGCGTGATGCCCGGCGCCAGCTCCGCATCGCCGTCGTGGAAGCGCACGCGGCCGGCGTGGACCTTGCGCACCATCGCCACCACGTCCTCGACCTCGAAGGCGTGGCGCAGGGCGCCGTGGCACATGCAGCGGCCGGTGGCGTAGGCCATCTCGGCGTCCTGAAGGTGGAAGGTGGCCGCGCCGAAGCGGTCGAGGCTGCCGGCGTGGTCGTAGTGCAGGTGCGTGATCACCACGTCGGGCACCGCCGCCGCGTCGACGCCGAGGCGTGCCAGCATGTCCACCGGGTGGCGGATCAGCCTGCGCCCGCGCTTATCCGCGACCGCCTCGCCGAACCCGGTGTCGACCACCACCACGCGTCCGCCGCCGACGATCGCCCACAGGAAGAAGTCGAGCGGCATGGGGCCGTCATGGTCGTCGAGCGCGGCGCGCATCAGGAAGTTGTCGGCGACCCGCCGGTCCATCGAGCCGTAGCGCAAGGCGAACACCTCGTAGTCGGGCACCCGCATGGTCCTCCCCCCTCTCATTGTTGTGGCCCGGGTGATCGTACCGGAGGCGTGCCCCGCAGGCGGGCTGCACATGGACCTTGCCAGAGCCCCCGATCGAGCTTAGAACGGACCTTATAAAGAGAACAATCGTTCTGTCAAACAGAACGTTGGCGAACGGTACAAGGGAGGAACACGTGAAAAGAAGCTGCATCGCCCTCTCCGCCATCCTTCTGGCGGCACTCGCCCCGACGGCGCCGGCCCTGGCCGGCAGCGGCGCCATCAGGATCGGCGTGCTGAACGACCAGTCCGGCGTGTTCGCCGACAACGGCGGCCTGGGCTCGGTCATCGCCGCGCGGCTGGCGGCGGAGGATTTCGGCAACAAGGTGCTGGGCAAGCCGATCGAGGTGATCGCGGCCGACCACCAGAACAAGGCGGACATCGCCTCGGCCACCGCCCGGCGCTGGATCGAGAACGAGGGGGTGGACGTCATCGCCGACGGTGCTGCGTCGTCGGCCGGCTTCGCCATCCAGGAGGTCATCCGCGGCAACGGGCGCATCTTCATCGTGTCCGGCCCCGGATCGTCGGATTTCACCGGCAAGTTCTGTGCGCCGACCAGCTTCCACTTCAACTACGACACCTACGCGCTGTCGAAGATCACCGGCAAGGCGGTGACGGAATCGGGCGGCAAGGACTGGTTCTTCATCGGCGCCGACTATGCTTTCGGCCACGCGCTGGCGCGCGACACCACCAAGTCGATCGAGCGCAGCGGCGGCCGGGTCCTAGGGTCGGTCTTCCATCCGCTGGGCACCAACGACTTCTCCTCCTACCTGCTGCAGGCCCAGGCGTCGAAGGCCAAGGTCGTCGGGCTGGCGACATCGGGCGCCGACGTGCAGACGGCGATCAAGCAGGCCGCCGAGTTCGGCATCGTCGAGAGCGGCCAGTCGCTGGCCGGCCTGCTGGTCTTCATCACCGACGTCCATGCGCTGGGCCTGAAGGCGGCGCAGGGGCTGCAGATCACCACCTCCTTCTACTGGGACCAGACGGAGGAGACGCGCGCCTGGGCCAAGCGTTTCATGGCGGCCAGCGGCGGCAAGGCGCCGACCATGGTGCAGGCCGGCGTCTACAGCGGCGTGCGGCACTACCTGGAGGCGGTCAAGGCAGCCGGCACCGACGACCCGAAGGTCGTGGCGGCCAGGATGCACGAGACGCCGGTCAACGACATGTACAACAAGAACGTCGCCATCCGCCCGGACGGCCGCGTCCTGCACGACATGCATCTGGCCAAGGTGAAGGCGCCGCAGCACTCCAAGTACCCCTACGACTACTACGACATCGTCTCGACGACGCCCGGCGCGGAGGCCTTCCGCCCCCTGTCGGAGAGCGAATGCCCGCTGGTGAGGAAGTGACGAAGCGATGAGCGCCGCGATGGACCTCAAGGACGATGCCCAGGCCGCCGGAACCGTTGGATTCGTCGGCCTGGGCGTGATGGGCGAGCCGATGTGCCGAAACCTGGCGCGCAGGAGCGGGCGCGGCGTGCTCGCCTTCGACCGGGCGGCGGAGCCGCTGGCGCGCTTGCGCGACCATGGCGTGCAGGCCGCCGCGGACATCGGCGAACTGGCGGAGCGTTGCTCCGTCATCCTCCTGTGCCTGCCCTCGGGCAATCACGTGGCGGAGGTGTGCCGGGGGGCGGACGGGCTGCTGGCGCGGCTGGGGGCGGGGCGGACGGTCGTCGACCTCGGCACCTCGCCGGTGGCGCTCACCCGCGAACTGGCGGCGGCGTTCGGCGAGCGGGGCGTGCGCTACGCCGACGCCCCCATCGCCCGGACGCGGCAGGCGGCGGAGGAAGGGACGCTGAGCATCACCGTCGGCTCCGACCCGGCGACGTTCGAGGCGATCCGCCCGCTGCTGGCCTGCCTGGGCAGCGACATCACCCATTGCGGGCCGGTCGGCAGCGGGCAGATCGTCAAGATCCTCAACAACATGGTGCTGATCGAGACGGTGGTCGCCCTGTCGGAGGCGCTGGCCGTGGGCCGCCGCGCAGGCCTGGACGGCGCCGTGTTGTTCGACGCGCTGTCCAAGGGGTCGGCCGACAGCTTCGCCCTGCGCAACCACGGCATGAAGGCGGTGCTGCCCGGCGTGTTCCCGGAAAAGGCGTTCTCCACCGCCTACGCGCCCAAGGACCTCGGCTACGCGCTGGCGCTGGGCGACGACGCCGGATTGCCCATGGAGGGGGCGCGGCTGGCCGAACGGCTCTTGAAGCGGGCGGCGGAGGACGGTTATGAACAGCACTACTGGCCGGTGGTGAGCCGGGTCATCGATTCCACCGGCTGACACCGGCGGCGCTTGGTGGCTTCCATTGAGCGCCGAGCGGGGCGGAAACGGTGGAGAGCGGGATCGTGGCGGCTTCGGAGTCTGGGCCTTCGGATTTGGGGCCTTCGGAAACAGGGCAGGGCGCGTCCCAGGGCGTCGCCGCGGTCGACCGCGCGCTGTCGATCGTGGCGGCGCTGGAGGCGCACCCGGAACCCCGCACCCTGGCCCAGCTGTCGCAGGCGACCGGCCTGTACAAGAGCACGATCCTGCGCCTCCTTGGCTCGCTGGAGCAGGCCGGCTACGTCGTGCGGCTGCGCGACAGCCGCTACAGCCTGGGGCCCATGGCCTTCCGCCTGGGGCTGGCGTACGAGCGGGCCAATCCGCTGCGCGAACACGTGCTGCCCATCCTGCGCGACCTCGTGGCGGCGGGGACGGAAAGCGCCTCCTTCCACGTGCGGCAGGACGCGGAGACGCGCCTCTGCCTGTTCCGCGTCGATTCCAACCATTCGACGCTGGACCGGGTGCAGGCCGGCGACGTGCTGCCCCTTCGCCGGGGGGCGGCGGGGCGCGTCCTGCTGGCCTTTGACGGCGAGCCGGGCGCCGCGGCGGAGGAACTGCGGCAGCGCTTCGTCGCCGTGTCGATTGGCGAGCGCGACCCCAGCTGCGCCGGCATCGCGGTGCCGGTCTTTGGGCCCGGTGGCACGCTGAAGGGTGCCCTGTCGCTGTCGGGCCCCGGCGACCGCTTCACCGACGCGGCGATCACCCGCATGCGCGCGCAGCTTCTGGACGCGGCGCGGACCCTCACCGCCGCGCTCGGCGGACGCTACCCGGCCGTTCCGGACCGCGGGAACGCCTGAGCGTCGTCCGTATCAGTGGTCCGCGAAGGCGGGTGGGCGCCTGTCGCGGAACGCCGCCATACCTTCGCGGGCGTCGTCGAGCGTCAGGCTGCGGTGGAACAGCGCGCGTTCGAGCCGCAGGCCGTCGCGCAAGGGGGTCTCGAACGCGTCGCGCACGGCCTGCTTGATCATTGCCAGAACCGGCCGCGACAGGCCGGCGATCCGGTCGGCGACGGTGCGCGCCTCCGTCCGCAGGTTCTCCGCCGCGACGACGCGGGAGACGAGGCCGGCGCGTTCCGCCTCGGCCGCGTCCATCAGCCGGCCGGTGAGCAGCAGGTCCATCGCCTTGTGCTTGCCCAGCGCGCGCGGCAGCCGCTGGGTGCCGCCCGCGCCCGGCATGGTGCCCACCGTGGCCTCGGGGTGGCCGAACACGGCATCGTTCGCGGCGATTACGACGTCGCACATCTCCACCAGTTCGCAGCCGCCGCCCAGCGCGTGGCCGTGCACCGCCGCCACGACCGGTTTGCCGACGGCGGCCAGCGCGTCGCAGCAGCCCGAGAACGCCGTGCGCACCGCGTCGGCGGCCGTCATGTCCAGCATCGCCTTGATGTCGGCGCCCGCGCAGAAGTGGCGCCCGGCGCCCGACAGCAAGACCACGCGCACCGCGTCGTCCCGGTCCAGGGTGCGGAACGCCGCGGTCAGCGCGTCGATGAGGTCGGGCGAGAGGGCGTTCAGCGCGTCCGGCCGGTTCATGGTCACATGGGCGACGCCGTTGGCGTGGATGTCGACCGTTGCAAGGCTCTGATCCATGGCGGGCTCCTCCGTCTGTCTGGGGGAGACGCTAGCAGCCGGATCATGATAAGAAAAATCGATTGATGCTATCCGGTTCATAGAAGGCTTCTATGAAGATCCAGCACCTGCGCTACTTCACCGCCGTCGTGGACCATGGCGGCGTGATCCGCGCGGCGGAGCGGCTGCACGTGACCCAGCCGTCGGTGTCGGCCGGGCTGAAGGCCCTGGAGGAGGACCTGGGCTGCGCGCTGTTCGAGCGTGCCGGGGCGCGGCTGCGCCTGACCCCGGCCGGCGTGCGCTTCCACCGCCGCGCCGTCGAGATCCTGCGGCAGTGCGACCTGGCGAAGGCGGAGGCGCTGGGCACCGGCGACCTGCCGGCGCTGCGCTTGGGCGTGCTGGGCACCCTGCCGGAGCGCATGCTCGCGGCCCTCGCCTCAGCCCTCGCCACGCAGCCGGGGCGCGCGGCGGTGAGCTACCGCATCGGTGCCGCCGACCGGATCGCGGCGTGGCTGAAGCAGGGCCGCGTCGACGCGGCGTTGACGGTGCACGACGGGGAACCCCTGGCCGGGCACGCACGGGTGCTGCTGCGCGAGCCCTTCGTCTGCCTCACCGCGCCGGCGCACCGCTTCGCCGCCGCCGGCGCGGTCCGCATGGAGGATCTTGTCGGCGAGCCCTTCGTCGTCCGCGCGCAGTGCGAGGGGCAGCGCGCCGCGCGGGCGCGCCTGCGGGCGGAGCGGATCGCCATGACCGTGGCCGCCGTGGCCGACAGCGACGGCGCCGCATTGGCCCTGGTCCGGGCGGGCGTCGGCGTCACGCTGGCGCCCCGGTCGTTGCAGGGCGACGGCGTGCGTGCGGTGGAGGTCGCCGATCTGGACCTGGAACGCGCCATCGCGCTCCACTGGCGGCCCGTGGTCCCGGCCGCCTGGATCGACGCGATCGCGGCGGCCGTCGCCCCGTCCGGGCCGGACCCGTGAGGGCACCTACGCGCCGCCGTCGCGGGCGATCAGCTCCTCGTGCATGACCGGCGTCAGGTGGCCCCGCTCGCCGACCACGAGGACCCGGTCGGCGTTGCGGATGGTGGCCAGGCGGTGGGCGATCACCAGCGTGGTGCGGCCCTTGGCCAGTTCCTGCAGGCTCTGCTGGATCTCGCGCTCGGTCTGCGTGTCCAGCGCCGAGGTGGCTTCGTCCAGGATGAGGATCGGCGGGTTCTTCAGGAACATGCGCGCGATGGTCAGCCGCTGCTTCTGCCCGCCCGACAGCTTGACGCCGCGCTCCCCGATGATGGTGTCCAGGCCGTCGGGCAGCTGGTCGACCAGCGTGTCCAGGCGGGCGCGCCGCGCCGCCTCCATGATCTCGGTGTCCGTGGCGTCCAGGCGGCCGTAGGCGATGTTCTCGCGGATGGTGCCGCCGAACAGGAACACGTCCTGCTGCACGATGCCGATCTGCCGGCGCAGCGAGGCCAGCGTCATGGCGCGGACGTCGATGCCGTCGATGGTGATGGCGCCGCCCTGCACGTCGTAGAAGCGCGGCAGCAGCGAGCAGATCGTCGTCTTGCCGGCCCCCGACGGGCCGACGAAGGCCACCGTGCTGCCGGCCTCGATCGTCAGGTCCACGTCCTCCAGCACCGGCCGGCCGTCGCCGTAGGCGAAGGTGACGCCCTCGTAGCGGATGTCGCCCTTGAGCGGCGGGGCGGGGACGGCACTGGGGGTGTCCTTGACGTCGGGCTCGGTGTCCATCAGCTCGGTGTAGCGGCGGAAGCCGGCGATGCCGCGGGGATACGTCTCGATGACCGCGTTGATCTTCTCGATCGGCCGGAAGAAGACGTTGACCAGCAGCAGGAAGGCGAAGAACCCGCCGTGGCTCAGCTCCCCCGCCAGCACGTAGTGCGCGCCGGTCAGCATGACGACGATCAGGATGAGCCGCATGCTCATGTAGCTGAGCGTCGTGGAGGCCGCCATGATGCGGTAGGCGTCCAGCTTGGTGCGGCGGTAGCGGTCGTTGTCGCGGGCGAACAGGGCGCGTTCGTGCTCCTCGTTGGTGAAGGCCTGCACCACGCGCATGCCGCCGACGTTCTCCTCGATCCGCACGTTGAAGTCGCCGACGCGGGAATAGAGCGCCTGCCAGTTCTGCGTCATCCGCCCGCCGTAGCGGCTGGTCAGGAAGGCGACGATCGGCACGACCACGGCGGTGATCAGCGCCAGCGGCGCGTGCACCGCCAGCATCAGCGCGAAGGCGCCGACGAAGGTCATCACCGCGATCAGCAGGTCCTCCGGCCCGTGGTGGGCGACCTCGCCGATCTCCTCCAGGTCGCGGGTGACGCGGGCCACGAGGTGCCCGGTCTTGTTGTTGTCGTAGAAGCGGAAGGAGAGCTTTTGCAGATGGTCGAAGCTCTTGCGCCGCATCTCCGTCTCGATGTTGACGCCCAGCTTGTGACCCCAGTAGACGACCACCGCCATCAGTCCACCGTTGGCGGCGTAGACCGCCAGCAGCACGGCCGACGCCAGCACGATCAGCGGCCAGTCCTGGGTGGGCAGCAGCTGGTCGACGAAGGAGCGCACGGCCATGGGGAAGCCCAGCTCCAGCAGGCCGGACAGCACGGCGCAGCAGACGTCCAGGGCCAGCAGGCCCTTGTAGGGGCGGTAATAGGCGAAGAAGCGGCGGAGCATGCTTTCCTTCCCGATGGTGGCGGGTGGCTGATCGGAATTCGTCAGGTGCGGCCGTCGCGGCCGAGCAGCCAGACCAGGTACGGCCCGGCGAGAAGCGAGGCGAACAGGCCCAGCGGTAGCTGGTAGGGAAAGGCGGCGGTGCGGGCCAGCCAGTCGGAGGCGACCATCAGCCCGGCGCCGATCAGCACCGCCCCCGCCCCGTGCGCCAGCGGCCGGCCGAGGCCGAGCAGGCGCGCCAGATGCGGCGCCACCAGCCCGACGAAGCTGAGCGGCCCCACGGACAGCGACGCCACGGCGGTGAGCAGCCCGGCCAGCACCACCAGCACCGCGCGGCAGCGCCGCACCGGCAGGCCGAGGGCTTGGGCGGTCACGTCGCCCAGCGGCAGGATCTCCAGCCAGCGCGCCATCCACGGCAGCGGGGCCAGCAGCGCCACCGCCGCGGCGGCGCACAGCCACGCCTCCGCCGGCGTCGCCTCGTTGGTGGAGCCGCTGAGCCAGCGCAGCAGGTCGAAGGCCTGCGGCGAGCCGGTGGCGATGACGGCGGTCAGCACGGCGCTGCACAGCGCCCCCATGGCGATGCCGGCCAGCAGCAGCCGCTCCGGCCCGAAACCGGCGCGGCGCGACAGCGCCAGCATGCCGCCCAGCACCAGCGTGGCGCCCAGCGCCGAGGCCGCGACCTGCACGCCCAGGCCGGGTGCCGTGAACGCGAACAGCGCCGCCGCCAGCCCGACGCCGGCCCCGCTGCCCACGCCCAGCATCTCAGGCCCCGCCAGCGGGTTGGCGGTGACGCGCTGCAGCACCATGCCGGCCGCCGCCAGCATCGCCCCGGCCGCCGCCGCGACGGCGACGCGCGGCCCGCGCCAGTCCAGCAGGTCGGCGAAGAGCGCGCCGGTGGACACGGTCCACCCCCGCGGCCCCACCCCCACCGACAGCGCCAGGGCGATGGCGGCCAGCGCCGCCAGGGCGAGAACCGCGATCAGCCGGGCCGGCC